>CAMAWP010000419.1 GCA_945861765.1 Akkermansia muciniphila | reverse complement strand
CTGGGAGTCTTGCCGTCCGACCGGGAGAACACAAAATCGGCGACACCGCGCAGCGTCACGACCGGAGTCTCCGCGGGGTTATCGGCCAGCATGAGAATCTTCAACCGCGAATTGGCCAGCTCCGCCAAATCGATATAAAGGATGGCCCGCATGGGAAGCCTATCTCCGTAAACCAGGTTGGCGTTCAGGAGCAGTTTTCCCTTGGTGTCAAAAGCGACATCCACCTCAGCACGGAAGACGAGCGGGGAGGTATATTGACTGTACAATGTGGCGCCCCCCTCAATCTTCATCGGTTGCGAGAAACTGTCCCAGAACTTCTCGCCTGCTTTGATTTGATTGATGACCGCTTGAGTCAAGCCATTCTGCCACTCTTGGGCCGTCATCAATCCGGTGGGCTTGAAGGCCGATCCCCGTAATAACAGCGGATCTTCAATCTTCGGGAGTTCGGTATTGAAGGCGACTCCGCCGCGAAAATCCGTCAACGTCAACCCAGAAGTGGGATCGACCAACACCGGGATCGTGGCCTGAACAAAAACATTCAGCGGCCCCAATTCCGAAAGGCCGATTCGAATCTCAAACCCGGACAACCCCGCCATGCTGTAGGCCGCGATGATCCCGCCATAGAAAGTATAATTGGCAATCGGGGTGGTGAAATCTTCGATCGGAACGATCACACCTTTCGCATCCATCCGAATGACGCCTAAAAAGACGGTGCCCGACAGCGTGCCGCCATACAGATCCCCACTGATCGTGATCGATGCCGATCCGATGGCTATGATCGGGAATTTTCCGTTCTTCAACAGATCGACATCAATGACCGCATCTCCCACCGACCCTTCGACTGTTGCCGGCACTCCATTGATCCCCGTGACATTGGCCGAGAGAATGATGAAGAACTTGGTGGCGTCCGCCGTAATGTTCGGCCAGCGCAGTTCCAGCTTGGTGATCTGGATCGGCAGCCACGAAGGCCATTTGAAACCGGAGCCAGAAGCGTCGCCACTCGTCAGTCGGACAAAAAAGTTTTCCAGCGGGACAAAATTCCCGTCCCGGTCAAAGGCGCAATTACCGCCCACCCCGCCAATTCCAATCCCCGGAAGCTCCACCCCCAGCGATCCGAACGTGGCCACATACTGACCGGGTTCCGGATCGGACCGGAAAAGAATATTCGTCCCGGTAAATATCAGCTTGGAGGCGATGTTCGCCTCGAAGGTTTCCACCGAGATCGAGTATCCCTTGTAATCCGTCCCCACGAAATAAAAGGTCCCGCTCACCCGCGTGCCGTTGGCCGTGAAGGCGGTGGAATTGGGAAACACCTGAACCGCGTCCGCGCTCAACGTGATGCCGCCATCAAAGGACGCGCCCGCGGAGTAATCGACTCCGAACCCAGTCAGCGTCACCGCAGGACCGGTTAACGTAAAGATGTTGCCTGCTTTAACCGTCCCCAGATACTTGATCGTGGCCGATCCGAAATGAAACGAGTTCTTCTTGATCTCCAGCCCGGAGACCGATCCTTGCATATTCAGCGACAGCATCGTCACTTGGGCAAAATCGATGATCGCCAGAGTCTGGTCCTCCGGCCCGCCCCGAATGTACTGAATCGTCACCCCGCTGGCATCGACCACCAGAACATTCGGCACCGTCAGCTTGAACTGGTCGATCGTGAGAGTGAATTTCTTCGACACCAAATCGTACGTGCCCAGGATCCCCAAGCCATCGAGGTCCACTCCGTCCGACACGATGGCAGTGGACGGCTTGCCGGGATAGACAATGGCCTTGATGGCCCCGAGCCCAAACTTCCCTTTCAATGGCTGGCCCTTGGTGTAGTCAATATTGTCGAAGGTCAGCGTCGGCCCCGTCACATCGAGAAAATTCCCCAACTGAAAGTCCGGCAACTCCACGCTCCCGTTCACCAAGAAAAATCCATTTTTCCGGACCGTCAACCCAGCCAGCACGACGTCCGTTTCCAGCGGAATCACCTTCGCCTTCAGATTGGCCAAACTCAAGACGACCTGATCCAGACTGCCATTCGGATCATAGACGAACACGATTCCAACCGCCGACGTGGTCAGGACATCGGGAATCGTCAGGTCCATCTGATCGATCGTCAGAGTGAAGACTCTAGTGCCTAGCGAATAAATGCCCACCACACCGAAACCGTCCAAGTCCGAACCATCCTTGATTTCACACGAAAAGGCTGCGCCCCCATCGAAGCGGATATTCGCGATCTGCGCGGCCAAACCCAGCGCCCCGGCCGTCAGGCTCCCAATCGTGTAATTGATGTCCTGAAACAGCAAGGTTGGCTTGATCACGGTCAGGACATCGCCAATCACCAGATCGGGCAGTTCCACGCTCATGTTGGCGATGGAGAAACCATTCCGCCGGATGGTGAGCCTGTCCAACACGAAGTCCGTTTGCAGGGGAATCAAGCTGGCGTTGAGCTTCGACAGGCTGAGGATGACCTGGTCGAAGGTGCCATTCGGATCGAAGGTAAAGGCCAGATTCAGCGCGGATGCCTTCAGCAGTTCGGGAATGGTCAGATCCATTCGGTCGAGCGTGATCTGGAATACCTGCATCGCCAGTGTGAAGGTCCCGAAGATCCCGAAATTGTCCGCATCCAGCCCGTCGGTGATTTCGCCTGATAAGCCTCTTCCCCCATCGAAGGCGAGCGTTGCCTTCTCGGCAGCCAGTCCCAACGTGCCCGCCGTCAGCGTTCCCGCCGTGTAATTGATATCCTTCAACAACAAGGTCGGCGATCTCACGCTCAGGATTTCACCCACAACCAAATCCGGAAGTTCCACACTTCCGTTGGCAATTGAGAATCCGTTGCGCCTGACTTCCAACCCCGCGAGAATCAGCTCCGTGGACAGCGGCAGTATCTTCGCTTTGAGACTAGCCACAGCCAGCACTGTCTGGTTCGCCGCTCCGTTCGGGTCATACATCACGGTGAGATTTGACGCTGCTGCCTCCAGAATTCCAGGAATCATAAGAGTGCCCTGATCGCCCGTGAGACTAAACACTTTCGAGACCAAGTCATAACCTCCGGCCACTCCGTATGAATCGGTGTCGGCCCCATCCTTGAAATCCAGCTTGAAAACAGATTTGCCCCCTTCGCTGAATTGCATTGAGGCCATGTTCGACGCCAATGCGAATCGCCCCTGCAATGGACCCCCGCGCGTGTAAGCCACATTCTCGAGGGTCAAGGATGTCGAAATCAGATTCAGAAAACTACCCACCGCAATATCCGGCAATACGATCGTGCCATTCCCCAAAGAAAACCCGTTTTTCCGTATGACCCAATTCGTGACCTGAGCCGTGGCGCCGCCTGCAAACGAAAGTTCCAACTGAGCCGAGGCGATTGTCACCAACGTCTGATCCGAAGCCCCGTTCGGGTTATAACTGATCGTCACCCCATCCGCACGGAGCACAAAGACGTTTGCCACCGATACGGCCAAGCGCTCCGCACTCAAACTCAGTACGCCGGTATCCTTATTGAACGCGAGCTGCGCTGCAGCTCCGCCGCTTCCGTCATCCCCGATCACGGCCGAGAATCCACTCCCGCTCGGGAAAAGCACTCCGCCGGCCGCACTAAGGCCAAACACACCGTTCGACTGACCTGATTGATAACGGTAACCGGTCGTTTTCAATCGGGCGCCGTCAAGCCGAAGCAGTCCCTCACTTCCGCTTCCAATCGACGCGGCCAGCAGCACATCCAGATCGGGCAGTTGAAACCCGTCCAACGTTCCGCTGTCCCGGTAGAGCGGGACATTGACGAAACTTACAAAGTCAAACTCCGGATACTGTGAAAACTTCAACATCGCGGTCGCTGCCGTCGCGTAGGGCTGGCCCGAGACAAAGCCGGTCACTGGAACAATGCCCGAAGCCTCCAGCCTGAGAAACATCCCCACGTTTATCACGGCGGATTGCTCCACCACCGATTTGACGGTGATCGAGACGGAACCGGTCGCGCTCACACCCGACGCGTCCGTGACCACGAGGGAAAGCGTTTCGGTCCCGGAAAAGTTGATGGCGCCCCGATAAGTGACCGTAGCCAACACGTTATTCAGAGCGTTCTGGGGGCCGGTCAACTTCATGGATGTGCTGCCATTGCTTCCGGCACTAATCACCACGCCAGCGCCCAACACCACCGTCACTTTCCCGTTAATCACACTCAGTTGCGTCGCAATCTCGCCCCCGTCCACATCACTTACAACAATGCCGGTGACGGGCAAATCGGTGCTCTCATTCACAGACACCGATGCGGGCAGGCTCGCGGTCGGGGCGTCATTCACCGCCGTCACCGTAATCGTGAAGGTCTGGGCTGCGCTCGTCTCCACTCCGCCGTTCGCGGTTCCGCCATCGTCTTTCAAGATCACGGTCACTGTCGCGCTGCCATTCGCATTAGCGGCCGGCGTGTAGGTCAAGGTTCCGTTCGAGGCGATGGCGGGTTGCACCGAAAACAACGCGTTGTTGTCGTTGGTCACTTGGAACGTCAACGTCTGGGTGGATTCGTTGGTTGCCCCAGCGCTAATGCTGGCGGCCCAAGCAGCGACGGTATTCGCTCCCGCATCCTCCAAGACCGTTGAACCGCTCCCCTTGACGAAACTGGGAGCGTCATTCACGGCGTTCACAGTCACCTGCAGTGCCTTGCTGCTGCTGTTTCCGGCCGGATCGGTCAGCGTCAGCGTAATCGTAGCGGTGCCGTTCGAATTCGCCGGCGGCGTGATGGTCACGGTTCGGCTCGCTGTCGTCCCGCCCAACACAATATTCGCGAGAGGAACCAATGTCGTGTTGCTCGAAGCAGAGGCTAGCGTCAAAGCTACCTCCGCCGCTAGAGCGTCGCTCAATGTGATCGTGACCGCCCCCGTGCTGTTGTCTTCGCTAATAACCTGATCGGCGATGGCGCTGATGCCAGGAGCGCCCGTGTCCACAGTCACCGAGATGGCGCTGGACGCGGCGCTGATATTGCCGGCGGCATCCTTCGCCTTGGCTGTGATGCTGTAAGTTCCATCCGCCAAAGTCCCCGCCGTAAACGTCCAGTTCCCGCTGGCGCCCGCGGTCACTGTCCCCATCGAGGTGGTTCCTGAATGAAACAACTCCACCGGGCTCTCGGCTTCGGCGGTCCCGCTGAACGTTGGCGTGCTGTCATTCGTGAGATTGTCCGTGCTTGAGCTTCCGCTGTCGCTGGAGGCCGTTAAATCCAGGGCCGTCGGCGCTGCCGGCGTATGGTTATCCAAAGTCGCGTTGCTCGTGTCGGACGTCGTTGTCGCGTTCCCGGCGTTGTCCGTGGCAGTCACCGCGATATTCAAGTTGCTCGCCCCAATAACGCCTCCTCCATCTTCAGTGACGGCCAAAGTCGCCGTCCAGGTGCCGCTGCTGTTGCTCGCGCTCACGGCCGTTCCTCCACCAAAGGCGCTGAAGTTCACCGTCACCGTGGAAATCGAATCCGAGTTGTTGTCTCCGCCGCTCGTGTTGCTCCACGTCGCCGTTACCGTGTCGCCGACCCTGTAAGCTCCGCCGGTTCCGCTCGCGCCGCTGATCGAGATCTTGGCGTCAGTCACCGTCGGCGAAACATTGTCAGCCGTCGCGTTGGTGGAGTCAGAGGTCGTCGTCGCGTTCCCGGCATTGTCCGTCGCCGTCACCGACACGTTCAAGCTCGTCCCATCCACTGATCCGGAGACAATCGTGTAGGTCGCCGTCCAGGTGTCACTGCTGTTGCTCGCGCTGACGGCCGTTCCTCCGCCGAAGGCGCTGAAGTTCACCG
>CAMAWP010000418.1 GCA_945861765.1 Akkermansia muciniphila | reverse complement strand
GTTCGAATAAAGAGTTGTCCGTGCGCGATGGCAATTGAAGAGCGCGTCATGTTATCCCCGGGCTCACCCATCGAAACAGTGTTCAAGATTTTGCCTTGCTCGGCATCGACGACTTCCACATCGCCGCTGAAGTGCATAAAGTAAATCTTGCCGTCGGCTCCAGTCGGCGAGGATTCGAGCTTGCTCCGAATGGTCAAAGGCGTCGTCCATTTCGCTTTCCCAGTGCGCGGATCGACACGCGAAAGAGCAAATCGGCTGTCGCCCAGAATGAAGAAGTCTCCCTTGTAGAAAAGCGGCGACGGCACATCAGAGGAAAGCGCGCTTTTTGCTTCGCTTTTCCAGGCCAAAGCCGAGTCGTCGAGAATCCCGCTGCCACCCGACTTAATCGCATAGATTGGGTCGCCCTTGGGTGCGCAACTCAAGATGATTCCATCGCCAGCCACAGGCGACGGCACCAAGCGCCAATGGCCGATTCGCGTTGGATTCCAAGTCCCCCAACGCCAAAGCTCCTTGCCCGTCTCGGGGTCATGGCCTGACAGATCGTCACCGCCGGCGATCAGCAATTCTTTTCGACCCATGAATTCAAACGGCATTGGAGTGGTGAAGGATTCGAGGGATTCGGCGACGGCTTTGCTCGGACGCATCTGCTGCCACAACGTCGTGCCCGTGGCCGGGTCCATCGCCAGCAAATACGATTCGTTTGGGCCATCGTTGCGCCCACGCCCATGGACAGGCACATCGCGCCGCAGCACTTGAATGTAGAGCTTGCCACCGTAAAGCAGAGGACTGGACGAGAAGGTCCATTGGAAAGTGAATTCGCCATAGTCCTTTTCCAGATTGCGCATCCAAAGCTGCTTCCCGGAAAAATCATAGGCAAGGAGGTCGCCATTGCCGTAGAAGAAGACCACCAGCTTGCCATCTGTGACAGGCGAAGGCGAAGAGTAGGTGCTGTTGTTGTCGCGCCGATACCCAACGCCCGTTTGATGCTGCCAGAGCACTTTTCCAGATTTACGATCGACGCAGAACGCTTGCATCGTCTTATTGCGATCGTCACCGGAAGAGACAAACACGTGGTCACCCCAAATGACCGGCGTCGCCGCGCTCGGACCGGGCATGGCCAAAGCCCAGGCCACATTTTCAGTTTTCGACCACGAAGTCGGCAAGCTCTCCTCGCCGGAAGAGCCATTGAAATTTGGACCTCGCCATTGCGGCCAATCGCCCGCAAATGTTAACGCGGAAAAGCTGAGGACAGTGGCTGAAAATAAGGTCAGGAGCCGAATAGATTTCATAGTGTGTTCTAAATTGTCCGTCGGTAATTCATTCTCATTAACCTGAAACCTCAAAAACCGAAACTAAAAAGTTTCAAAGTTTCAAAGCCGCAAGCGAGGACCGTTTCGCGAGAGCAAGTTTCGCATGGCAAAGAGTTCCCAAGCGAACGGGATGTAGCCAATGTAACCAAGCAACGGCATTTCAAAAATGTAAAGGAACTCGGCACCAGGAGTGTGATAGACCCATTTTGGAAACGAATAAAAATTCCACAGCTCCCAGAAGAAGCCGCAGATGAGCGCGCCCAGGGAAAGCGAGATAACCGGCCGCCAATCGCCCTCCTTTAAATGGTCGAGAAAGTGAGGGCGCTTCGACCAGATGTTCAACGGCTCCAAGATCAAGAACACAGATCCCCAAACGAACGGATAACAATATTTCGGCCAGATCAGCGTCAGCGCCAGCATCGACAATCCCGACACCAGAAGCGTTATCGAAATGGCACGGGTGGGAGCAATGCGGGGACCTGCGGGGAACTGTTTGACCCATGTAAAAGTTCGGACCAATTCAGCCGTTTCAAAAACCGCTGGCATCACGGTCGAAAAGGAGATCGTCGAAAGAAGCAAATGCTCAAGCCCACTGAAATTGTGACCACCCAGGTACTCCCAGTTCTTCGTGCGCCAATTGACCATTTCAAACAGCCACCAACTCGGCGCGGAAAGAAAGAAGAGCCACACAAAGTGCTTTCTCGAATGCGTCCAAATCGAAGTGCCACTCTTCGCGCGCACAAGGGCATCCACGACGAGGATGTAACCTAGCCAGAGAGGAAAGAAAAGGTAGGCGGTCGGCAACCCGGGCAGTATCCAATTCAGAGGCCAAAAGATTGCGATCAAGATCAGGCCGACCCGCCCCTGCCGTCCTTGGGACAACGATGTGGTATTCTGAGAAACGTCCATCGGGTTCAATAACAACAGCGCATGGAGTGGATGTCGAGCCGCTCGAAAGCCATTTCCGTGGTTGTCAGAATTGACAACGCCATCGAGCAAGAACGCTCGTCATATCAAGCCTTCTCCCTCACCCCAGCCCTCTCCCGCTGGTAGAGGGAGCCCCTCAGTCCATCACTGAAAAGTCCAAAGGCCCCGGTCTTTCCGCGGACGGGAAACCATTCTCCCTCACCCCAGCGGGAGAGGGCTGGGGTGAGGGAGAAACTTCAGCTTCCACGGGCAGGTCACTCGTATTCCAGGGCGTCAGAATGTCTGAGCCGAGTTCGAGATTTCGAGAATTGCTATCGTCCGCCGTTTCGTTAACATGCGGTAATTCATCAATCTATGGCAAGAGGCCCAGTGACAAGATTCTCGAAAGCAACGAAGTAATTTTTTGAAATCATTGTGTTCGGAATTAAAAAAAATAAAGAGGAGCATCGTTACTATCTGCTTCCCGGCATGGGCCGTTCGAATCGAAGGCGCCACGTGCAATTTGTAAAGTGGGCGATCGCCGTCGGAGCGGTCGTCTCAGCTCTGGTCACTCTCTTGCTCTATGTGATGAACCGCCCCTAGCAAAGCTCCGCGACTGGAGCGTTCACAGAGAACGATAGAGTTCCTTGACTCGATCCAGGTCCAATCCGGCAGGCTCCTTTTCCAGAACCCATTTCAAGTCTTCCTTCGCTCCGGATCGATCACCTGTGCGGAGGCGAGCCATGGCGCGATCCAGACGTTCTTCCGGAGACTCCGGAGCCAAAGCCACGATGACATCGAGATAGCGCAATCGCTCAGCGGATGCTCCTTGCTCGCGCGCGGAGCCAAGCAGATTTCTCACCATACGGACAATGATGTCTCGCTTTGTGGCCGGCTTCAGATGCTCATCCCGCAGCGGTTTGCCGGTGGCGGCCAAAACCTTTTCATTGGCTTCGGCTCGGCTGAGGAGCCTGCCGCCCTCGAAGGGATCGAGTAATTGCTCCTTCCCATCCTTCGCAATAAATTTCACGGCGAAATGTCCTGGGAGCGGTACTCCAGCGATGTTCTCCAGTCCGATACGCCGCGACAACTCCACAAAAAGCACGGACAACGTGATTGGCAATCCTTCGTGGTCATCGAGCACGTTGTTCATGTAGCTGTTGGCGCGGTTGTAGTAATCGGTGCGACTTCCGTGAAAGCCATTTTCAATAAACAGATAGTGCGACAATCCCGCCAGCTTCGCTGTGTCATCGGCCTTCTCTGGCAATTTGGTGAGGACCTCGCGCGCCATCTCGTCGAGTTGCTGAAGATATGGCTCGATCTCTAGGTCTGCGTTGTCCAATTTCGCGACTAAAAGAGCTGCGTAAAAAAGGTCGATTTTTTCCTCCGACGCTTTCATCGCCACGATCAATTCGCTTTGGACAGCCTGACGGTGGACCGTGACGGCGAGTTGGCGAAGTCGCGCGGCCTGTTGCTCAAGCTTCCGGGCTTGTTCAGCTAGAATCCTTTGGCTGGCGTCGTCGTGGGCTTTGAGAGCGGACACAAACTCGGAATCGTGCTGTCCGGAGTAGCTCTGAATCTTCTCGGTCAGGCTATTGATCAGTTCCGCGCTGGGTCCGGAGTTGGTTGCGCTCAGGTTCGCGCCAATCTGAAAGTCTTTGAACACAGCTTTTGTGTTCCGAAATTTCGCGAGCCCAACCTTGCCGCCGACCAATTCGCGATCGTCCGATTCCATCACCAATTCCTCATTAACATAGCAACGTATTGATCCCTTCTCGATCCGCACCCTCAACCGATTCCAATCGCGAGCGCGATAATGGACACTCTCGACCTGTTTCAGGATCGTCCAGGAAAAGACATTGGGACCATCAAAACGGGTCAAGCGGAGCTGACCAGCGCTTGGATAAAAACCGTAATGCCTTTGATCCTCGTCGGATTCAAAGATCAACCCTGCCGCGCCTGCCTCGTCATCGAAACGGACTGTCACAGCGACTTCGTAAGGACGCGGCGGAACAGTCTTTTGGGACAGGCAAAAAGAGCGGCCACCAAAGCCTTTACCTTGGCCTTCCACCTCTATTCGACCCGCCTTTTGTCTCCATCGGGCGCCCAACAACGGAGTCCACTCTCTGGAGTTGAGCGCGCCAATCGTCAACCAACGGTTCATGGGGACCGGATTTGGTTTGTTCAAGAGCAGCTTGAGCGCATTGATCGGCGTGGCAAAGCCGACGTTATCGCTCATCAAAGATTTCATTGTTAAGATGCCATGCACGCGAGCTTGCATATCAAGGAGCGGGCCGCCGCTATTCCCCTGCTCTATCGGGATGGCCAACTGAATCATCTCCAACCCATCGAAATCGCGCTTCGCGGAAACGATTCCTTGCACGATGCTGTGTTCAAGCCCAAGCGGGTTGCCCATAGCCACGACCGGCGTGCCTTGCGGAAGGGAATCGGAATCCCCCAGCGCTAACGCCGCGAGCTGCTGAGCGTCGATACGGATCACCGCCAAGTCGAGTTTACGATCCCAGGCATAAACCTCGCTGACATCATACTGCTTGCCATTGGCCATCCGCACAGTGATTAGTCGGGCTTCACCGATCACGTGAAGGCTTGTGGCGATCAGCCCATCTTCCGAAATTACAAAACCGGACCCCACACCGTCCTCCTGTCCATCCCGTCCAGAGTGCGAAACAATGACCACGGATGGTCGAGCTATCTCCGCGATCGTTGCCGCCGATTTTTCTTTTGGAATAACTGAGGCAGTTCCGGCTTCTTTCTTCGGCACGTCCCCGGATATCACCTTTTCAGCGGCGCTCAGATCCGCCAGAGCGAACCAGCAAATCATGAAAATCCAGATGAAAATCCGCCTCTTGAAAAGTACCGGCAAAGCTGCGTCAGAAATTGAAGTCGCGATCGCTCCTCCTTCCAGTATTGAATCGTGCTCAACCATAATCTGGCTCGAACTGTATCTCATCTTTGAAGACAATCCAGCCTCGATCCTCTGCTTTTGGTTCTCACCGAAAAGCAGGGTAATGCCAGCTCCGACCCTTCATATTTCAATGCGCCGCGGAACGTGCAGAACTTCGGTGGGGGAGAAAATGAAACGGTTCTCCGTTGTTTTGAGTGGATTCATCTCCGTGTCCGGACAGGAGAACTTGCTCTCGAGGGGAGCGTAGAGTTTGTAGAGATCGGACATTTTCCGGCCGTGCGCTGTTGTATCCAATGAGCTATTTCCGACTGACATCTTCCGGAGGGGAGATTTGAGAATAGCCCACCCCTATCTCCCGGAGGGAGATTTGAGAATAGCCCACCCTTTCAAGGGTGGGATTGCGTAGCAAATACCCATAGTCCCGAAGGGACGGTTGAGCCATTCTCGATCGATCCTTTGTCCTGAACAGACTGCGCGAATAGCTGCTGACGTAGGACATTGGGCATTCGGCCGTCCCTGCGGGACTTATGCGATGGCTAATTCGAACCCAGCAGTGAACTGCTGGGCTATTCTCAAATCTCCCTCCGGGAGACGAAGGCGGCCAACAGGTCCAGACTCCCG
>CAMAWP010000417.1 GCA_945861765.1 Akkermansia muciniphila | reverse complement strand
CGACGAAGCCCTCATGTGCCTGGAAACCTTCTGGCGTAACGGCCGCTGGCACGACCTCTACCCTCACGCTAAGCCCCCCACCAACGCCAATAACTAAACCACCAGAAACCATCATCACTCTCCCTCTCAAAAAATCTGAGACGCGCACACGGGCCGCCCCAGGGGTGCCGACGTGTTTCGTTTCTGGTTGGCGTCCGAACTCCGCGTGCGCCAAGATTCCCGGCTGATCTGGGTCGTCTCCTCGAGCGTGATCGCAATATCCCCCATGCTGCTGAGGCGGCGACGCGGCTCTTTCTACAAAAACGTTTTGACGCCGCCTTTCAAATTCATAAAGTCACGGCAACCATAGCAGATGCAAAAGCAATTCAACTCGATCTGCATAGCGTCCGGAGAGCAATTCACGGGCAGTCACGAGTCTGCATGAACCGAGACCGGCGACTTCGCCTATAATTTATTCTGGATTATGCCTCTTCGACTCACACCAGCCTACCCAGCAGCTCGCGCCGCGACGATTACGGTCAGTATTCCCACGCCGCTTCGCAACTGCTGCGAAGGGGCGGGCCAGCTCACGCTCTCGGCGGCGAGCTTGCACGCCGTGATCGAGGGGATTGAGAGGCTTCATCCGGCGCTTCATCGGAGCATCTGCGACGAAACCGGAAAGGTCCGCCGACACGTCAATCTTTTCGTGAACACCGACAATATACGCGACTGCAACGGGCTCGACACTCCGATCGAGTCTGGCGACGTCGTCACCATCATGACCGCAGTTTCAGGAGGTTGAATATGGCAGAACGAATTATCCTATGCATCGGGACCAAGAAAGGCCTTTTCGTTGCCGAGTCGTCGAAGGCTCGGCGCGGTTTCACGCTGCGCGGCCCATTCAGCGCCGGCGTAGCGGTTTACTCGGCCCTGATAGATACACGTGGCACGCCGCGGATCTACGCATCAAGCTGCAACCCCTTCTTCGGAATGAAGGTTCTGCGCTCGACGGATCTCGGGAAGAAATTCAAGGAGACGAAGTCGGCTCCAGCCTTCCCGAAGGAAGATGGACGGGCGCTCGCCAATATCTGGTCGCTCGAATCCGGCGACGACAGGAAGGAGTTGTGGTGCGGCGTCGAGCCTGCCTCGCTCTTCAAAAGCCACGATGGCGGCGATACCTGGGAGATGGTTTCGAGCATCAGCAATCACGAGCACGCGCGCAAATGGCACCCAGGCAACGGCGGCCTTTGCATGCACACGATCGTGCGCGACGGGAGCCGAGTGCATCTCGGCATCTCGACCGGCGGCCACTATCTGAGCGAGGACGGCGGCAAGACCTTCAAGGCATCCAACCAGGGTATCGGCGCTGGCTTCACGCCCGATCCTTATCCCGAGTTCGGACAGTGCGTGCATAAGATTGCGAAGCACGAGGGCGCGCCCGGTAGGCTCTACATGCAGAACCACGGCGGCTGGGCCGAATGGGAGGGGCCCGGGGGGCCGAGGCCGGGCATTGGCGTGCTGCGGAGCGACGACCACGGCAAGACGTGGCGCTCGATCGCCAAAGGGCTGCCATCCGACTTCGGTTTCCCGATCATCGTTCATCCTCACGACCCCAACACGATCTACGTGGTGCCCCTCGAACCGCACACGCGGACCTGCCCAGGCGGCGTGCCTGCCGTCTGGCGCAGCGAAAACGGCGGGGGCTCGTGGAAAAAACTTGTGAATGGATTCCCCAGGAAGGATAGCTATTTTACGGTCCTGCGCGACGCGATGGACATCGACGAACTATCGTCGCCGGCCCTCTACTTCGGAACGACGACCGGACAGCTTTGGATCGGCCGCGATGGCGGCGAGCGGTGGGAATGCCTGTTCGATGCGCTCCCGCCGATCCACTGCGTGAAGGTCGCTGTTGTGTGAGGATCAACGAACCGCAGTTTGCGTCGCATCACGCGCCGTTGTGGACTTATTTCGCTTCGAATTCTTTTAACTTTTTCGCCGCCTGGGTGGATCCGCCCGCAGACGCTTTCTGAAGCCATGACCGGGCGGTGGATTCGTTCTGTTCCACTCCGTCACCAGTCAGGTAGCGCATCCCTAGGTCAAGTTGGGCGGACGGAGATCCTTCGGCCGCGCGCTTTTGCTGAAACTCCAAGACCTTCAGTTTGGTGGTGTCCGCGAGTGGGTTGAGCTTCGGGTTTGAAGCAGCAACGGCGTTGCGCGTGCCGGCGGTCGTACCGGTCCTGCCCTTGCCCGCAGCAAGAGGCCGCTGCCTTGTGACGGAGCTACCGACATCAGGCGCGCCGTCCAGCTCGCGGAAAAACGTAATGTCGTCGGAGCTGTGCCATTTTTTGTCGGGCCCGGCGCATTGGATTTCGAACCCGTTACGAACCCGGGTCAGATGGTAAGGAGTGCCCCACATATCAGCGGCTCTGTCGCGTTTGCCGCCACCTTTGGCTTCCTCCATGTTGCCGCGGAGGAACTGGCTAAAGCCATCCAACGGCAAGGTGTCCGAGTCCAGCCATTCCATGTAAACAGCTTGGGCGATGCTTTTAATCTCGATGCCGGCAGTGGTCGCCACCTGGACCTTATCGATGATGTTGAAATTCTTCTGCAAAGCTCCTTTGTTGGCCATCAGGACGAGGGCAATGGCGGCAGGCGGAAGGATTTTCAGGATCAGGCTCATGCGGCGTGGCGTTCTCTCATTCGTGTCTCCGCCGTAGTCTCGATGACGAGCCCGGTGAGAAAGTCCTGACTCACCAACCGCATAAAACTGGCTTTTGACAATTTGAGGCAGCGTCCGGTCCGCGCCGCTACTACATCGGCGGTGGCAGGCGTGTCGCGGAGGAGACTCATCTCGCCGCAAAAATCGCCAGCCCGGAGGATGGCGCGTGATTCGCCACTTTTGCGGACATGGAACTCGCCTTCATAAACCAGGAAGAAGGAATCGTTGGGCTGGTTCTCGCGGATGACGACCTCGCCGGACTTGTATTCCGCGAAAGAAAACTCATTCGATAATTTAATAAGTGGCTGCGGATGCCAGTCGGCGAAGAGAGGATTGCGTTTGAGGAATGCGCTGACCTGAATTGCGGACTTGATAGGTGCGGCTCCCAAAGCAGAGACCAGAACCCTTTCGAAATCCGCCTTGCTCAGCGTCAGGAGTTCGGTGGTTTCCACTGCTCGCGAGCTGGCAGTCCGTGGCACATGGTCCAACAGGGCGATCTCACCGAACACATCGCCGCAGCCGAGGGTAGCCACGCAACGCGGTTCCCCCGCCTCGTTCTCCTTCAAGACCTCGACCTTTCCTGCAAGAATAACGAACAACGATTCGCCAAGCTCGTTTTCCCGAATAATCCACCCTCCCGGATGCACGCGCACGTAGTTCATTGCGTTCGCGACTTGGTTCAAGTTCGCCGCCAGCAATTGAGAAAACAAGGGTGTGTTCTGGAGGAATTTCAGGATGTCAGCTTCGGATGGCCGTGTTCCACCGGCCTGCTTGCGATCCAGGCTGTTTTCCGCGGTGAACCAGCGTGCCGCGGCAACCCGATGCAGACCTCGGATCAATACCAATCCGAGGTAAATCACCGGCGCGCCCACCAGCAAAACGAAAGCGATGAACTCGGCCAGCGGCCCCCAGAATGCGCCTGGTTTGTCGGGTCGCAGCCAATCCTGAATCATGTGCATTTGCTGCAAATCGAACAGTTGAGAGGCGAAGCGGAAGGCCGCGCCCAGCCACAGAATTGCGTAGGTGCTATAAACCAGGAAATAGGTTTCCTCCCGAAGCGATTCGTTCCATTTGAACAACTGACTCACCATGCGGCTGCGCATGAATTTTTCCGCGCAACGGGGCAACTGATAATCCTTGCGGCACCAGGCATGGAGGACGCGGTGGGCGGGGGTGTTGCCGAACGGTGAACCGACCATTAGCACGGTGATCCATCCTGCCAGCAAGCCGGACGGCGAGTCCCAGACCATCGCGCCCAGCGCCACGACGAAAGGCGTGGCCAGCGCTTGCAGCGCGACACAAATCTCGCAGAGGCGGCCACCCATGAAGGCATCGCTTGTGTTCACTGCGAAAAATGGAATTCCCCGGTCGAACCTGACTCGCACACCCGACACCAGCCGACCGAAACCACTCAGCACACATCCGGCCAGCGCGTTGGATAAGCTCAAAGCGAGCATCATGAACAAGATGACCTCTAGCCAATCCGTCCACGAATGAACCAGCGTGATCGGCATAGCCCACAGCGCGGAGGTGCCGGCAAGAATCATCGCAACCGAGAGTCCTATCGCCGAGGTGGCACCCCAGCGGACCCTCCAACGATAGCTCGGCGTAGGCGTGGTCGCAGGCTCGGTGTCTCCTTCCGCCAGAAAGCCTTTGTCCAGTGCGTTGATGACCAGGTCATAGAAGCCGCGGATCTTAAGGTGGCCCTTTTGCAGGAGCTGAACTTGGAGGATTTCCTGGACTGTGGGAATTCCGGAAAAAGTATCGAGGAGAACCTGCTGATCCGGTCGCAGCGCCAGGTATTCGCCGCGGACCGTCTGTTTCATCAGCAAGGTCCCATCGGGCAGGAGGTTCCTTTCGATGTTGTGGGACAGTCTGAATCTGCGTTCGTTAATCGAGGACATTTGTCGATCGAGAGAGCTCAGTGAGCGTAGGACATGGCGGCTCTTTGACTCAAGCCGAAGTTCGGCCTCAACTTCGGAGTTTGGTTTTTAGATTGCTCAACCGGGATCGGCTTCGCTTCTCGTCCGCATCTCCGCCTGCGCAGTGCGGGTATTGCTTGGTTCGTAGGGGATATCGACGCCCTCAGGCAGGTCCAAGCCTCCGTCGAGGTTGGAGGCGGCATTGGGAAGTGTGAATTCTGAAACGTCCGATGGGGCAGGGGATGGATGCCCTTGTGTTCGGGACGTCACAGGTATCACGTCGCTCGTAGGATGCCGACGAGGTCTTCGACTCGGAAGGCTTCGCGCGCCCTCAAATCTTTCGGAGGACCTCTATCGGTTCGTTCACTGCTTCGGCGCGCTCAAGGCGGCGGTGTTCACGTCCACCTTGGACTTCACATTCACCGTTTTGGACCCTGTGAGGCCGGCAGCTTTCTCGGACAGGCGCTCCGCCGTGAGGCCGGTTGGGTCGCAGCCAATGGACATTGCGGCGATCCTGCCGCCCTTCTCGATGAGGAAGTTGCTCGGCATCGTCTTGGTGCGCCACACATCCCAGCTCGCACCGCGGCTGTCCACTGCGT
Source organism: Akkermansia muciniphila (assembly GCA_945861765.1). Lineage (GTDB taxonomy): Bacteria > Verrucomicrobiota > Verrucomicrobiia > Limisphaerales > SIBE01 > SIBE01. Next base: position 550 of record CAMAWP010000417.1, on the reverse strand, counting down.
AGAGCATATTAAGCTTCTTCTCCTTCACGTAAGTCTCGACCTTGTCGTCGGCTTCCTTGAACACGGCGAGGCTGACGAGTCCTTGCGCTTTGTAAGCCTCGTGCAGGGCCTGGAAGTAGGGCAACTCCTTATCGCAGCCCAGGCAACCGCACGTGAGGCGGACGAGGACTGGCCCTTTGGCGCTGAGTTCAGCGAGGTTGATTTCTTTGCCTGTCCTATCCTTGATACGGAATTCTGGCGCAATCTGACCAACCTTGAGTGGCTCGATGGCGGCGGATTTGGAAGTCGCATTCTTCACGGTCTCACCGGCGAGGAGCGAAGCCGACGCGAGGACCAGTGACATTACGGCCATGGAAGCGAGGATGATTTTCATAATCGAACAGAGCTGACTGACACTCGGATTGATGGAGGTTACTTATTGGCGCTCCGCCAGCAGCGGAGAATTGGTATTCGTCAATCGATGTGAGTGAGGCTATTCTGCGGTTGGCGAGTGTCAAGATGTGATTTCTGAACGCGTTCTGTTCATCGTCCTTTTGTAGATTTGTCAGGT
>CAMAWP010000416.1 GCA_945861765.1 Akkermansia muciniphila | reverse complement strand
GCCAGGATGGCGTGCGCGTCGAGGGCGAACTTGAAATCCTCCAGCTCGCGCATACGAGCCAAGAACGAATCGGATTGGCCGGGTTTAGCCGCCCCGGCTTTGTCCGTCAGGAGCTCCGTCGGTGGATTATTCATTGCTAAGACTTTGTGACATTGATCGGTTCCCGGGAGCGATGGAAGCAAATTGTTGTGAGCACTTCGGCCCGCCCAATGAAAACCGGAGGCAGCAGTTCCAATGCACTTGGTTCCTCGCTGTTTTCAGTGGAATAGTTCCACAGCGGATGAAGACCATTTTTCCATCTCGCCGGGATGACGGGAGTTTGGACCTATTGACCGCCTTCGTCTCCCGGAGGGAGATTCGAGAATAGCCCAGCAGTTCACTGCTGGGTTCGAATGAGCCATCGCATAAGTCCCGCAGGGACGGCCGAATCGCCCAATGTTCTACGTTAGGAGGCGGTAATAAATTAAGGTAGCAAGATGACGCCGGGATTTTGGTGGCTGGCAAGGCGCGAGCGAGGACCATAGCCAAGGGCTCTGTGACGAGCGAGCAACGCCGCCAGTCGCCAAAAGAACCAGTCAGGTTGCTACCTTAATTTATTACCACCTCCTTACCTCTCAACCGTCCCTTCGGGACTTGGGCTAGCTACGACGTGATCCCACCCTTGAAAGGGTGGGCTATTATCAGATCTCCCATCCGGGAGATGGGAGATCTCCGCCTCCTATCCGAGAGATGGCGGCTCCCGTTTCCGGGAGGGAGATGGCGGATTGCACCTCGTGGAGGGAGACGCTGATCTCCGTTTCCCGGATGGGAGATGGCCATCCAAATCAGTGTCTGTGCTTCGGTGCCCAAACAAAAACGGCACAGTCTTCGCCAATAAACGGTTAGCGAGCTCTTCTGGGTTTCGTAGCCTGACTTCATACAAATGAATGCCGATCCTAAGAAAGCGCAGACACTCATTGGTTTGAGTGTTGTATTTCTCGGCCTGGCCGCGGCGTTTCTTCTCGATCTATGGGGACGGCCGGAGCCGCTGGTCATTTTGCCGTTGGTGGACGCGGCGATAACGAACACAGCGACAGTCCGGATGTCGGCGGGGGAGCTTGTTCGCACTGGGGGCGACACCTCTGGCCTCAGTTGTTACACCTGCCACGAGAAGGGCAAACCTGTGGAAGTCCATTTTGACACGAACAACGCCATCATCTTGCCTCAGGAGCATAACGATCTGGTGATTCGGCACGGACGAAACAATCGCAACAATCATTGTTTCAATTGTCATGAAGCCGAGGCACTGGACATGGTCAAGACGCGGGATGGACAGAGATTCAAATTGACGGAAAGCACGATGCTCTGCGGCAGTTGTCACGGCCCCACTTACCGGGATTGGGAAATGGGTGTTCACGGGCGAACGAGCGGTTATTGGAATCGGGATCTCGGCCCCATAACGCGCCAGGATTGCACTTCCTGCCACGATCCTCATGCACCTGCTTTTCCATTGATTAAGCCTGGCCCAGGGCCGCACCCGCTTCATCCGCGAGCCTCTGCAACAAAAGGAAATCACTAATATGCACGGAGATAACTGTCAGTGTAGCGGAACGAAATGCAATTCGAGCGGCGAGAACCCGGGACAGATGAATCGCCGCAGCTTTCTTCGGAAGTCTGGTCTAATGGCCTCTGGCATCGCGGCCATCGCGGCCAGCCTGGCTCCGCTGCGTGAACTGAAGGATATGACTTCAGTCGAGGAATTTTTGCAGAAGCATTATCAAGAACTGACTCCCGAGCAAATGAGCAAGGCCCTCGACCGGATCACGCGCGAGGTCGAGAGGCAGTATTCGATCCGACCCCACGTGCGGGATCTGAAGCCGATGGACGGAGTGGAGTTTGTTTATGCGTTGAACCTGACGCGATGCATTGGTTGCCGCAAGTGCGTTCATGCCTGCGTGGCGGAGAACAACCAATCTCGCAGCCCGGAGATCCAATATATCCGAGTGTTGAAGATGCCCAACGGCACGTTCGACATGGAAAAGGGCGATCACAACTACGCGCCGGAATCGGTTCCTGAAAAGGGTTTCTTTTACATGCCTGTGCAATGCCACCAGTGCCACAATCCGCCTTGCGTGAAGGTCTGTCCGGTCAACGCGACCTGGCAGGAAAAGGATGGCATCACGGTCATTGATTACGATTGGTGCATCGGGTGCCGCTATTGCGAAGCGGCTTGTCCTTATTGGGCGCGCCGATTCAACTTTACCAAACCGTCAATTCCCAAGGACCAGATCAATCCGGACATGGCGTATCTCGGCAATCGACCTCGCCAACAAGGGGTGATGGAGAAATGCCATTTCTGTATCCAGAGAACTCGCGCTGGAAGGTACCCAGCCTGCCTGGAGGTCTGCCCGACTGGAGCGCGCAAGTTCGGAAATATCTTAGATCCGAATAGCGAGGTCTCTTACATTCTGAAAAACAAACGCGTGTTCGTCTTGAAAGAGGATGTGGGAACATTGCCGAGGTTCTTTTACTATTTTGATGTATGAAGCTCATTAGGGACTATTCAGTTTTCCTTTATCGGAGCGGCTGCCTGGCCTTCCGTGGAGATTGGCGATATTACCTCTGGATGGGATTTCTGAGCGTGCTTTGTCTGGTGGGCCTGAATGCTTACGCCAAACAGATCGTGCATGGCTTGATCGTCACCGGAATGACTGACCAAGTCTCGTGGGGAGTCTATATCGCGAACTTCACGTTTCTCGTCGGCGTCGCCGCCGCGGCTGTGATGTTGGTAATCCCCGTTTATATTTACAAAAATGAGGAGCTGCACGACTTGGTAATCTTCGGGGAATTACTGGCGGTGGCCGCGATCCTGATGTGTCTGGCTTTTGTTACCGTCGATCTGGGGCGGCCGGACCGGTTCTGGCATTTGATTCCTGGGATCGGAGAATTCAACTTTCCTGGCTCGATGCTGAGTTGGGACGTGATTGTTTTGAACGGCTACTTGCTGCTCAACGTCCACATCTGCGGCTATCTGCTGTTCTGTCGGTATCGGAACACGAAGCCTGCCAAGTGGTTTTATATTCCCTTCGTGTTCATCGGCATTTTCTGGGCTATCTCGATTCACACAGTCACCGCGTTTCTTTACGTTGGATTGGGTGGTCGGCCATTTTGGAATTCGGCGATCGTGGGTCCGCGATTCATCGCATCGGCTTTCACAGCAGGCCCAGCGTTGATCATTCTGGCGCTTCAGATCATTCGCCGAGTGACTCACTACAGAATCGCGGACAGGGCTCTCCTCACGTTGCGCGGCATTGTGCAGATTGCGATGCTCATTAATGTCTTCCTTCTGTTCAACGAAGTCTTCAAAGAATTCTACACAGGGAATCTGCATGTCGCCTCGGCCAAGTACCTCTATTTCGGACTGCATGGATATCACGCTTTGGTGCCGTGGATTTGGACATCCATTGGCTTCAATTTGACGGCTGCGGTTTTGCTTGTGCTACCAGCGAGCAAGAGCCTGAAGTGGCTCGACCTGGCGTGCGTGCTGGCGATCGTCGGTATCTGGATTGAAAAGGGGATGGGGCTTGTAATCCCTGGTTTCGTGCCGACGCCGTTGGGAGAGATCGTGGAGTATTCGCCCAGCCTCAACGAGACTTTGATTTGCCTTGGTATTTGGGCTTTCGGCTTCCTTTGCTACACGGTTTTCCTTCGGATGTCCGTTCCGATATTGCAGGGAACGCTCTCGCAAGCCGGTGAAAATGCGCCTGAGCCCAAAGAGAGTTCGGACGCTCTGACACAGCCTGTTTCCTGATTCCGACTGACTAAGAATCTCATGTCTCAACAACTCACCATTCAAGACGCCGCCAGATCGCTAACCGATCACGTCGCGGCAAAAGGCGCTGAGATTTATCTGAAGTATGGTCCACAAATTGGCTGGAACAAACTTGTGGAAATCTTGGCGGATCGCACATTCGTCCGATACCCATGCGAGATAGTCTTTGATGCCGGCGTCTTACAAGACGGAGAATTTGCTCATCCGATGCTTAAGGGAGAGCGGCCCGAGGAGGGATTTAGAATTTACGTCCACCCATTTTTCGCGACTCAACTTCAACGCGTTCCTCTTTTGGTGCTCTACCAACTTGCGCTCGTGAACTATGGCGACTTCGCTTCATCGGACGACGCTGAGACATTTGGCGCTGCTGCGCTAGGTCTATCCAAAGAGGACTATTATCAAGCGGTCTGCGCCATGGCCGACGAGCTTGGGGATCAACAATTCAGCCAAAAAGTTCCGTGACCCACCATGGGGGGAGATCTTCGGCGAGGGCTGAATTTGGTTTGACCTGAGTAAGTGACCGGCCCTTGGCGAATCGTGGTTCTGCCTGACTCTGCTTCGGTGGATTATTTCTTCTTCGGTTTGCCGAAAGCCCACAAATGATTTGCCGTTCGATAATAAAGGGTATCATCGACAATCGCGGGTGTGGCGACGCAGCGTTCGCCCAGCGCGGTCCTCGCGATGACGGAGGCTTTTTCTCCGGCGTTGAAGACCGTGACTTTGCCACTCACCGAGACCATGAAAATCCTCCCATCCGCGGCCACGGGCGATGAATAATAACTGGAAGTGTCTCCGATACGCTCCTGTTCATAATGCGGCTTGCCAGTTTTAGCATCGAAGCACGACACCATCCCGCCATCTTTCACCAGATAGACCAAACCTTTGTAGAATAAGGGGGAAGGGACGTATGGCAGGCCGCGGGTCTGCTTCCACGCCACGTTGGAGTAGGTGATATCTCCCTTGCCTGGGCGCACCGCCATCAACGCGTTCTCTCCCTGGCTCAATAGCTTCATGCGCGATTCCCACTCTTGCTGAGTGAGTTTTCCGTCGCCATTCATGTCGCAAAAACTGAAGAGCGAAGCGACGAAAGGTTGGCTTGTGAGTTCATCCTTCTGGAGCCCCCCATCTTTATTATTGTCCAGTTTATCGAGGAGATCTCCGAACTGGGGCAGAACGATTTCCTTGGGACCCGGCGACCATCCCGCGAAAAGCAACATGCCCTCTCCAATCACAGGCGTCGTGCAAGCGGCGTTTGGTAGTCCGCCGGCCTGCCACGTCTCGACTCCGGTTCTCAAATGGTATGCTTTCAGCCGTTGCACGCCCGCCACGACCACTTCCGCAGCTCCATCGTGCTCCCAGACAATCGGTGTCGAATAACTCGAAAAAAATTCCGGCCGTTCTTGGCGCCAGACAATCTTCCCGGTTTTGGCGTTCACCGCAACGATGTGCGAACCCGAAACCATGTCGCGATTAAGGACCACGATCCCGCTGTTCACAATCGGCGATGTGCCTGTTCCGAAATCACCGACGTGCTGGGCGGGCGGCATAGACAATTGCCAGAGTTGCTTCCCGTCCATATCGAAGGCGACGAGACCGCAAGAACCGAAGTAGGTATAGACGCGCTCCCCGTCTGTCGCCGGAGTGGATGCGGCCGGACTGCCTTCCGCCGGGTGGAACGACTCGATTGTTTTCGTGGGAGATACTTTCTTCCAGAGCAGTTTCCCATCGCGGCGATCCAGGCAGAGAGTCTCAAGCTTCCCGTCCTCGAAGGCCGTTAAGAATATCCTATCACCCCAAACGCACGGCGACGACGCGCCCGGTGGGATTGCAGTCCGAAAAACTTCGTTCGTTCCCGGCCCGAATTCGGCTGGAGGTTTTTCGTGCTCGCCAATCCCAGACGCGTTCAAGCCTCGAAATTGAGGCCACGCATTCTCGCCAAAAACTTTCCCGGTTAAGAGAG
>CAMAWP010000415.1 GCA_945861765.1 Akkermansia muciniphila | reverse complement strand
CGCCGTCAGCACCAGGAACGTCTTCAATTACCGTCTGCCAAACACCTAGGTCGGTGCTGGCTTGTATCTTGTAGTTTTCTTTGGCTGAGCTTTCCCACGTCAGTTTCACGCCTTGAAGCCCGGCTGGCTTGACGTCTGAGACGCGAATGGATTTGTAGCGCGACAGCGTTTCGCCCATGGCCCACTTTGCCGCGCGGACGAACAGGAGCTGGCCCGCCTCCGTGAGCGCCAGGAAAACGCGTCGAGATCCGCCAGAGCCTTGCTCGTTGGTGAACATGTGGACCAATCGCGCGGACGCAGCCTGGCCGTTGGCGAGCTTGCCTCCCTTTTCCGTCACGGCAAAACACACTCGATCCTCGGCGCCATCCAGGACGGCCAGCACCGTCGTGCCCGACGCTGCGTCGGCTTTGACTTGTGTGCACCAACGATACTCGAAGTTCCTTTTGCCGCCTGCGGGAACATGCGATTCCTCTTCCGGATACGGTTCGCGGAATATCTTGAGCCGACCCTGAGCATCAAGCGGAATACCGGCCAAAATCGGATGATCTGGGGCGAGCACTTTCATAAATTTTGTGGCTGGCGGAGTGCTCGACTCGTTTGGGTCGCTGCTTCCCGTGCCGTTGTACATGAAAATGCTACCCTGCCGAGCCTCATTGTTTCCCAGGCATACGTGCTCGCCCATCATCAACGGAATGCCAGGAGGCGGAGGGGGCGTGTCGGCTGAACCGCCGCTTCCCGACATGATAATCAAGCTGATCGCGAAATCCTTGTTTACCGGTTGGAGAAATGCTTGCGGATCCTGTCCCACGGTCGAAGCAGCGGGGCCTAGCAGCTTGTCCAGAATGAGGCGGCACGTATAGCCGTTGTCATGAAGCTTCAATGCCATCGCCACGTCGCCGGGCGTGACCATGCCGGGGCCTTTTTCGTCGGTCAAGAATTCGGTTCCGAATTGGGTGTCCTGGGGATTGCGCGTGCTGATCATGATCACGCCAGCTCGCGTTTGAACGCAAGCGACGGCGGCGATGGCCAGCGCGAGCGCGCCAGCCCAAGTGGCTTTTTGTGTCATGCGATTACTTCTGTGTGCCGCTGCGAACGGCGGTTATTGATAGGTATTTGGTTTGTGGTGTAGTCCACGTTAGTTCCTGGCGAATGAGTCCGTCAAGAAAGAACCCAGGCGACACTCTTCACCCGTTGCATCCCGAATGAGGCCGCGCCAAAACTTCGTTCCTCGCAGGGAGAAACCACCCCAGACTTCGCGCGCGCAGGGCGACTCTGAACCCACCCCTACCCCTCCCAGGAGGGGAGCTTTCTCTGGGTCCCCTCCTAGCAGGAGGCGAGCTTTGTCCGGTCCCCTCCTGGGAGGAAGCGGGCTTTGTCCGGTCCCCTCCTGGGAGGGGTAGGGGTGGGTTGGTTCATAGAGAGGGAGGAAGACTCCGCAGCGCCTGTCCTCATTCGGAGATGAACGGATCTTCACCCGATCCGTTGGATTGCAGGCAGTGCAAAAAGAAGGAGGCCGGACGCGAGTCCGGCCTCCTGGTGCAATATGGGATTCTTCTATTACTTGAGGCGATAGAACTTCACTGCGCCCGCTCGCGCGGCCGTAAACGGACTTTTCGCGCTCGCAACATCTGTCCACGGACCCGTGACCGTATCCGCGGATTGCAGCGTGCCAGTGCCGGTCCAAGTCAATACGAGGTTTCCTCCTTGCACGACTGGTGCGCTAAACTTCGCCCCGGTCGCCGGAGGAGGAACAACAGCACCGCCCGGAACGGTCGCGATGAGTTCTGCGCCGAAGACGATGTCGGAACTGCCGGCGTCCACTTGATGCACTTCGATGGCGAAGACGTTATCGCCCGGACTTAACGCAGAGGCAGCGATGCTAATAGGGCCGTCATAAGAACTGGACTCGTGGCTCGTGGCGAACGTGTCATAGGTCACGGCTCCAGCGGCAATGCCAAAGCGCCTGACTTCAACGCCGTTCAAATAAAACACGGCTCCATCATCGACCATGTTCTTAAAACTCAACGTGACACCCGCTGTGCTGGTTTTCGAGAAGTTGAAATGGCCCCGGACATACAGTGTTGTGATGTGATCTCCGGCGTCATTGTTCCGGGAGATTTTCGTTCGGATCGGGACGAGTTCGCTATTGTCGGTATTATCCCCGATGGGCTGCAACCCTTTTTCCCATTTGCTGTCGTCGTATTTCACGTCCTTCCACGCTGTTCCTAGGTCGATCCCAGAACGGTTGTAATTCCAAACCGTGCTATCAGTGAAGGTGAAGAGCGTGATCGTTTCCGGTGGACTTCCGACGATGACACTGACTACGGCTGATGTCGTGGTGGAACCTTGGTTATCGGTCGCCACGGCGGTCAGCGTATAACGTCCGTCCGGAACAACTGGAATCGTGATTGAGTATGGAGCGGTGGCCGATTCCCCGAGTTTGGACGTTCCGGAAAAGAACTCGACCTTGCTAATTGTCCGACCACCGTTGGCTGTCGCCGTGGCGGTGATGGTGGCGCTGACTCCCGATGGGAAAGCCGCGCCATTCGCTGGGCTGGTAATCGCGACGGTTGGAGCGGGAACATCAGGAGCTTTTGGAATTTCTGTGGGCAAGTCCGCATTGATCAGAATCGCAAAGTCGTCCACCAAGTGAATCTCTCGTTCACCGCCGGTGCGGGCACCGATGAGGATCTTTCCGCCGGCAATCGGCGCAAAGCCGGGAAGGGCAAGTTTGGCGTAATAGTTTGTTGTATTGTGAGATACAGAAATGGTTCCACCCGCATTGAGCTGAATGGTCACATCGACGTACTTGTTGTTGACCAAGGTGACCTTAGTGACTTTCTTCGTATCCACTTCGGTTCCTCCGTATTTGACATCAACCGCTGGAGCTTCGCCACCTCCGTTGTCATAGGTATCCAAGGCAACCGTGATTCCGCTTCCGGCACCTTCCTCGCCAACAGTGGCTTCGGGGACATCGGGCGCAAAGCTGAAGCTGAATCCGTCGGCCGGATTACCGCTGCCTTCGCCAATGAACAGTTTGAACTGCACACTGAATTTCGTCACTGGGGCTCCATTGACCAGATCAGGGATCAAAAAGCCACCCTGCTGGCTCCCGACCGATGGAGTGAGCATAAGAGCGCTCCCGCCATTGAAGCCCCTGTTGGGAAGAATTGCCGCCGGACCATAGGCCGCTGTGCCTGCCGGAAACGCTCCGTCATCGAAGTCGTAAAAGGCGTTATAGGCGATGAATCCACCGCTAGCGTTTGCCGCCACGGGATTGCTTGCCTGATCCTTCACATTCTTGACAGCCACATTATAGACTGTCCCGGCCGTCGCGCCGGCGATGTCGAGTTGGACGATTGCCGCCGCACCCGCTGCGGAAACGACCTTGACTGCCGAGACCGTGGCTCCTTTGTCGATGGTATAGTTTGCTTTGTCCGCTCCGCTGGCTGCATCGAGCGGTTCGCTAAAGCTGAGACGAACAGTTTTCGTGGTGCCGTTGATCTTCACTAGCGCAGGAGGCGTCTTGTCCACGGTGATGTTCAGCACTGCGTCGGAACTCGTCGCAGAAGCAAATGTATCGACAGAAACAACGGCGTGATATTTCGCGCCATTGTCGGCCACACTCGCGAATGGAATCACGTAATCCTGGGAAGTGGCACCTGGAATATTGACGCCGTTCTTTTGCCATTGAACATTGGCACCGCTGCCTAAATACGACTTCGCGGTAAACCTCACCGAGAACGTCACCTGTGAACCTCCGGCCGTTGTGACAGAGGTAGGCTGCTGAGTGATCGATAGAGTGGCATCGGGGCTAACGTAAGCCTGGAGGAACTTTCCAGGAATGGGCGTCAGCGAACCGGCACCCGTGGTGTCTCCAACTTTGCGCCATGCGACTTGTGCATAATCTCCACCCCCGCCTTCTTTGTAGAGGACTTGGATGAAATAGCGCTTCCCGGACGTCAACGAAATCGGCGCTGAGGTCTCGGGATCACCCGATTCGTGGTAAGCGTCGCAACAACCGGTTTCCTCGGCAACGAGCGCTGCATTAGCTGGTTTGTCGTCGGTGCTAAAGAACAGTTGACTGGCATCATCACTGCGCAGGAAGAGTTCGTACTGGGCAGTCTCTGTGGGAATCAGCCATCCAGCAAGACTTGCTCCGTAATTCTCGTGAGCGTCGGTCGGATAAATCGTCCTGGTGTCAAAGGAAGTCACATAACCAATCTCGTCAGGACTGTTCGGGTATTTTGGATCGCTGACCAAATTATCCACAGGAGTGCCGGTGATGGCCGAGAAGGCTTCAAATTTCAAGACGCCCAATCCCAGAACAAAACCGGTGAAGCTCCCTTTGGCCTCAGCGCTCACGTTGCCGACCAAGTCTTTAATGCTCTTGGCGCTGACGTTGTACTTGGTGCCGGAGGTTTGCTTGCTGGTGGTGAGTCGTACCGTCGTCGGGGTGATGACTTTAACGTCGGAGATGGTTAATCCGCCATCGGCCGAATAATTCGCCTTGTTGCCGGCAGCGTCCGCGGTCACAGGCTCGGCAAACACGATGGTGGCGGTCGTGAAGCTGTCACTGCCGGTCACGCTGGCGATGGTCGGGGCCTGCGTATCCACGGTCAGGAGAGCGTCACGGCTCGTGGCGGTTTTACCTGGGACAGACACGTTCACTCGATACTTCGCGCCATTATCGCCCGTTCCGAGGGCTCCACTGGTGTAGCTCGCGGACGTGGCACCGGCAATATCGGCAAATGTCGATGATCCCGGAGCGGCCTTCTGCCATTGATAGGTGACAGCCGGAGAACCATCGGCGACGACCTTGAATGTCGCGGTTGCGTTGAGCGCGACGATGACGTCTTTCACATCCTCGGAAATCCGGACGAAGCTTCCGGCGAGAGCCGATTCGCCCGGGCCTGGATTGGTGGGAGGAGGTAAGCTGCTGAGTTGTAAAATTATTGCGTCAATAGCGTTGCTATCCTCGCGCGAACTCAGCCGGATGGTGTAGGTCCCCGCCTTGGTTATTTGAAAGAGTGCTTTTTCTTCACCGCCATCACCGCTGTTGACTTCCGGCGCGGCATATCCGTTCCATCCAATCGCGGTGGCTGCATCCGCATTATCGTTTCGAACCGCGGCGAAATCCGCCGTAGTGGGATCAGGACTGTATCGATACCACTTGGGTGACGGAATCTCCATAATCTGCGCGTACATGGAATCAGCTCCGCCGTCGTAACCGGCGACGCGCAGATAGAGCTGATACTCTCCAAGGGTTGTGATCTGCACAGCGTATTCTATGTAGGGATCGGAACCTACGACGCTCGCATCAGCATTCTTATTCTGTCCGGCTTCGGGCAGCACCTGAACAAATTTGCCGCCTCGAGCATTTTCAAAAGGACCGCCGTTACCGGGGTCTTCGTCAGGTATGACCAGATATTTATGGTCACCACCTTTTTCGGTGGTTCGTTTTTCGTAGTGCTCGGCTTCGACCACCACTCGGCCAGCCGCTTCCAGGTACGGGGCGGCTTGGCCGCTCGACCCGGCGAGACTAAGAAACAGAGACACGCAGAGGGAACTGAACGCTAAGGTTCGCATAGCTTGGTTTGGTTAGCCTGTCATCACTTTTGGCCTAAGAACTCAGTCCCAAGCACTCGCCTGGCAGGCTCATCGACTATCGAGTGGATGATAGGTTGGTTACAATTTGGGAACGGTGGACAGTTCAGCAGAATTGAGATTTGCTATCAACAAAAAAGGAGCCAAACTTTTCCTTCATCCCC
>CAMAWP010000414.1 GCA_945861765.1 Akkermansia muciniphila | reverse complement strand
CGAAGCGAGGGCGAGTGCAATCAAGAGTAGGCGTTTCATGAACGCAGACATTATACAACCGGGAACGCGACGCCAACTCAAAATCAGCAATTCTCTCCATGAACCTGACCTGGGAGCGCTGGCGTCTCGCCGGCGTTTTCCTAATTTCCACACCGCAACTCGCCGGCGAGACGCCGGCGCTCCCAGGTTCATGGTCCCGATGCGGGTCCAATGTCGGAGGTGGAGGCTGCCCATGAACCTGGGTGGTCTCATTTTGGCCCAGGACACTATCTGCTTGTCGTATGTAGTCCCGGCTTTAGCCGGTTTTCACAGGGCGACCGGCTAAAGCCGGGACTACATGCGAGCCAAAATGAGAGCCGCCAACTCAAAATAGTGACGAACGCGCGCCACCCCTACCGCTTCAAACGCCTCATGGCCGGGCGTGAGTGTCAAGCCGGGTATCATGATCGTCTCACTGGGTTCACAAAAAGGTTCACAAAAAGACTTCCGCTCGCTGGTGTTTTCGGGCGAGTATCGAGAGATTCTGATGCATACAAAAACCATTCCGTACGTCCGTGCTCTCCTCATTCTCATGGGGAGCGCTTACTGTGTGCAATCCTCCGCCGCCCCTACGCGAACGCCCATCGGCCATTCGTTCAAGACGGCGTGGGGCGGCAATGCGTTGAGCAAAGGGAATCTGGGCCTGATCGACAGCAACGCCACAGCCACCCATCAAACGAATTCCATTGAAGGCTGGACCGTGCTCGTCAGCAGGCGACTACTCACCGAGGAGAAGGAAGCGACCGCCAAAGCGCTCGAACTGATGCGAGAGCAATTGCAGGAGATTGTTCGCGTCGTGCCGGCTCCCGCAGTGGCGAAATTGCGCGAGGTGACGCTGTGGTTCTCGCCCGAATACGCCGGCGTGCAACCCAGAGCCGAATACCATCCCGGCGCAGGATGGCTGCGCGACAACGGTCGCGATCCCGCGATGGTCAAGAGCGTGGAGTTCACCAACGTGCGAAGCTTCGAATCCGAAACGAAGCGAATGCCAAACTTCACGTTGCACGAACTGGCTCACGGCTATCACGACCGCGTGCTGTCGCGCGGCTTTGACAACGCGGAGATCAAGGCCGCTTTCCAGAAGGCAAAAGCCGGTGGCAAGTATAACCAAGTGCAACGACGCGATGCGAAGGGCAACATGAGGCTCGACCGAGCTTACGCATTGACCAATCCGATGGAATACTTTGCCGAGTCAACCGAGGCTTTTTTCTCGACCAATGATTTCTTCCCCTTCAACCGGGCGGAACTTGAACAACATGACCCCGAGATGGAGCGGTTGCTCGGCCAGCTCTGGGGCACCTCGAAGTAATCGACAAAGCCAATCAGACGCAGCGGCTTTTTCTTGTGTCAACGAAACCGCGCGGCTATGGTCGCGTCCGATGTGGATAATCCGATTCCAATCAGATGGGATTGCCCATTCGGCAACAGCGCCGCTCAAGATTTGCCACCACACGTCGATGAGCTCCGGAGATACTTAAACCACGCGGTCGGCCAGCCTAATATGACCACGACTCCTGAATTAATATTCCATTCCCCCGACCACCGTCAGGGGCCCGACCTGACGCTATGCCTAACGTTTTGGATTGCACTCATGCTGATCTCCGGGTCGAACCGCTTGAGGGCCGATGACCTGGAGACGAAGCGCGAGCTCCAACTCTTGCGGCAGCAGAATGAGCAGTTCCAGCGGCAATTGCAAAAGCAGCAAGAACTGATCGATAGCCTTGGGCGGACGGTCGCGGAGCTTCAGCGCGCGCCCGCCAAGCCCTCCAGCGATGCCTCGGGCACCAGGGAAGACTCGACCGAGGGAGCCTCGGCTAGATCCCTAGCTGCGACCGCATTTGGCAAACTGCACGTCAGCGGCGAGGGTGGCCTGGCCTTCTTCCGCCACGAACCCAAGGGCAAATTTCCAAAACCCACCATGCGCGTCGATGAGGCGAAGTTGTTTTTTGAAGCACCGGTTTGGACGGACACTTATTTCTTCACCGAATTAAACCTCACAACACGCGAGGATCCGAGCAATCTTCTCAACGCAGGTGAACTTTATCTGGATTTCGAGAATCTCTCGCGCCTGTGGCAACATGATGGACAGCTCAACTTTCGCGTCGGTCGGCTCGATATCCCCTTCGGCGAGGAATACATGACTCGCGACGCGATTGACAGTCCGCTGATCTCTCATTCGCTCATGGATTTCTGGGGAGTGGACGAAGGCGTGGAGCTCTACGGCGCCCTAAGCAAGCTGCATTACGTCCTGGCGGTGCAGAATGGTGGACACCCGAGCCTCAACGAATACAACTCGGACAAGTCCGTGACGTTGCGATTGGGCTACGACCCAGCGAAATGGTTGCACCTCGGCGTGAGCGCAATGCGCACGGGAGGCTTGGACGTGAATGGCGATCAACTTTCGGAGCTCTGGTTTGGCAACGGATTTGTCCGTTCGCTGGGTTCAACGAATACCACCAGCTTCGGTGCGAACCTGGTTCAGGGCGATGTGAACCTGCGCTGGCGCGACGGTCATCTCGGCCTCGCTGGGGGCTATCTGAGATACGCCGACAACGATTCATCAGCCAACAACGGCCGCGACGTTTACTTCTACTCGGTGGAGGCGGTTCATCATCTCACCGAAAAGTTTTACGGAGCCGCCCGTTTCAGCGAGATCATGGCACAGGAAGGCTTTCCGATCCTCGGCGATGGTCAGTACGCTAAATACTTCATGCAGAAACTCACCGAGGATTATTGGCGGTTGAGCCTGGGCTTGGGTTATCGCTTTAGCCCAAATCTCCTACTCAAGGCCGAATACAGCTTCAATCAAGGTCGTGAGCTCCGGGGCGTGGAGCGAACTCTGGAAAATCTCCTCGCGGCCGAAATAGCATTCAGATTCTAAAATGAAACATCTCATCCTCGGAGCGGTCTGGGTCGGGATGGTCGCTTTCACCGTCAGAGGCGGGACTATCGTCGGCACAGTGCAGGCACGGGCCAAGCTGGGTACCGACAACGCGGCGGGCGGCAAATACGACAGCCGCAAGTTCAAGTTCGCCGAACGGGTCAACTACGAGGCGTTGCGTGACTTCGTGGTGTACATCGAAGGACCGCTTGGCACCAATGCCGTGGTGCCCGCCAAACCCACGCAGGTCGTGACAAAAAGAACCGTATCGCAGAAGGGAGCGGTATTCTCGCCGCACGTGTTGCCCGTGGCCGTCGGCACGACGGTCGAGTGGCCCAACGAAGATGAGATCTTTCACAATGTCTTTTCCATCTCGGAAGCGAAGGAATTTGATTTCGGGCTTTACAAGAAACCGGAGATGAAGCGCGTGACGTTCACCAAGCCGGGGCGAGTGGATGTTTTCTGCTCCATCCATTCCTCGATGAACTGCGTCATCCTGGTGCTGGAGAATTCTTACTTCGCCATTGCGGACGGGAAGGGACGTTACTCAATTTCCGATGTGCCGCCTGGGACCTATCAGCTCAAAGCGTGGCACGAGCGACTGCCCAGCCAGCGCCAGACGATCACCGTGAGTGAGATGGGCGAGGTGCGAGTGGACTTCACGCTTGGCCCTGGCGGCGCTCCGAAGAATTGAGCTTCTCGATGCCTGCCTCCCACCAGCAACGCCGGGTGAGCTTGCAAGCCAAGGTGCTGTTGCCTGTCTTTGCCATGCTCGTCCTGGTCCTGGGCAGCACACTGTGGCTGGTGAACCAACACATCCGCGAGGAGTTCCGAGCTGGCGCGGCGCAAAGTCTGGCCACCGCCGACGCCGTTTTTCTGAACTCGCAGAAAATTCGGATCAAGAATCTATTGTTGCACTTTCGCACTGTTCCCAACGAGCCGCGATTCAAGGCCGTGTCTCAACTGGGTGATCCGGCCACGTTTCGCGCTCTGCTGACTGAACTGCTGGACGAACTCGGTGCCGAGGCTGCCCTGTTCACCACTCCGGACGGAAAGGTTCTGGCCTCCACAACCAGGCATCCCGTGTTCAGCCAGGAAGAGTTCGAGGCCGCCAGTTCGGCGTCGATCAACCATGCCATGATGGATGGCCAGCCCAACGTCGATCTGATTGGCGTGGGCGGACGCTTCTTTAATGCCGTATCCATTCCTTCGACGATCGCTGACCATCTCGTGGGTGTCTTGACCCTCGGCGTAGAAATGGGGAAATCCGTCGCGCAGGAGTTCAAGCAACTGACTCACGCGGAGGTCATCCTGGTGATGAAGAACGATGTCGTGGCATCCACGATGATTCTGGCCTTGCCCAATCTGGTCGAGACGATTGGAGGGCTGGCAAGACCCGCTCGCTCCGCGCGCCTGGGCTCGGATGCCATCTTTGAAATCATCCTGGGAGGCGAACATTATCTTGGCACTTCCGGAAGACTCACCGCGTCGGACAACGAGAAACAACTTGGTTACATCCTGCTCTCCTCCTCGGAACAGCACCTGAGCGTGCTGCGTTCGACGCAGCGCCGGATTGGATTGATCGGCCTTGTCGGCATCGGGCTAAGCACGGCCGTCCTGTGGGCGGTGATCCAGAGCACGACACGCCCATTGCGCGAGCTGCGGAACGCCGCCGAAAAGATCAGTCGCGGCGATTTCTCGATCCGCGTCCCGTCCACATCGAGCGATGAATGCGGGGAACTCGCAGTTGTGTTCAATCAGATGACGGAGAACCTGACAGCCTCGCGCACGCAATTGCAACTCGCCCACGACGGACTGGAGCTGCGCGTGCGGGAACGTACGGGAGAATTGTCTGAAGAGATCAGCCGCCGGAAACGGGCTCAAGAGGAGGCCGGAGCAGCGCATGAGCAACTTGTGGTGGCGTCGCGCCAGGCTGGCATGGCCGAGGTGGCCAACAGTGTGCTCCACAACTTGGGCAACGCGCTCAACAGCGTGAACGTCTCCGCCGCGCTGGTGCTCGAGACATTGGAGCGATCACGTCTCGCGGACTTGCCCGCCGCCGCGGCGCTGCTGCAGGAGCATTCCCAAGATCTTGGCCACTTTCTGACGCAAGACGAACAAGGACGCGAGTTCCCTGGCTTCATGCAAAGGCTGGCCGGGCAGTGGGAGTCCGAGAGGTCCGTGCTCACCCGGGAAGCCACGGCCTTGAACAATCACGTCCAGCACGTCTGCGAAATCATTCAGCGGCAGCAAGCCATCAGCGGGGTGTCTGGAATCATCGAGATCGTCCTCGTGGCCGCAGCGGTCGAGGACGCGCTGGCGTTGAACAATCAACTGCTGGAGAAACACCGCGTGGAGCTCCGTCGCGAGATCGCCCCCGGCCTCTCCGTCCTCGCGGATCGCTCCAAGCTCACTCAAATTCTAGTTAACCTCGTGCGTAACGCGGCACAGGCCTTGGCCGAGAGCGAAGTGAAGCCCAAGGAAATCACGCTCCGAGCCGACGCCTCTTCGGAAGGCCGCGCACTCATTCACGTCACGGACAACGGGCCGGGGATCTCGCCGGAACATATGATCAAAATCTTCTCCTACGGTTTCACCACGAAGAAGACTGGGCACGGCTTTGGACTCCACGGCAGCGCGCTGGGAGCGAAGGAAATGCGTGGCACGCTTCGCGCGCACTGCGATGGGCCGGGACGGGGCGCAACGTTCACAATCGAGTTGCCCACGCCTGCAATGCAACAGACGCCGAAAGCCGCATGAGCGACTCAACATCATCGCGGATTCTCGTCATCGACGACAATTCGGCGATTCATGAGGATTTCCGCAAAGTGCTCGAACCGGAATCTGGCGCCGCTGAGTCCTACGACCAAGCGGCGGC
>CAMAWP010000413.1 GCA_945861765.1 Akkermansia muciniphila | reverse complement strand
CGCCCGCCTGCTGCTGGGAAGCTTGGCCGCCTCCGGCGGGACTGGTGACCACACGTTGGCAGTCGCAAACAGGTTGGAAAGCCCTGATATCACAGGTTCGCTATGCGGTTTGTGCAAAAAAAGCACCCACAGATTGTGCTGACGAAGCTGAAATCGAAAACAGCGATGATCCGAAACGAACTCAGTTTACAGCCGATGCACCCGGCTTTAATCGCCAAGACTCTGCCTCAAGCGGTGCAGTTCTCGCCGCGATGCGCGTGGCAAGACTCCTCAGTGCCGAATCTCCCGCGGCTTGATCTCCCCATTGCTCCGTCCGTTGCTCTTGGCTTTGGTTTGCGTCAGGAGGTTCTTGTAAGTGGCCAGCGCGAGCAACGGCCAACTATTCCGATACATGTCGTACTTGAGGTAAAAGACCCGCGGAAATCCTGTGCCGGTCGTTTCAAGCTCGGTCCAGGAGCCATCGAGGTTTTGGGTGCGAATCAGATACTCGACACCGCGAACCAAGCTAGCTCGGTTGGGGTCATCGGACGTGCATATTCCCATGATTGCCCAAGCCGTCTGTGACGCAGTGCTTGGGCCTTGGCCTTTGAAAACCGGGTCGTCATACGTGTTGCAACGCTCGCCCCAGCCGCCGTCTTCGTGTTGAACGCTCTCGAGCCAGTCGCGCGCTTTGAGCAGCCAAGGCTGGTTCATCATCACTCCCAAGGCGTGAACTCCGCGCAAAACCTGCCAGGTCCCGTAGATGTAATTAACTCCCCATCTCCCGTACCAGGAGCCGTCTTCCTCTTGGTGACTGCGAAGAAAATCGAGCGCTTTCTCAATCTGAGGATGCTCCAGAGGAAAATTTTCGTAGCCGAGCAACTCCACGATGCGAGCCGTGATGTCTGCACACTCGGGATCGAGCATCGCGTTGTGGTCCGCGAACGGAACCTTTTCCAAAATGTTCTTCGTGCAGTCTTTGTCAAATGCGCCCCAGCCTCCGTCCTTGCACTGAAATGTCATCATCCACTTCAGGCCGCGCTTAAAACATTCGTCGCGCCGCTGCG
The DNA here is from genome assembly GCA_945861765.1 of Akkermansia muciniphila. Taxonomy (GTDB): domain Bacteria; phylum Verrucomicrobiota; class Verrucomicrobiia; order Limisphaerales; family SIBE01; genus SIBE01. Next base: position 4,760 of record CAMAWP010000413.1, on the reverse strand, counting down.
GATTGTCGGTAGGAATCTTCCTAAGCGCCAGCAACACCATCGCCGCGTCATCGACATCGGGGTTCCATTTGTTTTCGTATTCAAAGACCCATCCGCTTGGTTCCACATCCACTGGATTCTTATTCTGCCAATCTCCGCGGAACCGAATTTCTTTGCTGATAAGCCATTCGCAGGCTTGTTTCATCTGGGGATGGTCGCTCGAAACGCCGGATTCTCGTAGAGCAATCGCGACGATTGCGGTATCCCACACGGGCGAAAAGCACGGTTCGATCCGGACTTGATCCTCGGATTCATGCTCGAGCTTTTTCAATTGTTCTGCCGCGCGTCGCACTTGATAATGATCGTCGGGATAACCCAGAGCCTTCAGGGCGATCAACGCGTTGAGCATCGCGGGAAAAATCGCCGCGAGACCGTCTGTCCCTTCGAGCCGCTCCAGCATCCATTCTTCGGCTTTCTTCAGCGCTCTTTTCCGGAACGGATGAATGTTATTGTTCGCAAACCACTCGGCGAACTTGTGCAGCTTATCCAATCGGATGAAAAAATTCCGCCAAGTGAAGAATTGTGGATCACGGGCCAGGCTCAGATCCCGCTCATGATAACCTTCGGGATATAGCTCATCGAGTGACACCTTCTGCTGACGCGTTGGCTTGAAATGATTGATAATAGCCAGCGGGATGAGCATCGACCGGGTCCAGGAACTCATTTCGTAGAAGTTCACATGAAACCATTTGCCGATGAGGATGACTTCGCACGGAAGGGTCGGGACGTACCGCCAGGGGAACAATCCGAGCAACGCCAGGTAAAGTTTCGAGAACGTGTTCATTCGCGCGACGCCGCCGAGGCTCATGGCAATTTCGCGGGCGTGCAACATTCTCGGATCGGTCACCGGCACTCCGGCCAGTTTCAACGCCAAGTAAGCCTTAATCGTAGCATTTACTTCCGCCGGACCCCCATAGTAGATGTTCCAGCCGCCATTGGGAAGTTGCATGGAAAAGATGTGATTGACCGCCTTGCGCTGCCAAGCGGCGTCCACCTTTCCATTCCAATGATGATAGGCAACTGTATCCGAAACGATCGTGGAATCCACCATCAGCTCCCCAACCCAATAACCCTCGGGCTTTTGCGCACCCAGCAAATACGATTGGGACCGCTTGATAACGGATTCTAAGTCAAACGGATGACGGGACTTTAGATTCTGCTCTAATGGCTTCTCCTGCAAAGGAATGCCACGGGATGTAATTCCTGACACGCCGCATACTTTGCAAATTGGATGGCCGTCTGTAAAGCTCTTATTAGTGAACTTTGAACTTTGAACTTTGAATGTTCAGCGATAGCGTTCCACTCCGATGAACTATTGTAAATATCACGCTTTGGGCAATGATTATATTGTCGTCGATCCGAAGGACTCGCCTTCGGAACTGACTCCGGAGCGGATCAAAGTCATCTGTCATCGTAATTTTGGGGTTGGCTCGGATGGCATCTTGTTTGGCCCATTGCCCTCGAATCTAGCGCAGTTTTCGTTGCGCATTTTTAATCCAGACGGTAGCGAAGCTGAAAAAAGTGGGAATGGACTCCGAATTTTCTCGCGGTATCTGTGGGACAAACGCTCAGTAGGATGTGATGAATTTACGATCCAAACCCTTGGCGGGATCGTGAAATCGGTCGTTCAAGCAGGCGGCAAAATGGTGTGCGTCGAGATGGGGCAGGTGAGCTTTCAGAGCGAGAAAATTCCCGTGGCTGGATCGAGCAGAGACGTGATTAACGAACAAATCGTGGCTGACGGAAAGACCTTCACCTTCTGCGCGGCGACGATTGGGAATCCGCACTGTGTCATTACCTTGCCCGAGATCAGCCCGGGCGTTGCCAAGCAATACGGACCTTTTCTCGAAGTGCATCCCGCTTTTCCGAGGCGGACGAACGTGCAGTTCATGAAAGTGTTGGATCGTCACACTATTCAGATTGAAATCTGGGAGCGCGGAGCGGGTTATACCCTTGCTTCCGGCAGCAGCAGTAGCGCGGCCGCAGCGGTGGCTCATCGGTTGGGATTGTGCGATCGATCGATCTCAGTCCACATGCCCGGAGGAGTCATCTCAATCGAGATTGGCGATGGTTTCTCCATCTTGATGACTGGTCCTGTCACCAAGGTAGCAGAGGGGGTCATCTCAAACGAAATCTTCGAAACAATCATTCCGACTTAACTGCCACTGAACTGAGGCCGAAAATCAGGCTGGCCAAATCCAGCAGTTTCCCTGAAGTTATCCCGAATTTGCGTATGTTTACCGGAACTTACACAGCGATCGTCACTCCATTCAAAAAGGGGGAAGTGGATGAAACGGCCTTGGAGCGGCTCGTCAAAGCTCAAATCGAGGGCGGCGTGGACGGAATCGTTCCTGTCGGCACCACCGGTGAATCGCCGACGCTGAGTTTCGAGGAGCATATCCGCGTGATCGAACTGTCAGTGAAGTTTGCGGGTGGCAAGCTCAAGGTGTTGGCTGGCACTGGTGGCAACTCGACCAGTGAAGCGGTTTACCTCACCAAAGCTGCGGAGGAAGTCGGAGCGGATGGTTCGCTTCAGGTAGCGCCCTACTATAATAAGCCGACTCAGGAAGGTTTGTTCCAACATTTTCGGACCATTGCGAGAGGGACGCTGCTGCCGATCATTTTGTACAGTGTCCCGAGCCGCTGTGGCGTTGAAATCGGTGTTGAAACAGTGAATCGGCTGGCGCGCGACAGATCGAATGTGGTTGGGATTAAGGAGGCCAGCGGCAATGCGGACCGAGTAAGCCAATTGCGCGCGACTCTCGGGAAAAACTTTACGATCCTCAGCGGCGACGACTCGCTCACGCTCCCCTTTATGGCGGTCGGCGCTCAAGGAGTCATCAGCGTTGCTTCCAATGTGATTCCCAAGGAAGTTTCTCTCATGGTCAAAGCCTTTGCGAAGGGGAAAGCAGAGCTGGCACTCAAGCTGCACGCTCAGTTCTATCCGCTCTTCAAAGATTTGTTTATCGAAACAAACCCCGGTCCAGTCAAGTCAGCCTTAGCCATGATGGGGTTGATGGAAGAGGAATTCCGTTTGCCCGTAGTGCCTGTTTCTCGAAAGAATCGCGCGATTCTCAAGGCGACCTTGGAAAAATGTGGCGTGCTCAAGAAATCCGGCCAGTCAAAAGCCTAAGATTGAAGCCTTCCGATTTCTCAGCGCTGAACTCATTTTCCTCGACCACCAACGAGCCATTCCCTCATGACCAAAATCATCATCACTGGTTCCAAAGGCCGGATGGGCCAGACGCTGGTCGCCTGTGCTGCCCGGAATCCCGAGTTGGAGGTTGTCGGTCAGATCGATCTCGGTGACGAACTTAGTTCTGTGATTGATCAGGGAGATGTGATCATCGACTTTAGTTCGCACAACGCCACGGGTTCCGTCGTGGCGCTTTGCGCCGAGCGGAGAAAAGCTCTAGTGATCGGCACCACCGGACACGACAAGGACGAAAAATCTCGCATCTTGAATTTCAAATCTCAAATTCCGATGGTTTGGGCTTCGAATTATTCCACCGGAGTGAACACGCTCTTTTGGCTGACGCGGAAGGCAGCCGAAATTCTCGGTCCGAGTTTCGACCTGGAAGTGGTCGAGATGCATCATAGGCTCAAGATAGATGCTCCGAGCGGCACGGCCACGACGTTGGGGGAGATATTGGCCGAAGTGCGTGGACAACAACTCCGCGATGTCGCTCGGCACGGGCGCGCCGGCATCGTCGGGGAGCGGACTTCGGCTGAAATCGGGATGCACGCTTTGCGCGGAGGAGATGTGGTTGGCGATCATACTGTGATCTTCGCCGCAAATGGCGAACGCTTGGAGTTAACTCACAAAGCCGCGAGCCGAGAGACGTTCGCGAACGGAGCATTGCGCGCGGCGGAGTGGGTGGTGAAGCAGCAACCAGGCATTTACAACATGCAGGATGTTCTCGGGCTAAAGTAGCCTCATCTGCTTCGCGGTTCTTTTCACGAGAGCTATTTGTGCCCGACAATCGAGGCAACATTCATGGTGCAATCCGCAGTGCAGAATATGGCCTTAATCGCGCTTGGTTCGAATCTCGGTAGTTCGAGCCAAATTATCTCCGACGCAATGGCGAGATTGCGGCAATTGAGCGCCGGACCTCTGTTAATGTCTGCCCTCTGGCGAAGCACCCCGGTTGATTGTCCGCCCGGCTCGCCTCCTTTCGTCAATGCAGCTGTTGCCTTGACTCCGCTGGCCGACGAAACACCACACGCATTGCTCGGGAAGCTGCAAGCTCTGGAGAGCGAATTTGGACGAAAGCGCAAACTCGTGCTGAACGAACCGCGCCCGCTCGATTTGGATCTGATCGCCTTCGGCAGAACAACCTGCTCGAAAAAAGAACTCACCCTGCCGCATCCGCGTGCCCATTTGCGTCGCTTTGTTTTGGAACCACTCAGCGAGATTGCGCCTGATTTTATTTTGCCGGGCCACACTCAAACCATTCGCCAGTTGCTTGCTGGCCTCGTCTCTGTCGAGTCAGTCGAGCGAGCTGATTGACTATGGTCCGGCCGACTATCAACAGCCGCAGTGAGGCGACTCAAGGCGAGCCGCTCAGAATCCAGCAATTCTCAGTTTGGGAGGTATGTAGTCCCGGCTTTAGCCGGCTGCCCCGTGAAAACCGGCTAAAGCCGGGACTACATACGGCGAACGGAAGGTGCCTTGGGCCACAATGAGAACACCCCGAACTTTGTGCGCGCATTGCGCCCTT
>CAMAWP010000412.1 GCA_945861765.1 Akkermansia muciniphila | reverse complement strand
AGCACGCCCTTGGAAAGTGCGCCGTAGTGATCGGAGCGCCAGTAGTTCTTGAGATCGGCTGCGGTGATGAGTTGAAGGCCGGGCGTGGCGACAGCGGGATTGCAGAGGATGTAGAGGTTCTCCTCCAAGATGTAACCACAGACGTTGAGCGTGTGGCCGGCATTGCCGCCGGGGTATTGCGGGCCGATGTATTTGAAATCAATGACCACGGGGCGGCTGGCATCGAGTTCGGCTTTGAGAAAGGCGGTCGCTTGGTCGAAGCCCGCGTCGTCCGGCGTGAAGGTGACGAGCTTCCACTGCTGGCCGATTTTTTTCGCGGCCTCAAGGAGGTGGCCCCAGTCGGTGCCGGTGCCGAGGGGAGACGGGCAGAGTTTTTTGAAATCCCAGCCGCCGAGCTTCGCGCCCTGAAAGCGGGCGAAGGTGGCGCAGGCGGTGGAGCCGCAGTTGTTGTAGCTTTGATGGATGTGCGGCATCTGCACGAAGGCGAACTTGCCTGGCTCGCTTTTGCGCTGCCGGTATTCGATGAGCTTCAAAAGATCCGCACCCTGCTGGGCGGAGGCGTTGCCGGACGGCTGCGCGGGATGCCCGGTGGGGCCGGTGGGTTGGAGTTTTGAGGCTTTCGTCCAGTTGGATTTCGCGGCGTCGAGTTCACCGGCTTGAAACTGCATTTCACCCAACACCACGAGGCCGGAGGGGTCGTTCAACTCCGCCGCCCGCTCGGCGAGCCGACGCGCTTCCGTCGCATCGGGCACGACGCCTTCGCCGGAAAGCAGCGCCATCGCCGCCGTGGAGGCCGCGCGCCCGTGGCCGCGCGCCGCTGCTTTCTTCCACCAGTCGAGCGCCTTGGGGATGTCCTGCTCCGTGCCCTGCGCGCCGAAGTAGCACTGGCCGAGATTGAAAGCCGCCGCCGCCGATTTCCCCGCCGCCGCCTTGAAATAGCCAAAGGCAATCACCGCATTTCCCTTGATGGCGCTGCCGCGCAGATAGGCGTGGCCGACGAAATCCATCGCATCCGCATTCCCCGCATCCGCCGCGCGATGCGCCCACTGCATGGCCGCAGCCTCATCTTTCGCGACGCCCTTGCCGTCGCGGAAGCGAATGGCCAGATCCAACTGGGCTTTGACATCGCCGCTGCCCGCGCGGCTGCGGAGGGATTCCAACTCGGTCTGGTCGGCGGCGGACGAAACGGAAAGGCTCACGAGCCATGCGGCCAAGATGCCGGTGAGAAGTCTGCGCGGCGATGGAGGATTCGTCAGCACGGTGCGGTTCATTTGGATTGCTTGGTTCATTTCGTTTTACCCAATAGCTCCGCCATGGCCCAGCCGAGCCGGAGGCCGGTTTCCATGTAGGTCTCGGCGTTGCGGTTGTAGTGGTGGCCCTGGTTCTTCGGCGAAACATCCACCTCGCGCCACAGGTCGCGCGAGTCCACGCACTGCACGTTGCCGGCGAATTCGGGATGCTTCTTCGCGTCGGCGATGGCGATCTGGGCCTCGGCGATTTGCAGCCCGAAGCTCGCGCGCCCGGGGTTCCCGCAGCCGGTGGCCAGAACGAACTTCGCGTTCGGCGCGTGATAGTCTTTGCGCAGCGTCGGGATGAGCCGCGCGAGGTTCTGCTCATAGCGCGCAGCATGGACGGCGTTCTGATCCTTGTGGCCCTGCCAAAAAACAAAGCCGGCGATTTCGTAACCCTGTCCTTTGTAGTCGGGATAAATTTTCGCGAGGTCGGCGAGCGCGGCGTTCGCGTTGGCCATGTCGTCGTCGTATTGCTTGCCCGCATACCACTCGATGGGCTTGCCCGTTTTCTGGTCGAGCCACGGCGGCGGCTCGGTGGCGAGGCCCTTGGCTTTGTCCATCATCCATGAGTCGGGCTTGTCCTTGTAACCGGCGAAGACCTTCGTGACTTTCTGCCCGCCGCGCTCCGTGACTTCCGCCTCGTAACGCTCGCTGCCCGGCGGCAGCAGGTCCCAAGCGAGGCTGCGATTGCCGATGCAGGATTTCAGGACGAGCACCGGCTCGTCGAACAGTTGGCCCATCACGAAACCAAAGCCCAGTTCTGGTCCGATGGAGCGTCCATTGGAGGTGGCGGTGAGCGGGCCGCCTTTCTTGGTGCGGGCATCGTAGTAATAGACATCCTTGCGCACCGTCCACTGGCCGGCGTCATCCACTAGGAATGGATAGCGTTTCTCTTTTCTGACCAGCGTGGTGAGCGTGCCGTTGGTGCCCTCGGGTTCGATGTCGCCCATGCCGACCATGTTCGACTGCCCCATCAGGATGAACACCTTGACCGGCTTGTTCGTGTCCGCTGGCTTGGCATCCGGCCTGGGCAATTGGTGTTTCGGATTCGTATCGGTCTTCTCCGCCGCCGAGGCGCTGCCGGTGCCGAGGACCGCGGCCGCCAGCAGCGAGACTGCGGCGAATAGTGATTGGTTGTGCATAATTTTTTCTGCGTTGCTTGTTTAATTACTTGGAAAGCGGCTTGCGAGCCAGCTCGGTGAAGCTGTCGGTCTGTCGCTGCCAGGCTTGCTCCAGCTCCTTCACCTTCTCCGGCAGCTTTGCGGCGAGGTCGTGTTGCTCGGCGCGATCTGCCTTGAGATCGTAAAGTTCCCAAGGTCCGCCGCGAACGGCGACGAGTTTCCAATCGCCGACTCGCACGGCGCGGTGCCCGTCGTGCAGCCACCAGAGACTGTCGCGTGCGATGATTTCATCCTTGGAAAAAGCGGACGCGAAGCTCTGGCCAGGCGCGGGCGGGATGGGTTCGCCCTTCCAATCCTTCGGCTTCTGAACGCCGGCGAGTTCGAGCACGGTGGGCACGAGGTCGATGACGTGCGCGGGCGTGCGGCGCAGTTCGCCGCGCGCGGCGATGCCCGCCGGCCAGTGCGCGATCAGCGGCGTGCTGATGCCGCCTTCATGCACCCAGACTTTGTGGCGGCGATGCGGGGTATTGCACAGGCTGGAAAAACCGGGGCCGAGGGAGAGATAGCTCGCGGCGCTGCCCGGCTCGCACAGCGGGTCATGGCCGCCGTCGCGCACCAGCATCTCGGCACTCGCGCCATTGTCGGAGGCGAAGAGGATGAGCGTGTTTTGATACGCGCCCATCGCCTTGAGCTGCGCGATGACACGACCGATTTCGCGATCCATGCGATCCACCATCGCGGCGTGGATGGCCATCTTCGTGGCTTGGAAACGGCGCTGTTCGTCGTTGAGTTCGCTCCAGGGCAGCGGGCGGTTCACTTCGCCGGGGCCGAGTTTTTCCAGCACGCCGGGCTGGGCGTCGGGAGGCCCCACTTCACGCTCCAGCGGCGAGAGCGTGGTTGCAGTGAGGCCCATCTCCTTTTGCCGGGCGAAACGTGCTGCGCGCATCGTGTCCCAGCCGTCGAGATACTTGTCCCGATACTTCGCGATGTCCTCCGGCAGCGCGTGCAGCGGAAAGTGCGGCGCGTGGAAGGCGATGTATTGGAAGAACGGTTTGTCCGCGTAATTCGCCGCGTGATCCTTGAGGCACTCGATGGCGTGGTCGGCCGTGGCGATGGTGATGTAGTAACCCTTTTCATCGGCGGGCGGCTTCACCGGCACGTCGTCGCGGAAGGTGCCCCGGGTGGTGAAGAAATTGCCCGGACTTCGGATGTCGAGCGAGCGGTCGAATCCGCCGGCGAGCACCTTCCCGTCAATGTGCCATTTGCCGCTGTGATAGCTGCGGTAGCCGGCGGGCTTGAGGAGATCCGGCAACAGCGGCGCCCAAGGCTGGCGCACGCCCCCGATGCCGCCGCGCAACTCTGGAAGCGAATCGCGGTGGATCTGCTGCGCGTAATAGCCGGTGAGCAAGGCGCCGCGCGTGGGCCAGCAGCGCGCGGTGTTGTAGAACTGGGTGAAGCGCAGTCCATTCTTCGCCAGCGCGTCGAGTTGCGGCGTCCGGATCTCGCCGCCGTAGCACCCAAGATCGGAATAGCCGAGGTCGTCGGCGAGGATGAAGACGATGTTGGGCTTGGGTTTTTCTACGGCGGCCCGTCCGGCAAGCGGAGCAAGCAGCAGGGAAAGTAAGACGGCGAATAGTTTCACGGTGATGCTGGTTTGGATGGTTTAAGTTGACCGGCTGGCAGGGCAAACATCAGCGCGCCCCAGGGAACATGCGCCCCGCCGCTCCGGCCCTCGATCTGTTTTTTAGCAACCACTTGGCGGCTAAACGGCATGTCGAGCCCCTGCCACGTCTGGAAGCCGGCGGTCCCAGGCCTGCGGCCCATTCAACCTTTGGTTTCAAGAACCGTGTTGAGATACTTCTGTTCACTTGGCGGCTTTCGCTTTGCGTTGCCTGGTTCTGGCTTCGGCGCCGTCTCCATCGGGCGAAGGTTTCGGGTCCATCTGCTTGAGGGCCGCTGCCGTTGGGCTGCCGCCGAACTGCCTGTAATAGAGTTCCTGGAACGGATTGATGGAGGGGGCGTTGGTGACGTTTTCGTTCACGAGGAGCGGCTGCACCTCGCTCCACCACTGGTCGTAGGCGGCGCGCAGCTTCGCGAACACTTCGGGATGCGCGGCGATGACGTTGGTCTTTTCGCCGGGGTCGGCCTTGAGGTCGTAAAGCTCGTCGTTGTTCACGAGGGTGAAGCGCGAGTTCTGGATCGCGGACTTGGCGTATTTGGCATCCGCCCCTTTTCCCTTGGCCCAGCGTCCGGTGTGATGCACGAGCGTGCGCTCCGCCCACTCGGCTTTCGGATTCTTCAGCACGGGGAGCAAACTGCGTCCTTCGACTTGTTGCTTCACTTCAGTGGACAGCGTCGCGCCGGTAATCTCGGCGAGCGTGGGGAAAAGATCGAGATGGGCGCTCAACGCTTCGCACTCGGCTCCGGCGGGAATGCCGCCGGCGGGCCAGCGGAAGAAACACGGCACTCGAGTGCCGCCTTGACAGGTCGTGTTTTTGCCGCCTTTCATGCCGGCGTTGAAGATGCTCTGGCCCGCCGTGCCGCCGTTGTCACTGGCGAGGTAGATGACCAAAGTGTTGTCCGCGAGGCCCCATTCCTTGAGCTTCGCAAGCAGCTTGCCGAAGTTGGTGTCCACGTTCTCCAGCATCCCGAAGAACTTCGCCGTCTCTTCGGTCACGCCGGGTTTGCCGAGATACTGCTCGTAATATTCCTTCGGCACGACGTGCGGACCGTGCGCGGCGTTGAGCGGGATGTAGGCGAAGAATGGCTGCTTCGCCCCGCGCTTCGCATCGATCCACTTGAGCGCCTGCGCAAAAAACAGGTCGGTGCAATAGCCCGTGGTCTTCTCGAACTTGCCGTTGTGCCAGAGCGTTGGGTCGATGTTCGTGTTCCCCGGCGCGTCGCCGCAGGAGCCGGGGTAAATCTGCCCGATGCCGCCGCCGCCGTGAATATAGACCTCGTCGAAACCGCGATTCTCCGGGCGATACGCCTCCTCATCGCCGAGATGCCATTTGCCAAAAATGCCCGAGGTGTAGCCGACCGTCTTCAGCATCTGAGGCAAAGTGAAAGTCTTCAGCGTCATGCGCTCGCGCTCCAGGATGGTGTGGGTGACGCCGTTCTTGAACTCATGCCGCCCGCTCATCAACGCCGCGCGGGTCGGCGCGCAGGTCGGGCTGACGTGGAATTGAGTGAAAAGCAGGCTCTCCTTCTTGAACGCGTCCACGGAGGGCGTGCGCATGATCGGATTGCCCAGGCACGCGTAGTCGCCGTAGCCGACGTCGTCGGGCATCACGAGGATGATGTTGGGCCGAGTGGCCGCAGCTTGAGCGGAGCCTGCGAAAGCGCAGACGAGCAGGGAGAATATCGGGATGAGAATTTGTTTCATGGCGTGGTGATTTTCAA
>CAMAWP010000411.1 GCA_945861765.1 Akkermansia muciniphila | reverse complement strand
GTCTGCGGAGTTGCCGCTTTGGGTTGGGATGGTTTCGGCGTCGGCGAGTTTCGGAGCTGTGAGCGTTGCCAAAGCGGTGACTTCGCAGACTCCGTCACCGCAGTCCAAAACCTGGCGGCACATTCGAGGGTTCATGGGCAGAATTGCTGTCAATTCAGCGCTCGCAACGTAGCCCGTGCATCCCCGAATGAGGACGGGCCAAAATTTCACCCTTCTCTTCCATCGGATGGATGAGGGATGGGGGGAGAGACCACCATGGACTTCGCGCGCGCAAGGCGACTCTGAACCCACCCCTACCACTCCCAGGAGGGGAGCTTTGTCCGGTCCCCTCCTGGGAGGGGTAGGGGTGGGTCGGTTCATGGAGAGGGAGGAAGTCGCCGCAGTGCGCCTGTCCTCATTCGGAGATGCGCCCCCGGCCAACTTTTGCGAACGCCACACAGTCCAACTCATGACTCATGCCCGATGCTGCTCGATGTTGCTGACAAATCGTTACGCTGATTTTAGCGGTCGTGCAGTGCCTCGCTCTTGGGTGTTTGGCCAAAGGCAAAAAGATATCCAGCCGTCCGGAAATAAACTGCTCCGTCCACAATGGCAGGCGTGGCCATGATTGGCTCCTGGAGTTCATTTCGAGCGAGGACATGGAAGGCGTCGCCGCTTTTGAGCACGGTAACTACTCCCTGTTGCGAGGCGAAATAGACTTTACCATCTGCTGCAACAGGCGATGAATAGTAGTCACCAACGGCTCCCAACCGTTCCTCCTGGTAAAGCGCCCGGCCAGTTTTCGCCTCGTAACACGACACCATGCCGCCGTTCTTGACCACGTAAACACGGCCGTCGTAGAAGAGCGCTGAAGGCACATACGGCAGACCGCGCGTTTCTTTCCAGGCCAGATGGGTCTCGGTGATGTCGCCACGTCCGCCGGGTCGAACAGCAAACAGAGCGTTCTCGGCCCGGGCAAAAATCTCCTCCGAGACGCTCCACTCTTCCGGCGTCACCGACCCGTCCTTGTCCAGATCGATTTGTGAAAATCGATCGAGCAACGGCCCGCTCGGAAATTCAGCCTTGGACAATCTGCCGTTCTTGTTTTTGTCGTGTTCAGCCGTGACTGTGATCCACGACGGCAGTGAAAGATGGTCCCGCACATCGCTGCCAACATTCCAACTGGAGGCGAATAGCAGGCCATCGCCCGAGGTGGGCGAAGCGTTGGTCACCCGCGCCAAGCCGCGCATCTTCCAGCGCTCTTTGCCATCCTTCAGATCGTAGGACTTAAGCCAGACCGTTCCCTCGACGACGATTTCTTCGACGCCATCGTGCCGCCACAAATATGGGGAGGAAAAGCCTCTGCGGAATTCCGGTCGTTCCGTCCTCCAGACCGTCTGGCCGGTTCGGCGATCTACGGCCGTGATAAACGAATCCACATCCTGATCGCAATTCAGAACGAGCATCTCTCCGGCGAGGAGCGGTGACGATCCCGTGCCGAACTCAATCATCGGTGAGGGCAGGGCCTTGCGCCAAAGCTCGCGCCCCGTGAAATCGTAGCTGATCAAACCAAAGGATCCGAAATAGACGAAGACCCGTTCGCCATCGGTCGATGGGGTAGGGGAAGCCGGACTGCCAATGCGATGCACCGGCTCAATCTTTTCGGCAGGCGCGGCTGCTCGCCACAGGACTTTGCCATCGCGCCGATTCAAGCAAAGCGTTTCGAGCTTTTCATTTTCAAAGCCTGTCAGAAAAATCCGGTCACCCCAGATGCAAGGCGAGGAATGGCCGGACGGCAGCGCGGCTTTCCACAGCAGGTTGGTGGTGGGTCCAAATTGCGTCGGCGTTTTTCCCTCGACGGCGACACCGTGACCACCGGGTCCGCGAAACTGAGGCCAGTTCGAGCCCTCGTATGTTGCGCAAGTGGCTTTTGGCAAGAACGCCAACAAATAGAGGATGATTGTGTATGTTCGCATATTAATCCGGTGCCTTCGCGCAGCATGAACCCCATCTGCCGGAAAGCAATGGCGAAACCTGAACCTCAAGGCGACTTGATGACACGGTAAAATCGCTGGGGAAACGTCGTCGCGGTGGCGTCGGTGAAATTAATGAAACCGTTGATGCTTTGAGCGATGGCCAATGGCGTCCAGGTCGAAAGGTCAGGGGAAGCTTCGATGCGAAACAGTCCGGACCGGAAGACATCGATGGAGAATTGGAATTGACCTGGCCGGCCCGAGAATATCCCGGCAAGTTTTTCAGAATGCACTGCTACTTGAATGGGCTTCGAAGTATTAACCCCTCCTAAGTTATCGATAGCACGTGCGACGAGCCGGTAATTCCCTGTAGGAACATTCGTCCACACAAAACTGAACGGCGCCGCCGTGACCTCTCCAAGGAGAAGGCTGTCTTGATAGAACTCCACTTTAGCAACCGCTCCATCGCGATCTGACGCGGTCGCTTCAATCGGGATGGCGGCTAAGGATTGGAATGTGTCGCCATTCCGCGGAGCTAAAATACTCACCTCGGGCGGTGCATTCGAGCCCACATAACGACCGCGTCGATACACAACCCCTAAGAGCGCATCCCGAAGCCACGTGGAACGAGACCCCGCTGCTGAGAGGCGGTCTGCGGAAAGGGCTTGTCGGAACAACGTGCGGCCGGAAGCGGTATCGACATCGCGGTCCGAGTAAACCAACGCCAGATCATTGCCCGTGAAGCAGGGATAGCCGAATCCTCCTTCACCTGTCCGGATCAACGCCCGCTTGCCCGTCGTGAGATCCATCGTAAAGATGCCGGAATCTCCATTGCTTTGTTGAGCGTCAAAAGTGATAAACCGATCCGTCGTTTGACTAAAAGAGGGATTTGCATAGCGCAGCCCTTCGATCGGCGGCACGACGATTTTGATCGTGCGACTCCGGAGGTCGTACACGTAGAGCCCCCACAGGTCCTGGACCGATCCATCAGGCTGAGGCACCTTCGACAACGCATCGTAAATGATCAGATTGCCATCCGGTGAAAAATCCAGGGAATTGGCATAGCTGACGTTGTCCAGAGGTGGACCATCAATGACGGGAGTCACGAGTGGAACTCTGATCGCCGGGCCGCCGCGAAAATCAAGGATTCTAATTTCATTGATCGGATTGCCCCCCTCTTTCATCACCACCGCGAACCGGTTGGTATCGGACGATAGCGCGACGGCATAGACCTGGCCTGGCAACTCACATGTCTCGAAATTCACCGACGTTCCGATAAAGCAAAAACCTTCCGCATTGTTGACGTAAGCCCCGAGCGAACCATTCCCCGCGACTGACACACGCCCCAATTGGATGTCGGTTGTTAGGCGCGTTCCTTGGGTGCTATCGGCAAGTGCTCCCTCGCGCCGTCCCAGCGAAAGGCCTCCTGTTTCAAGATCTGAGTAGATAAACAAGGTCGCATCTGACCCGGCGACCACAGGAACTTTGGATCCTTCTGAAATCACAGACGCCGGAGCGGAAAAGAGTTCGACGGCATCGAACGCTTCGGCTGTTTTCAGGGCCTGGACCGATTGGACACCAAAGATTTCCTCGGCAGAGGCAACGCAACCCAAGCGCGCGTCGATAAACTGGGATTGGCGAGCGAGGTGTTGGAAGAGGCACCGGAAGAATATCCGCTCGGCATCGCGCAGTCCGATCGCGCCTTGCAGTCCCTCGGCTAAGAGGTAATAGGCGCGACTGATGATCGTGGAATTCAAATGCACGCCTCCATGATCTCCCTCCACCGTATTAGGCAAGTCCCAATACTCGCTCATCTTGGACGGATACTTCATCGTCCCGCCAAAAAAAGGGGTGAATCCAGGATTCTTCAGGTTCCGAATCGGCTGCGAAAGTTTCGTTCCCATAAACCAGTCGGCTTTCCCGGTGGTGCGCGCTTCGATCATTTCGCCAAAGATGTCTGCCCACGCCTCGTTGAGCGCACCGGGTTGGTTTTCGGGATCCAGGACGCCTCCTTCGCCGACGCTGCCAACGACGCTGTGAGTGAATTCGTGGCCCAAAACATCCAGCGCGGCGGGATATCGGTCCAGGTTGCCCACCTGCAAGGTCTTTAAGATAGGATGCCAAGAAGCTCCGGAGGGATAATCCCGAATGCGAATGATCGCGGTGATGGCGCCCCCGCGATCGTTGTAAGAATTGCGTCCGAAGCGTTCGCGGTAGTAATCGTGGGCCTCAGACAAGTTGAAAGCCGCGCTGACGGCCGATGGGTTGGCCCACGAGTTTGGGTCGCTCGATCTCACCACGGGCAAGTTGAGCAGTCGATTTTGGGCCGCCAGTTGGCCCATCGTCTCGTTCTCCGCGTCCAGAATCGTGATCGTTCCAACGCCGGTGGTCGCGTCGTACATTGGCTTGCTTCTGTCCACCAGATAGAAGACCGCGTTTGTCATGGAAACATGCAAGGTACGTTGTATCCCGAGCTGATCGATTCCTGACCCTGCGGCCGTCGCGCAACTGCATTGGTTGACCCGTTTCAGAATAGTTCCGTCCGAGGCATCGATAACAAGCAGCCAAGCGTGTGTCAGTCCGATCATCAATTCCAGCTTCCAAGCCAGCCGCGCGGGCCGATCCAGCGGCGCATAGACAATGAGGCTCGCACGCGTTGCGTCTCCGCCAAAGCCACCGGCCACCGCAGATTGCGCTCGCGAGAGCGCTTCATCCGAAGAGATCACCGGATCAACGCTGATTGCACTGGGCGTGGGAACGAAAGCGCCGTCCAGCAAATCCACATTTCCTATGGAATCCAAATGAACGCTAAGCTCCGATGGCCACATCTCGATTGATTTGTAATACTGCGCGAATCGGAGACGATGACGGCCGAGTTCATCTTTCGCCTTCTGGATCAACCTCAGCTCCGTATCGGGATCATCGAGGCGGAGCAACTCCTTGTTCTCGCGCAGAAAAGCTCGCGCCTTTCGCTCAGCAAAATCATTGACGCTTTTTGTCACAGCGAAGGGTGCCTGTTGCAGCGAGGCACCTTTAATTTGCCGGGGCGTTAGATTGCCCGGGCGCAGGTGAATTTGAATTTCGGCACCAACTTTCTCGCGGAGCTTCGCCATCGCTTCGTTCTGCAAACGGGTTTTCGGTGATTCAGATTCCACGAGATCAGTCGCAGAATGGGTCGCGAATGAGGCTGCCGCCGCTTGCAAGGTCGCCGCTATTAAGTGCGCACTTAGCTCAACGGCGCGAATGTCGCCGTACCGGTTGGTCGCGATCTGAGATGAAGGCGCAGTAGAGCTGGAGTAACCCTGGTTTAACTTCGGTTCCGGAACCATTTGTCCCACCACGTCGGCTGCGCAGAGCCACAACAGTGTAAGCGAACAGGCCACCCGATGATAGCTGCGGACTTGGAGTGTGGAGCGCTCAGCGTGGACGCCGCTGCGAGCCACGAACGCGTGACCATAAAGCCTGCCAAAAAATGCTTTCATCGAGACGCGTATCTATCTCCTGCTTCGGGCCATCAGGCAAGTAGTTAGGTTCCTCGCTGTTTTCAATGGAATAGGTCCACAGCGGATGAAGACCTTTTTTTCATCCCGCCGGGCTGACTGGAATTTGGACCTATTGGCTGCCTCCGTCTCCCGGAGGGAGATTCGAGAATAGCCCGGCAGTTCACTGCTGGGTTCGAATTAGCAATCGCATAAGTCCCGAAGGGACGGCCGAATCTCCCAATGTCCTACGTCAGTTCCTACTGTCTGTTCAGGACAAAGGATCGCCCGAGAATAGTTCAACCGTCCCTTCGGGACTTTGGCTATTGACTACCTAATCCCACCCTTGAAAGGGTGGGCTATTCTCAAATCTCCCATCCGGGAGATGTCAGTCGGAAGCTTCATCG
>CAMAWP010000410.1 GCA_945861765.1 Akkermansia muciniphila | reverse complement strand
GCCAAATCTCCGGGGGATCAATCGTCGCTTCGCGACTCTTGAGATCCCCCGGCTCATTCCGTGGGTTGAAACCCACGGCTACCGTCAAATCATCGCTCCGCGATGTCCAGCGATCGTCCCCATTCACCAACAACTTCGGGATGCACCGGGAGACGAAGGCAGCCAATAGGTCCAAACTCCAGTCAGCCCGGTGGGATGAAAAAAAGGTCTTCATCCGCTGTTGACCTATTCCATTGAAAACAGCGGGGAACCTCCAGCACGACTCGGATGACCGAGCAATAATGACTTTATTGAGGCGGCGTTCCCAGTTCAGATAGATACCGAATCAAATCAACAAACTCCGGGTGAGTCAGGTGGTTCACCAATCCTGTAGGCATGAGTGAGCCGAGAGTTCTCTGTCCTTTGATATTCACCGCACGGATGCGGGTCTCGTCGTTTTTTAGAACATCACGCAAGACAAGCTCGCGGGTGCTCTCTCGCACTTTGTATCCTTGATAGACTTCGCCATCCTTGGTGGTGACTTCGAAGGACGTGTAGCCCTCCTTAATCTCTTTGTTCGGGGTCAGCACGGCTCCGATAATAAAGTCGATCGGCTGGCCCGTTCCGATGGCGTTCAGATCGGGTCCGATCCGGCCGCCCTCGTTTCCCACGGTATGACAGGCGAGGCAGTTGACATCAGGTCGCCGGAAAACGGCGGCACCACGTTTTCGATCGCCTTTCGCTCGGACTTCAGCGGTCAAGGTTTTCAGTTCCTGCGGGCTCATTTCTTTGGCTTCACCGCTGATTCCGGCTGCGCGGCCTAGAATTTCGACGAGTTGCGCATCTTGGCGCCCGACTGAATTCATCCACCGCAAACCGAGCTTGGCAGCGTCGGCCAGCGGCGGCATCTCAGTGAAGGCCTTACTCAAAGCTCTTGCTCCCTCCGACCGTTGCAAAAACGCGGAAAAAAGTTCACGCAGATCCACGCCCCCGGAACTTGCCGCCAACGCCTGCGCCGCGTGCCCAGCCGCGGCATTCAAGTCCACTGCGGTCAGCCTCGCGATCGCAGCCAGCCGAATGTTTTGTGGTTGCGTCGCGGCGCAAAGGCGAAGCAAAAGCTCTTTGCTTTGATCGCCACCGAGCGAGGCAATCCCGTCCATCGCAGCTTGGCGGAGGCGTTCGTTACCGTCGTTCGCTTCGGCGATTTTTGCCATTTGCGGGCGTAATGATTCGATCTTCCAAACGCCGCCGAGCTTCAAGGCTTCGCCGCGTAAATTTTCATCCGGTTGACTCAGCAAGGAAGCCACCGAGGAGGCAAGATCTCCTGACGGCCGAGCCTTTCTCAAACGTTCAGCTCCCGCCAGCGCTGGCAGCAATCGGGCGTGCATGGCGGCGTCATAGCCTCCAGCCAAGTTGTAAGTTTTCGCATCGAGCACCAGGGCCAGTTCTTCCGGGCCGCCCACATCAGCAATGATAGAGAGAAATTTCTCGCGTGATTCTTTGGAAAGCGTTCCCGACGTAATGAGATCAACCAATGATTTCAATGTTTCGGCCGAGCCATCAGCTTTAATCAAAAACTCGAGTCGCTTTTGGTTGTGATCGAAGGTCAGCGTCCCCGTGCTGAAGGAAGGAGCCCAGTAAGCCTTCAAACCCTGCACAGCCTGGCGCAAGCCATAATCGAGAAAGCGATCCATCGGTTGGTCCACCGCCATTAACGCAATCTCCATGGCTCGCGGCGAACGGATATAACTGAGAGCAATCACGGCTTCGAGACGGACACGCGGTTGGGAATCTTTGACCTGAGTTTCGAGCAGCTCGAGCGGCGATTTCAACCGCGAATGCCATCGGCCCACGAGACGCGTGGAATAAGCGCGCGCATGATAATCTCGCGCCTGAAGCAATTGCTTCAGCAACTCGACTTCAACCTTGTCGCGGGATTCATACACCATGAGCGCCTCGAGCAAGTGATGTTCGTAGCCAGGCTCATGAACGTCGATTTCTCCAAGCCATTTCTTCAAGCCGATGTCGAGCGGCTCGCGATCCCATTCACTCAGGACCCGCCGCGCTTGCGCTCGCGTATAATTTTCCGGTGACTTGAGATGATCCAACACCTGTTGCAACGGAACCCCAACCAGTCTTGGACGTTCCACCAAGGGGCTATTTTTCTTGGTGACCCGCCAGATGCGACCGTGAGTTCTGTCGCGGTCAGGATGACGAAAAGAGTATTGGTAATGGCCAACGATCGGATTGTACCAATCGGCCAGGTAGATCGCCCCGTCGGGTCCGATCTTCACATCGACGATCCGAAAATTTCGGTTCGTTGTTTCGATCAAGGAAGGCAACTCCTGCGCCGCAAAGCCGGAGCCCTCATCCGTGATGCGCCACCTGCTGACGGAGTTGTTAAAGAACGTTCCTCCGACCATGATTCCCTGTTCGTCGCCGGAATAGTGCCGACCACTTAAGAGATCGACACCGCAGATCTTCTTTCCTTTCCACAGCTCCTGAAATCGCTCCATCGGCTTGTTTTGAACCATCACTGGCAGAAGATAAGAAATCCCATAGCAACAGCCGTCCACCAACAAGGGCTGTCCCCAATAGTCGAACGCAAGTCCCCATGGATTCAGAGGTCCGCTGCTTTCATTGAAGAAGCTATCGAGTTCCACCGCGCCGGGACGAAATCGCCACACCCCAGCCCGGTTCAGGCTCTTCACGCCCGCCATCGTCTCGATGCGCGAATAGATATTGTGGCCCTGACAGAAAAACAATTCGCCACCGGGGCTCCATGTGAACGAGTTGATATTCTGATGCGAATCGCCGGTCCCAAATCCGCCCAGGATCACTCGCGTCTGATCTGCTTTCCCATCGCCATCGGTGTCCTTTAAATGGATCAATTCCGTGCCGTGTCCTATGTAGGCGCCATTGTCGCCGATAGCCAGGCCAGTTGGAATCGCGAGCCCGGACGCAAAATCAGTCGCTTTGTCGGCTTGGCCATCGCCGTTGGCATCCTCCAAAATGACCAGGCGATCCTCTGGTTTCTCGCCAGGCTTGATCTGCGGGTAAGCGGTCGTGCTCAGCACCCAGAGCCTGCCGCGCGGATCGAATTGCATTTGAATTGGCTTCACGATCATCGGCTCCGCGGCAAACAGATTGATCTGATAGCCATCAGCCACTTTCAACGTGCTGAGCTCATATTCCGGCGAGTTGAGGTTCGGTTGGCCGTGGACCGAAGAGGCCGTCACAAGGGCTGTGACACAAAGAACAACCCGAGTCGCGATCTCTTTTTGAAATTGAATCCGCATAATATATTTGGTCCTACTCAACTCGGCTTAGTTCGTAAATGTGCAGCAATGGCATGGACAACTTGTTGATTCTGGTTTCCTTTCGGCTGATCAGTGGAAGGAATCCTTTCATCTCGTCCGGGAACCATCGCATCTTGAAATCGTCGTGCCGGTGGCTGCTGGGCTGATCGATCAAATCTCCGTTCAAAAACGCCCAGTTCTGCGGGCGCCAATAATTAAAGAAATCCTGATTCTTCGACACAATGAGTTCGCGGAGTTGCTCAGCTTGGTCCATCTCCGGACTGTGGCTGAGGAGCCAACCTTGCTCCCAAAAGATATGACTCTTCTCGTACAGCTTTTGGCCATCGACCTTCAGCGCGTAGCGGCCTGGAGCCAAACCAGTCACCTTCAACACGCGCCCTTTCCACAATGAGAGCGTCGATTCGTCCTCGCGAAAAGACGGCCCTGGGAGCATCGCATCAACGGTGCGAAACCGGATGCCCGAGGCTACAATTTCGAGCCCGGATAATTGTGTTCCAGGGGCCATGTACTTTTTGGAAATGGTGTCAATCTCGATTAGCCCCTCCTGTTGCGGCAAAGCCAAACTTCTCTCGATTTCATACCCAGCTCGCCAATATCCATAAGCCGATGGATGCATTCCGTTCACCGTTAGAACCGCTCCCTCTCCAGAAGATTCCTTACGATTCGTGAGCTTGAAGAGATCCACGAAGAACAAACCGCGTTCTTGAGCCAAATCCCGAATAGCGGCGACGTAGAGACCCAGGTTTTGATTTTGTTTGGAAAGATCCGCGTGAAGCGGCTCGTTCGACCCAAATCGCATTGGCGAGAGCAAAACCATGCGCGGAGTGACTTCACTCAAACCATCCAGCAGAAGGCCGTACGCCTGAATAAAATCAGCCAAACTCGTGTCCGGTTGCAACGATTCCAAAGCGCCAAAGCTGATGAACAGAACCGTCGCCCCCTGCTCTTTCACGTTTTCAATCAGGCCCCCAAAATTCATCGGGCGATCTTGGCGGAAGACCCTATCGCCTTCCCAACCCAAATTGCGAAAGCGAATGTTTTTCCCCGGATAGCGGCGGGTCAACAGGGCTTCGAGGTATCCGTACTTGGCATCAGCAACTGTCGATCTCCCACCAATGAAAACCACGCAATCATTTGTGACGAGTTCGAAGGCAGGAATTGTCTGGCTCGCCGCCAAAGCCCCAGCCGCCTGCCCGCCGAACGCAACGGGCCTGTAGCTCAGCCAGCAAATGCAGGCCCACAAGAGGAACGGGCGGCGAACAAAGTTAATAGAGAAGCCCATCGATGACAGATAATCGAGTTTCTCATTCAAAGTCAAAAAATTCCAAGCTAACAACCTCGATCACTTCCAATTCGCAGAGTTAGTAAGGTTCCGCGCTGTTTTCAATGGAATAGGCCCACAGCGGATAAAGACCTCTTTCTTCATCCCGCCGGGCTGACGGGAGTTTGGACCGATTGGCTGCCTTCCTCTCCCGGAAGGAGATTCGAGAATAGCCCGGCAGTTGACTGCCGGGTTCGCATTGGCGATTGCTTAAGTCCCGCAGGGACGGCCGAATCCCCCAATGTCCTACGTCAGCTCCTACTGTCTGTTCAGGACAAAGGTTCGCCCGAGAATAGTTCAACCGTCCCTTCGGGACTTTGGCTATTGACGACCTAATCCCACCCTTGAAAGGGTGGGCTATTCTCGAATCTCCTCTCCGGGAGATGTGAGTCGCAAACCTCATCGGCTACAACAGCACGTAGCCGGAAGATGTCCAAACTCCAGGCACTCCTCCGGAGTGAGTCTTCCAGCCCGCACACGGAAATGGTTCCACTGAAAGTAGCGGGGAACCGTTAGCAACGAGCTTCTCCACAACGTTCCAAGCCATAAACCGACACATCCACACCAGGCGAGAAAACGACGTGAGCCAGAGGATTGGCTGGCACCGAGAATCCGTTTAAGCCCAGCACCGTGCTGTCATATTCTTCGAGGCGAGGCGAGGCGAGGCGGTAAGGCGTGTGATAGACTCTCACGGAATACAGAGCTTTCCGAGCTGGCGCGAAGCTGAACAAGACGTATCGCTCGATCAAAAAGAACTCCAGCGATTCAGGCTGCGCTTCGGAAGGTGCTGTTCCCGGCGCATAGCGAAATTGGGTGGTCCGATCTTCATGGGTTCCTTGCCTTCGGGACGTGTAGTTCACCGATCCGGTTTCCACCGTTGCTGCCATCTCCGCGTTATAGTATGGAAGAAAAAAGAATTTCCGCGCTCCCCAAACTGCCAAAGGCAAGTTGCAATCGAGTGAGTAAAACCAGACGCCCGGTTTGCCAGTGTCGTCGTACACGTAAGTCCGCACGTTGAGTTCGAGGAAATTCGAGAGTCCGGGAATGGACGGAAGAAAGCTCGGTCGAACATTCTTCATAAAGAACGGAATCACGCCGAGAAAGGCACGCCCCGCGAAGGTATCGACGTAAAGGCCGGGAGGCAGCGTCCTTTGAACCTCGTCCGCGTCATACTCCCAATGCAAGAACAAGAGATCACCCCAGGTTTGAAACATAATCGCGGG
>CAMAWP010000409.1 GCA_945861765.1 Akkermansia muciniphila | reverse complement strand
AGGACTGACACTTAAACGCGCGGGCGCCTGGGAGACTTTGCCGTGGCTGGCCGGAGAAGCTCATTTCCGTTCCGGCACGTCGATGATATCGCCATCGCGGAGCCAGAGATCTGCTTGAGTATCGGTTTGCTCAAGATTCAAGATCATCTCCTTCTTGGTTTCGGACGCCGGATCAATCCGAGTGACTTTGACGCGAGTCAGATCCGACGAGGTCAAGAGCAGGTTCGAGTTGTAGAGAACATCCTTGAGCCGAAAACTCCCGATCTTTAACGGCGGCTTTCCGGGAACCGTTGGGTCTGGCTTCGGCGTCGGAACGGGACCCGGCGCATTGGCGACGTCAGAACCGGGTGTCCCTGGAGAAGCGGGTGTCGATGGCAAAGGCACTGGCCGGCTCACAATTTGTTGGAGTCGAGCCTGAAAACCGGTCTCCGAGCTTTCCCCGATGAGGTTCAATGTGGCGGCGTTGGTCTGACCTTTGATCACGATTTGGACATTTCGGGCCAGGCACTTCTTCAGCGTGTCGATGGCTCGGTCCGGCAAGCGCGTCCACATCGCGTTCAGGCGATGGTCGGCTTCGGGGATTTCCACGATATCGCCCCATTCGAGCCCCATATTCTTGGAGCAATCGCCGAGTTGAAAGGCCGCTTCCACATCGATTCTGAGTGGCGTCTCTCCATCCGGTGCCAGCCGCCGGATGACGACTCCGGAGAAATCCGGAAACGGAAGAGACGAATTGGGTTGGGGGAAAGATCCCAGCGCCGCGCCGGAGTTGGATCCGGCCGAGGCTTGGTCGCGATAGAAACTCCCGATCAACTCAAAGAGCGAGTAGCGGTTCAGTTCGTTGGTTTTCTGGGAAAACACAGGATAGTAACTGTCCTTGCGGCCAATGCGAATGCTCGTGAGGCGATGGAGATCATCTTTGCCGCCGGCCTTGCGCAGGAGGGTGGCAATATCGTCGGAGGAGGGCTCGGGCGCAGGAGAGGCCGATGGCAAAGCGCCCCCACCCAACGCCCCTGGATTTCGTACCGGAATACCACGATTGGGCTGAGACGTGACTTGCGTGGATGGCGTCGTTCGGGCACCTGCGTAATCCAGCGGCGTCTTTCCGGAGGCATCGATGGCGACCACATTCGCCTTATGTTCCAGAAGCAACTCCACGAGTTGCCGGTTGCGCAACTGCACCGCGAAGTGCAGGGCGAAGCCTCGACTCTTATTGTTGTCACTGAGTGTGGGTGCATTGGGATCGGCTCCGGCTTCCAAGAGGCTTTTCGCGATGACCGCGTCACCGTTGCCGACGGCTCGCAGCAAAGGAGTCCAACCCTCGCTGTCGCGCAGTTCGAGATTGGGCTTGCGCGCGAGAATCGCCTCCAGCATGTCGGGCAGCCTTCTCGCCACCGCCGCGTGGAGCGGAAACGAGGTGTTGTCCGAGGCCACGGCGTTAACATTGGCTCCTTTTTCGAGAAGGGCGCGGACCGTCTCGGCACTCGCGTAAACGGAAGCCAAATTGAGCGGAGTTCGATCGGCGGTGGCGGTGGCGTTGACGTTGGCACCGGAATCGAGGAGACGGCGAACCGCATCGGCGTGACCGTTCAAAGCGGCCAGATGCAGAGGCGTGAATCCTCGAAAGGAAACGGTTACGGTCCCGGAACCGCTCCTGTCGGTTGCTGGGTACGGTTTGCGCTCTATGATCTCTCCGTTGATCGTGGAATCGACATTGGCTTTCTTATTCAGCAGCGCCCGGCCAATCGGGTCCGATCCTCCGGATGCGGACCAGAGATGCAGCGGCGTCACGCCGTCGCTGCCCGCCAGGTTGACCTCGGCTCCGTTCGCCAGCAACAGATCGACCAGTTTTGGATCGTTTCGGTAAACCGCCTCATGCAGCGGGCTGATCTTGAATTGTCCGATCCCGTTAATTTCCGGTCGTGGGTTACGCTTCGCGTTGACCTCCGCTTTGGCGGCGAGAAGCGCCTCCGCCACCACTCGATAACCACGATTGACCGCGGTGTGCAAAGCGGTCTCGCCAGTGCCGAGCATTCCGGCATTCACGTCGGCTTTCTGCCCGAGCAGAATTTCCACCATCGACTTGTTCCCCGCCTCGGCGGCGTAATGCAACGGGGTGCGGCCGGACAGGCCTCGCCCATCCACGTCCGCCCGGTTTTGGAGAAGGAATTTCGCCACAATCAGATGTCCGTTTTGCGCGGCCTTTTGCAAAGGAGTGACCTGCCCTTGGCCGTGAATATTGATCAGATCCGGACTATTGGTGATGAGCGCCTGGATGCGATCAATCTCCGCCTGCTCCCCGTTCAGCAGCGGAACTTCGAGCAGCTCAGGCTTCCGCTTCGGATCATCGATTCTGCTTAGCACGGTCAGGTTCTGTCGGCTCAGATTGGCGAGAATCTCCTGGTCGCTGAACTCTCGCAGGACGCGTTGAAACTGGATGGCCGCTTCGTTGGTTTGGCCGAGTTTCCGGTAACATTCGCCGAGGCGAAACACGGTCGTCGCAGCGATCTTCCTTTGAGTGTCGAGCTGTTTGAGAACCGATTGATAAGCTTGAATGGCGGCATCGAGGTTGCGGTTGGCTTCCTCTTCGAAGAGCCCTTTCTGAAAAGCTTCCGTAAGCGTGTCTGCCGCCGAGACCACGACAGTGGCCGCGATGATCGCGAGGAGAAGAGAGATTTTTGTTTTCATCATCACTTTAAGAACGTCGTTTCGTTTGTTCGAGGCGCATTATGCCGATTGTGACCGGCGAGTTGTCATGATTCTGCAAAATCCGGCAAACGCCCAGCAATTCTCTCCATGAACCTGGGTGGGGTGAGAGTCCCCTCGAACCCTGACCTTTTCTGGCGCTCGAGCATGTCAGGGCTCGACGGCTTCCGGCTCGGAGACTACAGCTCGGAGAGAGTCTCGCCCCACCGTTCAAGGGCGCAATGCGCGCACAAAGTTCGGGGTGGTCTCATTATGGCCCAGGGCACCTTCCGTTCGCCGCATGTAGTCCCGGCTTTAGCCGGTTTTCACGGGGCGACCGGCTAAAGCCGGGACTACATACCTCCCAAACTGAGAATTGCTGCCCACGGAGTTTCGAAGGCTCACAGTTCAAATAGCTTCTTCATCAAATCTCTGGCAACGGGCCGATCCGGCTGAGCTTCCGAGAGGCGTTGGAGCAAGGTGCGAGCGGCTTCGGGGCTGGTCTTCGATTGCTGGACTGCCAGGGTGAGGCAATGAGCGTATCCGGTGGAAAACACTGAACTTCGCCGAACGCTTTCGACAAAGGCATCAACGGCTTCCCCGAGGCGACCCTGGCTTTCAAACACGAGGCCCCTCAGGTAGATGTCGCGTGCATTGATAAAGCCGATCAACTCGTGAATGAATTTGGTCGAACTAGAGTTTTCGTCCACTCGGATCAGTTCAGTTGGATCGGCTGCTTGAAGATCGAGTAGCGCAAAAAGCCGACCGTAGGAGGTTTCATTTCGTTGGTAGCTGAAGCGTGGCGCTCCGAAGATGACCACCGGATGATCATCCGTATTAAGGGGCGCGCCGTGCGAGAATTCGCGCAGAGCTTTTGGACCCGCAACCAAAGAGCCGAACAACTGAAAGCTGTCCCCGAGTGTGATCGGCTTCAACTCCTGGCGCAGTTCGTTCTCGCGCACGCGCCTTTCAAACCAATCGTAGGGATATTGCGTTGGTTCGAGCGCGGCAATCAGCCCGAGCACCGGCGTATCCACGTTAAAGCGCAGCAGGAAGGCCCGAGTATGAGGGAAGACCTCCAACACCGTTCGAATAATCACCTGCAACATCGCCTCATCCAATTGATAGAGTGGCAGCCATTGACAGAAGAGTCCGTTGGTCGAGAGGCGGCTGCGAATTGCTTGGAAGTGCTCACGCGTGTAAAGCGCCCCCGCGCCATCTCGCGCCGGATGGAAGAGGTCCGCGATGATGACGTCATACCTTGAATCTGTGACGCGGACGAATCGGCGCGCATCGGCCACGTAAAGCCTTAAGCCGGGTCGCAAGGCATTGTAAGGCTCGAAATAGTGGCGGACTTCGAGGACTTCAGGGACTAGTTCCACGCCATCAGCCTGCACGTTGGAGTGCGGTGCGGCTCCCGCAAAAGTTATGCCTGTGCCTACTCCAAGAAAGAGTGCTCGCCTAGGGTCAGCATGCAATAAAAGCGGGATATGAGCGTGACGTCGCGCTGCATTCGCCGCCCCGGTGCCACCCATCGTGAATCGATTATTCACGATCAAACTTCGGTTGCCGTCAAAATGTTTAACGACCGCGACGGAATCCATAACCCCCGAACGATATTCCAGAAGTTCGCCGCCCGGCGGCTTTTCCACGAATTGAAGCCGCGATGGCACCAGACATAGGAGTCCAAACGGCACCATCATCACGAGCCCGTGCCAACTTAAGAACTCCGGTAGCAGGAGCAAGTATCCGAGCGACACCAGCACCATCGACCACTTCGCCCCGAGCAGCGGAAACAAGAAGAACCCGAACAGCGCGGGAGCAAGGGCGCTGCCCAATGTGTTGAGCGAAACAGCACGGCCTACCCCACCTTCATCCCGCCGCGCCGATTGCACCAAATGGCTGAATGTCGCACCCATCAGGATTGTCGGCAGCCCGTAGAGTGCGGCGGCCACCACCATTTCTGCTCCAAACACGGCCATGGCGCTGTCACCGAAAGCTGAACGGCTCGTCCGATAGATGAGCTCTGCCTTTGACAACACCAATGCACCGAGAGCGCACGCCGTGGAAACCGCGTACACGAGCACGCAAAGGACCGTTTGATCGCGTACTCTTCCTCCAAGCCTTTGATAGAAGCTGGCCCCAATGGCAGTCCCTAAGAGGTAAACCGACAAGACAGCGGCGAACGTGTAAATTGTATTCTCCAATACCTCGGCCAAAACTCGAACGCCCGCCACCTCGTAGCCTATGCCCAACAAGCCTGTCAAAAACACGGCGGCATTCAGACGCCGTTGAGAGAGATCGCCCGCCGTTACTGGTCGGGAGTGGATTGCCTCGTGTTTGTTCCCAGGGCGAACAGCCAGAGCAGCAATGCCGCAGACGAGATTGAGCGTGGCAAAAATCGCCAATGTTGAGGTGAAGCCCACCCAGCGCATCAACCCAAATGTGGCGATCAAAGTGCCCGCCACCGCGCCAAGTGTGTTGGCAGCGTACAAAGCGCCGATGTGACGTCCAGGAGCAACAGAGGTTGAGAGAAATCGTTCCATGGCAGGTAATGTCGCCCCCATGGCAGCCGTGGCGGGCAATAGAACGAGAAATGGCACTGAGAAAGCAACCGTCCAATGCTGAAAGACCGAAGCCTCAAGCCCTATCGATTTCAAAGCGAGATCATTGCAGCGCGGGATAATGACGATCGAGAATAATCCCCAGACGCCAATGACCAATTCGAGCGCCCCGTACCATCGTCCCGGGAAATCGCTGCGACTGATCGGGCCGTCCAAAATCCAGGCTCCCAGTGACAACCCGCCAAAAAAAGCGGCGATCGTAGCCAGAACCGCGGGCAATTCATGCCCGAATCCCAGAGCAAACAGGCGCGACCAAACGACTTGGTATCCAAGCCCGCATGAGCCCGATAAAACAAAGATGGCGTAGAGTAGAATGGATTTGGAGGCTGTGTATCTCACTCGTACGGTCAGTTAATTTTAATCAACTGAACAATCCCAAAAGCTGGCTCAAGAGCAACGGTATTCTCAGCCGCAATTCTCTCCATGAACCTGACCTGGGAGCGCTGGCGTCTCGCCGGCGTGTTCCTAATTTCGCCACAGCAACTCGCCGGCGAGACGCCGGCGCTCCCAGGTTCATGGTCCCGATGCGGGTCCAATGTCGGAGGTGGAGGCTGCCCATGAACC
>CAMAWP010000408.1 GCA_945861765.1 Akkermansia muciniphila | reverse complement strand
GCGACGAGCATCAGAATCGCCGAGAAGACGAACACACGATAGATTCCACTCGCCACCCCGAATACCGTCAACCAGCCCATTTCCCGCCGACTCTCCGTCGGGCTTCGGCTCGTCTTGACCCCGAACAAATAGCGCTGGCACCAATGTGTGAGTTGCTGGCGCGCGCGCTGATGCAAATTCGGGATATCCAGAAGATCGGAGAGAATATAGTAGCCGTCGAATCGCATGAGCGGAATCATGTTGAACGCGACGGTGGATACCGAGGCGACGAGCATCATATTATGAGCCAGGCTATGAACCGTCCCTGGCGACGTGTTCGCCCAAACAAGGGCTGCGATGGCCGCCACAAACACTTCGACGATCATCCCTGCCGCTCCCACCAAGGCACGCTTCCACCGACTCCTGAAACCCCAACTCGATGTCGCGTCCATGTAGGGAATCGGCGTAAAAATCATCAGCATCACCCCCATCACGTGCACCTCACCCCCAAACCGTCGGCAGAAGTAGGCGTGCCCGAATTCATGCAGCGTCTTCACCAACACCATTCCGAGATACAGCAACGGCAGATTGCCCGGCGCGAGAATCCCCTGGGTTTGTCGGCTCAATTCCGGAAACTGGTCCACAACTATCTTCAGTCCCATCAGCACCATCACCACCCAAATCACCCCCCCAATCGGGCTGATTAGCTTCCCGACCACCGGCATGGTCCGGATCAGGAACCGGTCGGGATCCAACAACGGAAAGCGCATGAACATAATGTTCAACAGCCGCGATCGGTTCTCCCGTTGCCGACTCTTCTCATACCGCTGAAAAAGTTGGGTCGCATCCGATGCCAGGTTGTAGTGAAGAAGACTGGCATGATACAACTGCGACAGAAGCTGAATCACCGCTTCCTGCCCGGGCGCGTCGTCCGGAAAGCGCTGCAAACAATCCTGCCAGACCTCATCGACGGTTCGATTTGGACGCAACCGCGCCACGAATTCATACGCTCCCGGACGAAGTCGAAAAAACTGGTTGCTGAATGGGTTTTCGAGAACGATCCAACGCTCGCCGCGGAAATTCTGGCGTCGGACCCTGACGGCAGGGCGGAGGCTAATCCGCTGATTGGCGACCCGGTACCACGACTCACTAAAGGTTTGCGGAGCCTCGGCCATATCTTACCACCACAGGAAAAGCCGGAGGAAATCAACCGTCCGATGCGTCAGTATCCACAGCAACGTCCGATGCTCGACGTTCAACTTGCAAACACCGCTCATCCCAGGACGCCACCACGATTGCGCTGGCCCCACTACAGCGCACCGAACCAGAAAGACGTTCTCCTGGTCTTTAGGAAATGCCGCCGGTTCGATCCGCAAAATCTTGACTGGAAACTTCATTTTCGGCTGGGTCACAAACGCGATTTCTCCCACCACCTTGTCCATGATTTCGTGGATGTAACGCTGGTTCAACTCCACTTCCACGTAGAGGGATTCGGTCCGAGCCACCTTATACAGCATCTCGCCGAGCTTCACGGGCGCCCCGATCCGTTCTCGGAGATCGCCTTCCACCACGACGCCGGCAAACGGAGCTTTCAGCACCGCCCGCTCCAACCGGTAGCGGATCAAGTCGAGCCGCGCTTTGGCCTGTTCCGCCAGCGCTCGCGCTATCCTCATGTCAGCCAGCATTTCCGCAGCGCGCGCCTTCTCCGCTTCGCGCAAATATCGAGCTTGCTCCGCCAATGCCATCGATTCCTCAATCACCAAGTCGTGGGTGTCGAGACCCAACAACCTGCCGCCCGCCGCCAAGACATCCCCAGGACGCACCTCGACACTTTTGATAAAACCGTCGAACGGCGCGGTCAGGAACGAGACATTCTCGCTCCGAAGTATGAAATCTCCTTCGACACGATAGTTGTAGATCGGAAGCGCCAGGAACACCAAGGCAACGCAACCCGTTAACGAGAGCACCTTCGCCCAAGTGTGCTCCAGACCCAAGACCTTCGCCAATCGCTCCCGAGTCGAATGCGCCCAGCGCGCGCCAAACCAACGATCTCGCCGCTTCAAATCTGCCAAGCGCCGGATGGCCTGGTCGCAAGCCAGCCGAAATTGTTGGAGTTCGGTTTGAGTAAACGCCTTCGCCACTCTCTCGCAAGTCAGCACCGCCAACCCTTTTGATTCGACTCGCAGCGGAACCGAACAAAGATAACCCGAATGCTGATCCCGCCCGAAAAGCGCATGATCCCTCGTGACCTGCGAAACGCCCTCCACCTCCGGCCAGATAATCTCATCATCCTGGTCGATCGCTTCTTCCATCGCCGCCTCCAGCATCTGCACCGCTGTCATCTGCTTGTCAAAGCGCTCGGTGCGGCTCATCGACTTCAAGCGAACATAACCGTTCTCCAGCCAGCCAAGACTCACCCGGTCACATTGAAAACGCGTCGCCAACCCATTGCAAAACGCCAGAGCGGCGGCGAGAAACCGATCCTCCGCGTTCACCAGAACCATGACATCCAGCACGGAAGCCAATTTTTCAACATCGTGCTTCGCCTGCACCGCCGACTGATTCATTTGATAGGCGAAGGGCATGTCCGCCGCCAATTGCAGACGCACCAAGGCTTCACGAGCTTCCTGCTCTGTTGTGTCGGCCAATAAGAACGCTGCGACACATTTCTCGCCCCCACCCTGAAACAGCAGAGTCACTGCCACTGCATAACTCCGGGTCGCTTCGGTTGAACTGCTATCGAGCGCCTTCAACCATTGGCCAGCTCGAACACAATCCGCCGTCAACTCCGGCAGATACCTCGTGAAAATCGATGATGAACGGTCCACGGGCGTATTGCCGGACCATTCGCTCAACTTTTTCAATCGGTCCGGTTGGCTGGCATCGCGCAAGATTAGAATTCCGCGGCTCGCGCCGATCAGCCGGGCGGAGGCGCTGAGGAAAGCCGGCCAAAACTCACCCGGCGATCCCGTAAAACGCCGCAGACCCGTCAGAGCTTCAATCGCCGTGTCGAGCATTTCCGGAGGTTTGGTCTTGTCACCGAGCATTCGGAGTCTCCTTTAGCAGCATTCGGCCGGCAACTCCCGGACGGATTTTCCCGTCCGGATTCTCAAAAACCACCTTCACCTTGAGCAAGCCGCTTGCTGGATCCACCACTGGGGAAATATACTTGATCTTGCCAGTAAACGTGGCCGTCGATGCGCCCGCTTCAATTTCCAAACTGACTTGGCTCCCCTCAATCAGAACGTGCCCCGCCCCCGACTCGACGTTCGCCACGAAATAGCAGCGCCGCGTATCCACAACCCTCATGACCGCCTGCCCCATCTCACATCCTTCGCCGACCTCCAAATAAAACTCCGCGATCGAGCCATCAAACGGTGCCGCCAGAAAACGGCGTCGAAGGTTCTCCTCGGACAGCTCCTGCTCCACGCTCGCCACCCGATACTCGCCATCCCTTTTGTCGAGTTCCTCCCGGCTGATCGAAATCGCGCTCCGCGCGGCGAGGGATTTCACACGATCCAGTTCGGCTTTGGCCAGATCTCGAATCAGTTTCCGGCGGGAGACTTCGATCTCTTCGATTCGCTTGTCCAGCTCGATGATCACCTGTCCTTTTTTTACAAAGGCACCTTCATCGAAAAGCCGCGCCCCGATGATCCCGATCACCGGCGAGCTCATCGTGACATCAAGGACCGGTTCCGTGATGCCTGGCACCCAGGCTTGTTCAGCCGAAAAACCTAGCGCAAGACTCCACCAAAGAATCCATGCAAAACATCCCGGGCAATTCACTCGAACCGAAATTCTGTTCATATTCGTACTGGCGACGTGAGTTGAGTATCCTTTTCGATGCCAAACCCAGTCACCCTTTCTGCTGGATTTGACTTAATCAGCGCACTGGCGTGTTGCTAGGCGAACTCTGTTGCATTTCCTTCAAGAGCAGCTTCCGGGCTCTTTCCAACTCTTCATTTGACATTTTCGGTTCCCGGAGCGCCGCCAACGTCGTCCTTTCGAGCTGACCTCTTCTGACTTCCAGGCCCCGCGCTTGCAGCGTGGACCCTCGAGCCAGCTCCAGTTCCAAAAGCGATTTGCGGTAAAGGACCAAGCGCTCGATGACCGACACCTTCGACTCGAACAGCTTCTCTTCCGTTTCCATCACCGAGCGTGTGTCGATATGCCCCACCTCGAGCTGCGCGAGCTGCGCGAGCTGCGCATCCAAGAGCTTCTGATGGATATCGACCATGGACTGATAACTCTCCACCATCTTCAAGAAGGTTTTCACCCGTTGAATCCCTGAATCCAGACTGCCCGCAATCTGGGATTCGGCATCTTTCAAATTCGCTAAGGCTCGTTTCCTAGCCAGCTCGGCCGCTTCGAGATCTTTTCGTTCCCGAATTCCCCCGGTGATCGGAATGCGCATCTCAACTCCTAAGGTCCACGCCGGATGAGTCGTGTCCGAGAGGCGATCCAAAGACGCGCCCGCCGAAGATCCCAAACCATTGAACCCGTAGCTTCCCTTCAAATCCAATTGGGGCATCCGCTGGTTCCCCGCGTATTTCACCTTGATCACTTCCTGATCGACCTGACGCATCCGAATCCAGTAATCAGGATTCAGCGAAAATGCCATTTGATAGTTGTTGAAAGGGGTGAGCTCAAACTCATGCACCTCCGGTTTATCGATCACTCGAAAGAATACTCCAGTCCTAATCCCTGCATCCGAGTAAAACGCGCTCAAGCGTTTACCCTGCTCGAATACTTTAAGCCGCGCTTCGTTATTCCTCGTCTGACGAAGCACTAACTGCGCTTGAGCTTGCAAAACCTCCAATTCCGTCGAGAGACCCACTTCACTCCGCGCTCGGTTGTCCTCAAGAATTTTCCGCGAAAGCGTTACCGATTCTTCGCTGAGCCGTTCCTGTTCCTGCGCCAGATAAAGATCCCAATAGCTCGATTCCACCTGAGCCACCAGAAGCATCAGATGACGGCGATACTCCTGAAAGGCGATGTCTGAACCAAGCGCGGCGATGCGAAGCCTCGCCATCGTCGCCCCTGGACCAAAGTTCTTGAGCAGCGGCTGTGAAATGTTCAGACCGACAAAAGTCTCATACTCCCTTTTTCCCCCCTGTTGCAGACTATTCGACAGCTCCCGCAAGTTATACCCCGCGTCGATCCGAGCGCCTGTGGGTGCCAGTAGTTGCAATCCTCCGTGATAAAGCGTGTTTCGCTCGCTGAATTCAGCGGTGGGACTGAAACCCAAACTAAGAAGCTGCTGCGTATTGTTCTCCCGTCGTGATTCGTTTCGTTCCACCGAACCGACGACGTGCGGTTCAAATATTCCCTTTTCCGATTCGTAGGTCTTCTGGCCAATCTGCGCCTCCAATATTTTCACCTGCAAGCTCTCGTTGTGAGCAAGGACAAGGTCCAGCATTTCCTTCAGAGTTACCGATGAAGTGACGCCCTCCTCCGCCAACAGGCGCGGAAGGGCCACCGAAATTGCTATCACGGCAATGGCCAGTAAAGTCCATCTCGAGCCAACCGTTCGATTCAAAGGGCACGGGGATTTCCCAACAACCCCACTGACTTGATTCATATCACAAGCACATTCTTCAAAGCTTCATTCTGTTCAGTCCAAAAAAGGTCAACCACCAATGGTTCAATTCTAAACTCGGAGCGTGACATTGCCCAGAAACCAGATGAAGTCGAGTACTGAATCCCAGTTTTTCCAAATTGCTGGGCTGACAGAAATGGAGGTTCATTCCGCCTACCGATGCGCCGACTCGGACGAGGACGCGAAACCTAAGTGTCGTTCCCCGCCTCGCCGAAAAGAATATCGTGGCCGCAACCGCCGTTGAGCGTGTCGTTGCCACTGCCGCCGTGCAGTTCAGCAGGGACCACAACCCATCTAAGCGGCAACAATCGGCTGCCCGTTAAAACCCGGTTTGGGTCAAGAACTTCGAATCATCCGACTTGATGGTGTA
>CAMAWP010000407.1 GCA_945861765.1 Akkermansia muciniphila | reverse complement strand
TTCTGGTCCGCCTGACGAAGGCCTCGCTTTGGCCCTCGCGCCCCACGATCCGAATCAACAGCCCGAAGAGTGGAGCTTGTTTCTCTGTGAGGCTTTCAAACCGATCGCGTCACGGGTCAGGTCAGCACGCCCTGAATCACCTGGCCGTGAACATCTGTCAGGCGGCGTTCGGCACCATTGTGGTAATAGGTGACTTTCTCGTGGTTGAGCCCGAGCAGATGCAGGACGGTCGCGTAAAAATCGTATGCACTGCACACGTCCTTCACGGAGCGGCGGCCAAACTCATCCGTCGCTCCAAAGCTCACGCCCCCTTTGATCCCCGCTCCCATCATCCAGGTGGTGAACGCGTCGGGGTTGTGGTCTCGACCTTGCGTGGCGGCTTGCCGCGTGGGCATCCGGCCAAACTCCGTCGTCCAGATGACGAGCACATCGTTGAGCAGGCCCCGTTGCTTGAGGTCGGTGAGCAGCGCGGCGGTGGGCTGATCGAAAATCGGGCAGTGCCGTTCGTAATCGGCCTTCAACGACTTGTGCGCGTCCCAATTCAACAAGCCGTCCACCGATGATGCCCGCGAGGCGCAATAAAGGCTGACGTACCGCACGCCTTGCTCCAAGAAGCGCCGGGCGAGCAGGCAATTCCTCGCGTAGGCGGCTTTGAGTGGATTGGCGTCGTCCGAGCCGTAGAGCTTGCGGACATGCTCAGGCTCGCGGGACAAGTCGCTCACTTCGGGCGCGGCCAGTTGCATCCGCGCTGCTAGTTCGTAGGCGGCCATGCGCGCCCGCAACTCGCTCTCGCCCGGATGCCGGTCCGCATGCTCGGAATTGATGAAAGAGAGGAAGTCGCGCGTCGCCGTTTCCTCCGACTGGCTAACCGAAGCTGGTCGGCTCAGATTGCGCAACGGCTGCTGCGCGGCCATCGTCACCGCCTGATGTTGCGCGGGCAGGAAGCCATTGGACCAATTCGCCTTGCCGTTTGGCGGTTCACCGCGCACATCTTGCATCGCCACAAAGGTCGGAAGGTTTTGATTCAAGCTGCCGAGTGCGTGGCTTACCCACGCTCCGGCCGTGGGAAAACCCTCGCGCGTAAAGCACGAATTCATGAAGACACAGCCAGGTCCGTGCGTATTCGTGCGCGAAGTCATCGAGTGGATGAACGCGATGTCGTCCACATGTTGGGCGATGTTGGGGAGCATCGAGGAAATGCTCTTGCCGCTCCGTCCCACCGGTACGAAGGGCCACGGCGACTTCATCAAAGGCCCGTTCTTGCCTTGGAAACTGGAGAAGTTCTCCTCGCCTGGGAGCAGTTGGCCGTCGCGCTTTTCGAGCTCCGGTTTGTAATCCCAGAGATCCAGATGCGATGCCGCGCCTGGACAAAAGATCTGCAATACCTGTTTCGCCTTCGGAGCAAAGTGCGTCTGCCCTGGCAATCGCGCCGACCCGCTCGCCGCCAGCGCACGCCCAAGCATGTCCTCCGCGAGCAAATGAGTCAGAGCCACGCCGGTGAAGCCGGTGGTGATTTGCGACAGGAAGTGCCGTCGCGTGAGATCAAGGGATGCGAGTTCTGGCTTCATGCTGTAAATTAGTTTTCAAAAAAACAATGCCTTGTCAGGGAGCTCACTCGATGTAAATCAACTCATTTGCATTCAACAGCGCTCGGTAAACGGCGGCCGAGCCGTGAGCACGAGTCACCGCCATTGCAGCCGTCAGCTCTCTTTCAGTTGGCTCGCGTTGGAATGCCGCGGCGTAGGCACGACGGATCTGCGCGGCCGAGTCGTTGCCAGCTTCGCGTGCGGCGCGTTCGCTCAACGCGGTCGCCATGTCGAGCACGAAGCGGTGGTTGAGCATGGTGAGTGTCTGAAGCGGGTTCGTGGTGTTGGCCCGCTTCGGCGCGGCGAAAGCGTTGTCCGGCAGATCGTAATCGGACAGGATGTCCACGACCGAGGCGCGGGCGTTGTGGTGATATACGGCGCGGCGATAGGTCTCGGGGCCGTGCTCGAGGAGCGGCACATAAGTGGCCACGTTGTCTTGTTTGTATTCGTAGAGACGGAAGCCCGGCCCGCCCACGCGAAGATCCAATTTACCAGAGACCGCCAGCAAGGTGTCGCGCACCTCTTCGGCGCTCAGGCGGCGAGGGGGGAAGCGCCAGAGCAAGCGCGAGGCGGCGTCGAGATTTCGCGCTTTCTTGTAATTGGCAGAATTCTCCGCCATCAGTGGGTCAGTGATCAGTTTGGAGAAACCGTCAGGGCGCTGTCCTCTCGACCGATTACTGTTCGCTGAATACTCGTCGATTTCTCCAGATGCCTGCTGGTAGGTCTGCGACAGTAGAATCTCCCGGTGCAAGGGCTTGAGTCGCCAGCCGTGGTGCTGCAACCGGCGCGCGAGCCAGTCAAGCAACTCGGGATGTGTCGGCCTGCCGCCTAGGAATCCGAAATCGCTCGGCGTATCGACGATGCCAACGCCAAAATGGTGCTGCCACACGCGGTTCGCGAGAACGCGCGCGGTCAACGGGTTCTCGTCGCTCGCCAGCCATCGGGCCAGAGCGAAGCGGCGCTCGGCTTCCCGGGCATCGCCCGGAAGTTCGTAGGATTTGGCGACGTGATCGAGCACGCTCAAGCTGGCGGGATGGACCGCGTCGCCGAGCTTCATCGGATCGCCGCCTTTGAAGACGACCGTAGGCCGATTCGGCTGGGAAAAATTCCCGACCCACACCGAACTGAGCGCCGGAACCTGGCGCGTTTCCCGACCAATCTCGGCGAGTTGCCGGTCGAATGCCGCAAATTGCGCGCGCTCGTCAACGGTCGCGGCGCGCAGCTTGCGTTCGCGCGCGAGTTCTTCATTGAACGGTTTGCGGTCGAAGGAATCGGCGACCTTGATCCATGATTGGCCGTCCATGGAAACGTGAATTTCATACTCGGTCACGCAAGGGCCGAGACCTTCGATCGGAGTGTCCGAGAGCGTGACGCGATCGTGAGAGAACGCGACGCGGTCAATGGTCTCGGTCTGCGGCAGCCTGATGCTGAGCACGGCGGGGCTTCCGATGAACCAACGCGCGCTGAACTTGCCGTCGGTGACCAGATCGACACTGTAGGCGCCGTCGAAATCCTTGGCGACATTGCCCGCGGCTCCGATGGCTTTGCCGCCGTTGGTCGCAAGCGCAACGTTGCGGGGAGCCGCGCCCGAGGTCCACACTTCGAATTCATCCATGCGCCCGCCCACACCGGACTTCGAATTGCTGGAATGCGACAGCGCGGTCAACCGCACATGCCGCGCGGCAATCGGAGCAAATCTCTCCTCCGTCAGATGCGCGCTTGGCGGAGGGCGGAGAGGTTTTTCCTCCACGACTTGGGCGGAAGCGCGTTCAACGATGGCGATCTCTAGCTTCGATCTCTTCGCTGAAATTGGCGCGCGCCGTTCGTTCAGCAGCTTCATGGCCTCGTCATAGCGCTGACGCTCTTCGGCGGTAGCGAGGGATCGTGGTCCGTGGGAAACTCCGTCGAATGCTGCTTTCAATCGGTAGTAATCTTCCGTTGGGATCGGATCGAACTTGTGGTTGTGACACCGCGCGCAGCCAATAGTCAGTCCCAGGAAAGCCGCGCCCGTCGTGCTCACGATCTCATCCACAGTCGCGGCCCGTATGTTCGCGACGGCCACGGCGTCTCCATTGCCCACGTCGTCGTAAGGTCCGACCGTGAGGAACGCCACGCCGATTTCGACATCGGGACGCTCCTTGCCGACGACGTCGCCGGCGAGATGTTCGACAATCAGTTGGTTGAAAGGCTTATCTTCGTTGAAGGAACGAATGATGTAATCGCGAAAAGGCCAGGCGTTGAGGATGATTTCATTGCGCTCGAATCCGCGGCTCTCGCCGAACCTGACAACATCCAGCCAGTGCCGCCCCCATTGCTCGCCGTAGCGCGGCGAACTCAGGAGGCGATCCACGAGCTTCTCGTAAGCATCCGGATTGGTGTCGCGTTGGAACGCTTCCACTTCGCCCGGCGAGGGTGGAAGGCCGGTCAAATCGTAAAAGACGCGGCGAATTAAGGCGCGGCGTCCGGCTAGCGGACTTGGTTTTAAACCATTCTCCGCGAGCTTCGAGAAAATGAAACGGTCAATCGGGCTGGCCGACCACGCTTCAGTCAAGCCTGCGGCGTTCGGCGGCTCGGGGCGGGCGAGCGGTTGCAACGACCACCACGATTTATCGCCGCGCCGAGCCTCACCAGAGCCGTCGCGCGGATCGAATGCGCCCATTTTCACCCATGCCGTGAGGTCTGCGATGATGGGGTCGGAGAGCCTCGGCTTCTTCGGCGGCATGGTGTGGTCGGGATCATCATGCCGCACGGCGCGTAGTATAAGACTTTTTTCAGTGTCGCCCGGCAGGATGGCCGGTTCGCCCGAATCTCCTCCTTTTTGCCATCCGACCTTGGTGTCGAGCAGCAGACCGCCCTTGACCTTCTTCGCCTGCGCGCTGTGGCATTCGTAGCAATGTTCAACGAGCACGGGGCGAATCTTCTGCTCGAAGAATTGCAGATGCTCGGGGGGAATCGAGTTCGCGGCGGGAAGCTCGGTGGCCAGCGCGAGCAGGCACGAGCCGAATGCAAGGCAGTGGAGGAGATTCATGATTGCATCGTGACACCTCTAGTCAACAGACTACTAGGTATTTTCTTTTGACGCTGCGCGGTTCATTTTGGATTTGTTACGCCAACGAACTGTTACCGTGCGATCGAGGTGCGTTCGGATAGCCAGACCATGTCCAGGTTTCCCGGTGAATTCACAACCAATGTCATCGACTGATTCTTCCACGGCAGCTTCGTGCGACTATCGACCCATTTGTGTATTTCCGCGTGGCCATCGGCAAAGCTGAGCCCGCCGGAGCCGTTGTGGGTGCTGGCCGGGTAATCAATAATCGCAATGCTGGACAAGGGCGCACCGTCGTTCATGGCCACGGCGACGTCGCCATAGTTGATGCTGTCCGGATGCTCATCGATGAACACAAACGCCTTCGAGTGCCCCATTGCTTGAATGTCCGAACTTTTCCGAAAGACATTGTATTTTTTCTTGGTGATATAACTCAACCAGTCGTCGCGAGAATTCATCGCCTGGCTCATCGACAGGCTCCGCACTCGGGGAAACCGCTGCGCCTTGATCACAACGTAACTACGATCCGCCGGGCACTTGTAAATGCCGGGGGATTTTGTGTAAGGCGCGAGCTTGGCATAATCCGGATTGATAAGGCCCGCAGTGTTCGTGTTATGCGGGTTGCTGGGACTGTAGTCGAGAACGCCTCGCACCCAGCCAAAACCGTCAGACGTGAGATCGTTCCAGACGAGGTTGTCGTTGTGATCGTCCGTATAAAGAATCCACGCCAACGCAAGCTGCTTTTGGTTGCTCATGCAGGAAACACCGTGAGCCTTGGTCTTCGCCTTGGCCAGTGCGGGCAGCAACATTCCGGCAAGGATCGCGATGATGGCGATAACAACGAGGAGTTCGATCAGCGTGAAACCCCAGGACGGGCTTCCACGCACGGAGCGAAACGCGCCCAGTGAAGGACTTTGCCTGCGGCTTTCGAAGGAGGAATGAAACAGGTTCATGGGAATCTCACGGGATTTGTGGCTGATAGGCATCTGACGCGGTGCGGTTCAGGAGAATTGCTGTTGCGTCGGGTCCATGGGCGATGATCTTACGCTTCCGGCGACGGGTGCCAAACTTTATTTGGTCGCGATGGTGCTGGAGGGCGCATCTCCGAATGAGGGCGGGCCAAAACTTCGTTCCTCGCAGGGGAGACCCCCCCGGAATTCGCGCGCGCAGGGCGACTCTGAACCCACCCCTACCCCTCCCAGGAGGGGAACGGATAGATCTCCCCTCCTGGGAGTTGAAGGAAATCAAGAAGGCAGTCGGGGGCTGATAGTGCCCTGGTGGGGCGAGACTCCGTCGAGCCCTCGAATTCTGGCAGGCAGGAAAGTCAGGGCT
>CAMAWP010000406.1 GCA_945861765.1 Akkermansia muciniphila | reverse complement strand
CGTCGAAATCTCGGAAGATCAGACTGTACTCAGTCCAGAGTCGTTCGATAGGAGAGTCGGACATATTCGCCATTGGAGGTAGCTTGGTGCGAAGCCTGGGATTTGTCGAGCGGGTAGGTTGGATGCTCGATTTTTCATACAGCACTCCCTTTTTCCTTGGGCTCATCTCCGAATGAGGACGGGCCAAAACTTCACCCTCTCTTCCATCGGATGGATGAGGGACGGGCCAGAGGAGGCCGGTTGGCTGGGATTTCCACTCTCCTCGGTCCTCTCCCCGCTCATTCGTCGCAGGGAGAGACCACCCCGGACTTCGCGCGCGCAAGGTGACTCTGAACCCACCCCTACCCCTCCCACGAGGGGAGCGTTGTCCGGTCCCCTCCTGGGAGGGGTAGGGGTGGGTCGGTTCATGGAGAGGGAGCAAGACTCCGCAGCGCGCCTGTCCTCATTCGGAGATGCGCTCTTTTTCTTTGCGGACAAAAGTTCCAGTGTCAAAAGTTCCAGTTGTCACGCGGCGTGTTCCTGCCTCATCATGGTTTCGAACTCACGCAATTGATCCGACGTTAAAGCTTATGAACGCAAACCTAACCCTCTCGAACGTCGTTGGTATTTTCCGATGCTGGCCCGGAGTTGTAACGATGCTTTTGGCCGGCGGCATCACGACCGGAACCGCCGCGGAGAAAGTCTTCCGCGCTGGCGCGCACGTCGTGGACATCACGCCCACCAACTATCCAGTCCTCGTCAACGCCATGTTCACGGAGCGCTCAGCAACGAACGCCGCCGACCGCCTCCACGTCCGCGCTCTCGCGCTCGATGACGGCTCCACCCGCCTGATCATCGCCGTCGTGGACACCTGCATGGCCTCACGCGATCTGATCGACCGCGCCAAAGAGCAAGCGAACAAGGCAACGGGGATCCCGACCGACCGGATGCTTGTCTCGGCCACGCACACGCATTCCGCGCCGTCGGCGATGGGCTGTCTGGGCAGCCGCGCGGACACAAACTACGCCGCATTCCTCGCGCCACGCATCGCCGAGGCCATCATCGGCGCGTCGAAGCATCTCATACCCGCGCGGATAGGATGGGGTGTAGTGGACGATTGGGAACACACCTTCAACCGCCGTTGGATTCGGCGCCCCGACAAAATGCTCACCGACCCGTTCGGCGACCGGAACGTCCGCGCGCACATGCATCCCGGGCACGAAAGCCCCGACGCAGTCGGGCCATCCGGCCCGGTGGACCCTGGATTGTCCGTGATCGCTTTGGAATCAACCGACGGAAAACCCCTCGCGCTGCTGGCGAACTACTCGCAACACTACTACGGCTCACCGCTGCTCTCGGCTGATTACTACGGGCGCTTTTGC
Organism: Akkermansia muciniphila; assembly: GCA_945861765.1. Taxonomy (GTDB): domain Bacteria; phylum Verrucomicrobiota; class Verrucomicrobiia; order Limisphaerales; family SIBE01; genus SIBE01. Next base: position 4,608 of record CAMAWP010000406.1, on the reverse strand, counting down.
GCCCACGTCGCCGCGTTGCTGAACGTATCCAATGGGACCGCCACGAATGACTTCGTCGCCATCATGTCGCAAGGCACCAGTGGTGACTTGATGTGGATGGACTATAGCGCGCCGGCGAAGGCAATAGGCTATGACGCCTACGGCAAAGCGCTCGCCGGGAAGGTTGCCGAAGTTGTGCGCACAATCCAGTTCCACGACTGGGTCCCCCTCAAGATGGCCGAACGCACACTTGCCTTGAATTACCGAGCGCCGGACGAGGCTCGACTTGCGTGGGCGCGCCGGACAGCGCAGAGCTTTGAAGGGCGCTTACCAGCGACGCAACCGGAAATTTACTCGCTCGAATCCATCTACCTCCATGATCGTCCCCGCACTGAGCTAAAGCTTCAGGCGCTCCGCATCGGCGACCTCGGCATTACGGCCTTGCCAAACGAGGTCTATGCCATCACCGGCCTTAAGCTCAAGGCGCAAAGCCCGCTCACGACCACGTTCAATGTTGAGCTGGCCAACGGTGCCGAAGGCTACATCCCGCCGCCCGAGCAGCACCAACTCGGCGGCTACACCACATGGGCCGCGCGCACTGCCGGTCTGGAAGTGCAGGCCGAGCCGCGCATAGTTGAGATGGCGTTGAGTCTGCTCGAAGAAGTTTCCGGCAAACGACGCCGCGCAATGACCGAGTCTCATGGCTCTTACGCGAAGGCCATCCTCGACGCGAAGCCAACGGCTTATTGGCGGCTGAACGAGAGCGTCGTCCCCACCGCGCACGACTCGAGCGGCAACGGCCGCGACGCAATGTTCGAAGCCGGCGTGGCTCTTTACCTGCCCGGCGCGAGTCGGACCGTCGGGTTTCAGCCGCCGCTGCCAGAGACACCCAACGCGTTCAGCCGCGACCAAATCAACCGCGCAGCGCACTTCGCCGGAGGTCGCGTGAGAACCACCCTGCCCCAGCTCAAGGAGACTTACTCCATCGAGCTGTGGCTCTGGAATGGCCTCACGAACAACGCACGTCCCGTGACTGGCTACTTCTTCTCTCGCGGCTCGGACGGCGACAAGTCCGCGGCCGGCGACCATCTCGGCCTCGGCGGCACGCACCAACCCGGCCTGGCCGGCAAGCTCATGTTCTTCAACGGCAGTGAACGCAACACCGTCCTCGCCGGCCGCACGGAGGTCGCCTGGCGCGAATGGCACCACGTCGTTCTAGTCCGCGAGGGTCGGCGTGTGACAGTCTATCTCAACGGAAATACGAAGCCGGAAATCTCCGGTGAAGCGGACATCACAGTGGCGCCCGGCGAGAAGTCGCTCTTCATTGGAGGTCGTTGCGATAACTTCGCGAACTTCGAAGGGAAGCTGGATGAAGTTGCTGCCTACGACCGGGCGCTGATGCCGGAAGAAATCGCCGCGCACTACCAGGCCAGCGGCTTCCCACCGCGTGCAGCCAGGGCCTCTGCGTCGCCCATTACGTCACCGCCGCTCTCGCCCGCTGAGTCGTTGGCGAAGTTGCACGTGCGCGAAGGGTTCACCGCCGAGTTGGCCGCAGCCGAGCCGTTGATCGAGTCGCCCGTGGCGATTGACTGGGACGATCGCCTCCGTCTGTGGGTCGTCGAGATGGTGGACTACCCACTCGGGCTGGACGGCAAAGGCAAACCCGGCGGTCGCGTCCGCATGATCGAAGACACCGATGGCGACGGGCGTTACGACAAGTCAACGGTCTTTGCGGAGGGGTTGAGGTTTCCCACCGGTATCCTCACATGGCGCGATGGCGTCATCGTGACTGCCGCGCCGGAGATTCTTTTTCTCAAGGACAGCGACGGCGATGGCAAGGCCGACGTGCGCCAGGTGTTGTTCAGTGGTTTCCTCGAAGGCAACCAGCAGCTCCGGGTGAATGGCCTGCGCTGGGGACTCGACAACTGGGTCTATTGCGCGAGCGGCGCCCACCACGGCGGCTATGGCACGCCGACGAAAATTAAGTCGATCCTCAACGGGAAGGAATACGCGCTCGGCAGCCGTGACTTTCGCTTCCGACCCGACACGGGCGAGCTGGACCCGCAGAGCGGCCCATCACAGTACGGGCGCAATCCGGACGATTGGGGCAACTGGTTCGGAGTCCAAAACTCGTGGCCGCTATGGCACTACGTTTTGCAGGACCAACATATCCGACGCAATCCGCACGTGCCCGCGCCCGACCCAGTTCAACAGGTCGTCACGCCGAAGAATCCACAAGTATTCCCGGCGAGCAAACAAGAGAAGCGCTTCCACAGCTTTGACGAAGCAGGCCACTTCACGTCGGCGTGCGCCGCCATGATTTACCGCGACGAACTTCTCTTCGGCGGGACCCGGACGATGCACGCGTTTACGTGCGAGCCGTTCCACAATCTTGTCCAGCACAACGAGGTGTTCGACGACGGCGTGAGCTTCAAGTCGCGCCGTGCGGGAGAGGAGGCAGCGCGGGATTTCTTTGCGAGCGAGGACCGCTGGTGCCGGCCGGTGATGACGCGCACGGGTCCCGACGGCGCACTGTGGGTCGTGGACATGTATCGTTATATGATTGAGCATCCCGAGTGGCTTCCCTCGGAGGGCAAAACTGATCTCCTCCCGCACTACCGACTCGGCGAGGAACGCGGCCGCATTTACCGCGTCTTCGCCCGCGACAACCCGCCGCGCATGCCGGTCCGGCTCGGCCAACTGACGCTGCCGCAACTCGTGAACGCCCTCGACTCGTCGAACGGCTGGCAGCGGGACAAAGCGCAGATGATGCTTCTCTGGAAAAACGACGCCAGCGCTGCGCTGCTTCTGGAGAAGCTTGCGAGAGAGAGTAAGAATCCGCTGGCACGCCTGCACGCGCTCGCCACGCTCGACGGACTAGGCCATCTCAAGCCCGACCTCGTCGAGAACGCGCTCGCCGACCCCCACGCCGGAGTGCGCATCAACGCGCTGCGACTGGCCGAGCCACGGTCCACGCCCGCAGTCGTCTCGGCGGCAGTGAAATTGGTGGATGACGCGGACCCCAAGGTGCGCCTTCAGCTTGCCTGCGCGCTGGGCGAGTGGAACGACCCGCGCGCGGGTGCCGCGCTAGGCCGTATCGCGGTGGCGAACCACAGCGACAAGTTCATCACAGCCGCCGTCATGAGCTCGGCTTTGCCGCACAGCGATGCGCTCGTGGACGCCGCGATCGCTGCTGGAGGGCCCGCGCTGGCGTCACTCTCGGAGCCATTGCTCAACCTAGCGCTGGCCACGAGCCAGCGCGGCTCGCTGGCACGGTTGCTCAAGATCACGCTCACGCCCCAGGGCGATCAATTCAGCGCACCGCAGATGGAGACGTTCAGCCAATTTCTCGATACTCTGGCGCGGCGAAAGACGACATGGCGTGAGCTGGAGGAGGCGACGAAAAACGATGGCTTGACCCAACAACTCCAGTCGGTGGCCAAACTGTTTGCCGCCGCGAAACAAGTTGCTTCCAGTGGCAGCAGTCCCTCCTCAGAGCGAGTCACTGCCGCGGGACTGCTCGCGCGCGACGAACTGCATAGGAGCGATTCGCTACCGCTGCTCGCCTCGATACTCTCACCCAAAACACCCGCCGAGACGCAACGCGCGGCCATCAACGCCCTCGGAACGAGCGGCGACGCGAGCGTGCCCAACCTGCTCGTGCTCGCATGGCCAGCGCTCAGTCCGGAAACACGACTCGCCGCGCTCGACGAGTTGTTGAGCCGCGAACCGTGGGCGTTCGAGTTGGTAAAGCGCATCGATGGAGGCCAGATTAGCGCCAGCACGCTCGACGCAACCCGGCGGGGTCGTTTGCTCCGCCATCCATCCGGGAGGGTGAAGGAAATCGCGACCAAAGCGCTCAATGCCGGTGTCACTTCAAACCGCGTGAGGATAGTCGAGGACTTCCGCCCGGCACTGGCATTGCTGGGCGATGCGGCGCGAGGCTCGGCGGTGTTCGCGAAACTTTGCGCCGCCTGCCACAAGCAGGGCGATGTGGGCAATGACATTGGGCCGAACTTGCAGTCCGTGGCGAATCATCCGCCGGAGAAGCTGCTGGTCTCCATCCTCGACCCGAACGCAAGCATCGAGCCGGGGTACACGGCCTACTCCGCGCACATGACCAGCGGCGAAGAATTGTATGGCATCATCGCCGCCGAAACCGGAAACAGCCTGATGCTGAAGCTGCCGGACGGCAAGACACGCACCCTGTTGCGCACCGATATCGCCGCGCTGCATAGCTCGAATGTGTCGCTCATGCCGGAAGGCTTGGAAGCCGGCCTGAGCCAAGCCGAGGTGGCGGACCTGATTCGGTTCTTGCAGGCTCCGACCCGACGCTGATTTCGAATCCGGAAGGGAATTGTCCATCCGTGATCAGCAACTCTCATTTTGGCCCAGGACGCTTTCCTCTCGTCGTATGTAGTCCCGGCTTTAGCCGGTTTTCACGGGGCGACCGGCTAAAGCCGGGACTACATGCGGGCCATAATGAGAACACCCCGAACTTTGTGCGCGCATTGCGCCCTTGAACGGTGGGGCGAGACTCTCTCCGAGCTGTAGTCTCCGAGCCGGAAGCCGTCGAGCCCTGACATGCTCGATCGCCAGAAAAGGTCAGGGTTCGAGGGGACTCTCACC
>CAMAWP010000405.1 GCA_945861765.1 Akkermansia muciniphila | reverse complement strand
CCTCCGGGAGATGTCAGTCGGAAAAAGCTCATCGGATACAACAGCACACGGCCGGAAAATGTCCAAACTCTACAAACTCCACGCTCCCCTCGGGAGTGAGTTCTCCTGCCCGGACATGGAAATGATTCCACCGAAAACAGCGGGGAACCTGCGACAAAGTTGAACCCGCTCTGCGCGCTCCTCGTCCCGCGCCTGACGGTTGAGATTCCGGAGGGATGGGCGCGGCAGCGGAAGAGCCGGGGCCAAACCAAGATTTGTTTTGCCAGTCGGACCGACCGCCCTCCCTTAATTATCGGCCAGCACTGCGAGAATGCGGACCTCGGGTTTCCATTTATTGAGGCGCTTGGAAATATTGCGGCAGGCTTTGCTTGATCAGTTCGATTAACTCACCCGCATCGGCCCGAAGTTTCTCATAATTCTCGCCGACGGTCCGCAAATCCTTGCCAGGATAATGTTGAGCGAAAAAGTCCTCGGTCAGCTCCTCTGCGAAGGGATGGAAACGCCCAAATCGAGCGTCGTAACTCTCCGCTTCACTCATGAGTTGGTCCAAGTCGTGTGTCTTGATCAGCCGCCACCCTTTGGCAATCAGGTAACCCTTGAGGTATCGCTCCGTCGACTCTTGCAGCAGTTCGATGCCGGAGGCCGTGAGTCCCTCATGTTTCCAAGCCAAGTCAGCTACCTTCAGCCGGTCTGCGGCCAGTTCGAACCAGTGCGCCGGATTATTCTCGTCGGAAAGACTACCCAGCATAGAGTTCCAATCCCTGGCCGACGATGTCTTCGTAAAAAGGGCTTTTTGCCGCCAATCGCTCGGCGATTTGTTCGGGTGTTTTTGAAAGAAGCGTGAAAGCAGGACGACGACCAGGAACCTCGCGGAAGACCCGCCGGATTTCCAAGTTACTCGCCTTTTCGCATTGAATACCGCGGCGGACGACCAGAAGATCAATGTCACTGTGCTCGGTTGGGTGGCCGTAGGCGTAGCTGCCAAAGAGGATGACCTTTTCTGGATGGAGGCGTGTCACCAATGCGCGCAGGTAAGGCTCCAGCCTCTCCGCAATCCGGTGCACAGGGTAACCTGGATCTCGAAGGACCGGAAAAGTTGGCAGGCCCGTTTCGTTGTTGGTTTGCGCAGTCGCGATCATGACTGAAGGTTACAGGATTCTTGCGGGGCCGTCTAAATCAAAACTGGTTACGCGAACAGTTGTTTTGTCTTCCGGAGTTTCGGCAGCGGCCGAAGCTGCGACAAATCTGGTTTACATAGCCTTTCTTTTGGAACGGTGGCATTGAATCAGAAGCCGCCATGTGGAGCAAGCGGGAGTTTTAGGTGAACTCTGGTCGGAGCTGAACAAACGATTCGGCTTGAACGGTTAGGCGATAATTTCCCTTGAATGTGCGAGCTTGTCCCCGCCGCTTGGCGCGAGATGGTTTGGATTTGGGAGGGCTACAACTTGGTGGACATCCGTTCGCCATTGGAAATAGTCTGAATCATGAAAACGAAGTCTTTCGATTGCGTGGAAATGAAGCGCCGCATCCAGCAGGAGATGGCGCAGGACGAGGTGCGGCTGGGCAGCGTGGAAACGAAACGCCGCAGTGAAGCATGAAGGCAAACCAAGTTCCGCACTGCTGGCGCGTTGATGGCGCACGCTGGCCAAGCCGAAATTAAGCTTGAGCGGCGGCGGCGGCACCGCGCCGCGTCAGCCAGCCAGCCAGCCAAGTTTCAGCGATCAGGATCAGGAGCGTGGCGACAATCAGCCAGCGCCAGAGCTGCTGCTGCTTTTCGAGCTCGGCAGCCAACAGTTGCTGTTGCTTTTGTTCCCGTTGCTTCGCCGTTTCGATGAGCCGCTCTTTCTTCAAAGGAACTCCGAAACGCTCAAGTTCCTCGATGGGCATTGGAGCTGTCTTGCTTTCTGCTGGATCGAGATTCACCGCAAAGCGAAACGGCGCTTCTTCCGAGGTGACAGTGTAGATGCCCGGCAAATCCGTTTGTCCAAATTTTTCTCCCTTCGCCAGCGCTATTGTAGAACCGTCCGGTTTGCTGATGCTGAACGTCGCGGGGCTATTGGTGGAGTTCAGAGTGACTTCATCACCGACCCAGTATTGCGATCTCTGCGATTTCAGCCCGCCGCTTTGTTCGAGCATGGCATAGAGCAGGGGAACGAACTTGGACGACAGGGCGAGTTGGCTGTCCGCGGGATGCCAGCCTGACGAAAGGACTAACAAGGCGCCTTTGCCGACCGGGATTTCGACGAGGGCAGTGCTGTGATCAGAGTCGAAGCGCGCCAGGATTCTGGCGCCCGCGATCTTGTCTGTATTGATCCGGCGATGCTTCCAAAAATGGATCTTCGTAAAGTCGCTGAATCGCGGATCGGCAAAGGGCATGAAGAGCGGGTGATCGAAGCTGATCTCGCCGAGCATCGCGTATCGCGCGGCTGGGGCTTCTTCCGCGGTGAGGTTCTGGCTTCCGCTGAGCCGAGCGATGGTTTGGGCGGCGGAAGACTCTTTCATCGCGAAGAGTACCGTTTTTCCGTCCTTCAAGAATTGTTCAACGGTCTTGATCTGTTCCTCGGGCAAGCTCTCCGTGACGATCATGAAATGTGCCGTCTGGACTTCCGCCGACGTGAACGGCGCATCGACGCGGCGAGGAATGATTTGCACCACTTGCCGTCGCGTTTGCTGAAATGCTCTCTTCAAATAGTAAAGCGGCTGAGCGGGATCGTTATCCATTTCGTTGCCCAGATATAGGACGGAGATGTTGTCGGCTTTCGTTTGGAGTAGATAAACCTTGTTATCGAAATCCTCGTCATCGCCTGTGAGGATCAAACGCTCGCCAATCACTCCAGGACCCAATTTCGGCGATTGAAAAATCCGGCCTTGACCGGGAGGAACATAGACGTCCATCGGGTCCGTTCCAGAAACACCTTCCCATCGAATCTGAAACTGCTCGCGTTGGGCATCAGCAGAGTTGAGAACTCGAATCCGGGCGGACGTCTCGGTGTTCGGCTGAGTTGACTCGTCGGCGTCCATGACGAACTGCAGCCCACTGTTCGTGGTGCGCTTCGCCTTGATCGGTTCAATGATGAGTTCAATCCCCCGTGGCCATTCGTAGCCTTGCAATTCTTCGAGATGGCTCCCTTCTTGGAGATCGCCGATCAACACGATTTGGCGAGGGCCAAATGTCTGCTGTGGGTTCGCTTTCTCGTCGAAAGTTTCGGCGGCTGTGATGATGGCTGTCCCGAGATGCGTGGCGTACCATCCGGGAGATATTTCCTTAATCCGTTGAGCCGTCAAACTAACGCGTTCCCCTGGATTCATTGAAGCCCATTGCTCAAATCCCACAAGCTGGCGGGCTTGTCGGTCGAACGTGAACACTGCGACCTGGTCGGATGCGGTGGCATTGCCGAGAATTTCCTCCGCTTTCGCCCGCGCCATTGGCCAAAGATTCCCGCGTCGCATGCTCGCGCTGGTGTCGAGCAGAAGAACAATCTTTTTGCCATTGTCTGATTGGCGGTTGGTCGGCTGCGGCTTCTTAAAAAAGGGACGCGCAAAGCCCAAGGCGAGCAAGCAGAGGACAAGGCAACGCAAGATCAAGAGAAAGATGTTTTCCAGCCGACTCTGGCGCGTGACTCTCGGCGGCGTCGGGGCCAGGAACATGAGCGAGCTGAACGGCATCCGCTCTCGCGTGGTCCGTCGAATCAAGTGAAAGACAATCGGCAAAGCAATCGCCGCGGCACCGATCAAAAACAGTGGAGCCAGGAAACTCATGATCTGACTTTGACAGTTCCGGTCCGCTTGGTCTTTTTGCCACGCTGCATGCGTTCGCGGAGGAAATCAAACAAGGCCAATTCCAGAGGCCGGTCCGTCGCGAAGCGGTGATAACCGATTCCTAGCTTCAGACAGATCGCTTGCGCGGCGGTATTATGGGCCTCCAGTTTGCGCAGATAGTCTTTCCGAACGTCGGCCGGATTGATGTAGAGGTCTCGCCCAGATTCCACATCGTGAAACATGAGAGCTTGCTCAAACTTGAAGGCCATCTCCGCCGGGTCCAGAATGTGAAAGAGCACGACGTCATGTCGGCACGCCGTCAATCCGATCAGGTGTTTCTCCAAGGTATCGATCGGAGCCAGCAAATCAGTGATCAGGACAAGCGATCCGCGCTTCTTCACTATCTCGACAATGCGTTTCAGCGGCGCTTCCAAATTGGTGGAGGTTCCTACCGCCGGTTTCTCCAAGGCCAGCATGACATGGCGTAAATGGCCGGTGCGATTGCGGGCGGGGAGGTATTCGCGGATTCTCTCATCGAACGTGAGGAGGCCGACGGCATCCCCTTGAAGGTAGAGAAAGTAGGCGAGCGTCGCCGCTAATGTGTTGGCGTATTGCGCCTTCGTATAGGAGAGAGAGCCGTAGCCCATGGAACGGCTGTTATCGACCAGCAAATGACAGCGCAGGTTCGTCTCGTCCTCGAACTTCTTGATGTAGTAACGGTCGGTTCGGGCGTAGAGCCGCCAGTCCAGATAACGTGTATCGTCGCCGGGACTATATTGGCGGTACTCGGTGAACTCGACCGAGAATCCGTGATACGGACTGCGGTGAAGCCCATTCCAAAACCCTTCGACCACCACCTTGGCGCGCATTTCAAGGCTCTTGATCGCCATCAAGGATTGCGGATCAATGAGCGAGCCGGCGGTCTGGCCGTAGGGCAGGGGAGTGGGCGGTGTGAAGGCGGACTTCGCGCGAGTGTCAGTCGGCGCGCTGAGTTTGGGAAGACTCATGGGTTCGATGCGTTCTGGATCGAGCTAAAGCCCAGCCGCTCGGGTGAACGTAGTTTAGCAACACGGCCTGCTGGATGACTGTTCCCATGATCACTCATGTCACCATGCAGGCCGTTTTACAGGTTGGCGTTTCTCCATCCCATAATCATTTCTTCTCGATCTGGTCCGGCTTGATGATTTCGATCTTGGCGCCTTTCTTCAGTTCCTCAGCCGAAGGCACCTTGATGATGTCGCTGGTAACTGCTGGACTGGGAGCCGGGACTGGAGGAGCTGGTTTGATGGAGAGCAGCTCGATATCAAAAATCAACGTTGCGTTCGAACCAATCGAAGCTCCGAATCCGCCCTCACCGTAAGCCAGGTTTGCGGGGATGAAGAGCTGCCATTTGGCACCGGGCTTCATTTTTTGCAAGGCTTCCGTCCAGCCTTTGATCACCTGATTGACAGCGAAGGTCGCTGGCTGTCCTTTTTTGTAAGAACTGTCAAATTCAGTTCCACTCAGAAGCGTGCCGCGGTAGTTGACTGTGACGCTGTCATTGGGTCCAGGAGATGAACCTGAGCCTTCTGCAGTTACCTTATACTGCAAACCGCTCGGCAAGGTCGCGACACCAGGCTTCGCTTTGTTTGCCGCGAGAAACTTTTCACCTTCTTGCCTATTTTTCTCGCCGACCTGCTTTCTCTTTTCTTCCCGTTTCACTCTCAGGTCCGCGCTATACGCGGTCAACGTCTCTTTGATCTCCTGCTCCGAGACGAGGGCGCGTCCGCCAAGCGCGTCTTTGAGTCCTTGAAGAACCAGATCCGCGTCGAGATCAATATCCTGGTTCTTCCAGCTATTCCCGATGTTAACTCCAGCGCAGTAACTGGTCTTTTTCTTCGGGTCACTCAAAAATTGCTTATCAGCGGCCTGACCTTGCCCCAGCAGCGGCCAAACCGACACGAGCATCAATAATGGTAATTTCATAGGCATTCTTTTCATTGTGCGTGAACTGTTCCTTAAACAGCGGTCGGATTCAAATGAATTATGAAGCAGCCGGGATTCTCGATCGAGATCGTTGGCTTCCAACAGCAGTTCTCTCCATGAACCTGACCTGGGAGCGCTGGCGTCTCGCCGGCGTGTTCCTAATTTCGCCACAGCAACTCGCCGGCGAGACGCCGGCGCTCCCAGGTTCATGGTCCCGATGCGGGTCCAATGTCGGAGGTGGAGGCTGCCCATGAACC
>CAMAWP010000404.1 GCA_945861765.1 Akkermansia muciniphila | reverse complement strand
GAAACCCGCCACGAATGAACGAGGTGCTTCCAGGATTCTCTATGGACGCTGCCAGCGCGGAGAGGCTCTCTACGAACTCAAAGCAGATTCTCTTATCCACCGCATAAACCAGACTTTGCTGAAAAACCCCCAGCCTCACCCCAGAATCTGTAGGAGAGGGCGACCTGCTGCCGGCGGCGTCCGTGCTTGGCCTGAAAGCCGATGGAGAAACGGATTACGGCTCCGACCGCCTTGATCACCGACAGCGGTTCGTTCGGGATGATGACATCGAAAAACTCGTTGGGGATGTCCGTGCGATTGCCTTCTCCCTCGAAAAAGCCCCGAAAATCCGCCGGTTTCTTTCGATACTCTGGCGAGGCATCCCAACGGAGTTGGTGGGTCGCGCTTTGGCCGGCTTGACCGGTGGCATTGGCGCGCCCTTCTCGCACGCACTCGATGAAATGGCCGGCCACGGCTTCATCGAGAGCCATCCGGATCATGTCGCGGCTGATGCCGGCCTTGGTGACGAGTTCGCGGTAGCTGACGGAAATCTGCTCCTCCTGTGGGTTGCCGTGGGTGTCGCACCAACCCAGGGTCTTGCGAATAAGAAACGCCACCAAACGAACGACCCCGCGTGAGCAGTAAGGGAGGCAGGCGTCGAAAAACTGGTTCGGAGCGAAAGTGGTGTTGCTCGTGGGTGCGGCAAAACCGGCGACCGGCCGGGTTGGTTTCGTACGGGGATTGTAGGGGCTGATTATGCGGTTTTCATGGGTCGGTGGCGGCATGGATTAGAAAGGGATGGCCCGTTCTCGCTTTCTGGGTCGGGCCTGCTGTTGCTGCGCGTAATTGCGGATGATGGCATTGATGACGAAGCTCCGGTCACGCTGAAACTCCGTGCAAACGCGACGGAGATATTCCAGAACCTCCGGATCAAAGGCCACGCCGGCGGCGATCTTGGGTGGGGTCATGAATGGGGCGATTAGCTGATAAGTGTTGCCCGCGTGGAGATGCATGCGAGTCTCGGCAACGAGTGTCTCCAGTCTAACATGGGATGCCACGCGATGACACAGGTGACCTGTGGATAACTCCGCAAAAGTTGGGATGTCCCCACTTTCACCGAGTGGATTCCGCTACGAACCGCTTCGATGAGATCCACGGCGACCCCGCGCTCGCGCTCTACGGTGAAATTGGCATGGGCGATTCCTCATTTTCTCGATCCAGTCTGAGGCTTTGGATGGCAAACCGGTTGGGTGATGCGCACCGGTTGTAAATCGGCACCGTCCAGTTCTTGGCAATTAACTCCAGCGCCAAATACTAAAGTTCGGGTGGCCCTTCCTGGTGGGGAAAAACCCGCGCCATTCTGGTTGTTCTTGGGTACCGTCGGACTTGGCGGCTCGGACGACTCAGATCTTGCTCCGCGGAAAAGGCGCTGAACCAATTCATGGCGAGATTCGGTAGCTGATGAGGACTCGGAATGACGGTGGATTGAAAATCATCGACGCTGAAAGCTTATCCTTACTGGGTTCCTCGCTGTTTTCAGTGGAATAGCTCCACAGGGGATGAAGACCATTTTTCCATCTCACCGGGATGACCGGAGTTTAGACCTATTGGCCGCCTCGTCTCCCGGAGGGAGATTCGAGACTAGCCCGCAGTTCACTGCTGGGTTCGAATGAACCATCGCACAAGTCCCGCAGGGACGGCCGAGTCCCCGAATGGCCGAGGTCAGCTCCTATTCTCACTGTCTGTTCAGGACAAAGGATCGCCCGAGAATGGCTCAACCGTCCCTTCGGGACTTTGGGTATTGGCGACGCAATCCCACCCTTGAAAGGGTGGGCTAGTCTCAAATCTCTCCTCCGGGAGATCTCAGTCGGAAAAAGCTCATCGGATACAACAGCACACGGCCGGAAAATGTCCAAACTCTACAAACTCGACGCTCCCCTCGGGAGTGAGTTCTCCTCCCCGGACATGGAAATGATTCCACCGAAAACAGCGGGGAACCAATTTAAGCTCCATCGCGGCCATCGCGACATCTCCCCGTCGCGGCTCGCATTTCTAGGTGCCAAAGCCTTGCAAGTCCAAGAAACTCGGCATGCGAAGGCTAGACCACTGCTCACATCTTGCTAAGCTGCCTGGGCAATGATGTTGTGTTGTCACTCATGAAGTCCGAGTCATCGGTGGAACCGCCGAAGTCTGCTCCTGCCCGTCTTGTGGACGGTCCTTACGCCATTCTGCGAAATCGAGAGTTTCTGCTGTACCTGATTGCCCGCTTTATCGCTTCTCTCGGCCAACAAATGCTGACGGTGGCCGTAGGATGGGAGATTTATGAGCGAACACACTCCCCTCTCGCTCTCGGGTTGGTTGGCCTGACTCAAATGATCCCTATGGTGCTGGGAACACTCCCTTCCGGTCACGTGGCCGACAATTACAACCGTAAGCAAATCATTCTCTGGATGAATTTGGTCATCGCGCTCGCGAGCTTGGGTCTGACATTCATTTCCGCATCTCGCTTGGATGTCTTCTGGATTTACTTTTGTCTTTTCCTGGCAGGGACCGCTCGCACTTTTTTGTGGCCGGCAAGCGCTGCCTTTATGCCGCAGCTTGTTTCGCGTGAAAATTTCGCCAGAGCCGTCACTTGGAACACGGGCGCATTTCATCTCTCATCCGTGCTCGGGCCGGCTTTGGGTGGTGCTTTGATTGCGTTGACCCATAGCGCGGCCTTCGTGTTCGCGATCAATGCTGCCGCCACGTTGATTTGTCTCGCCTTGATTTTGCCGGTGCGCTACCGAGCCGTAGCTCTGACGAGAGAGAAGATGACTGTCGCAAGTTTGATCGCGGGCTTTCGGTTTGTTTTCAACACGAAAGTCATCCTCGGAACCATCACGCTCGACATGTTCGCGGTTCTGCTCGGCGGCGCGGCGGCGCTGCTGCCGGTTTATGCCAAAGACATCCTGCGCGTGGGACCAACAGGTCTAGGCCTGCTGCAGGCGGGCCTGCCGATGGGTTCCTTGCTGACGGCCTTTATCCTGGCGCACCGCCCCCCCTTGGAAAAAGCAGGTCGGGCGCTGCTCTGGTCGGTGGCAGCATTTGGACTGGCAACGATCGGTTTCGGCTTATCGACTTCCTTTTGGTTTTCCTTCCTCATGCTCTTCGTTTGCGGAGCTGTCGATAATGTCAGCGTCGTCGTGCGGCACACTCTGGTCCAACTGCTCACGCCGGATGAGAAGCGCGGCCGCGTCTCGGCGGTAAACAGTCTGTTCATCGGCACATCGAATGAATTGGGCGGGTTCGAATCCGGCTCCGTCGCCTACCTGTTCGGTCCGGTCTTCTCGGTCGTTTCGGGAGGGATCGGCACAATCTTGGTTGTCATCGCGGTCGCAATGATTTGGCCGGAAATCCGAAAGTACGGACGGTTAGAGGGCCAGGCCTGAATTCAATGAAGGGCGAACGATGCGATTGTTGGCACATCGATGGCCGAAGCGATGTCGGTGAAATGACAGCGTTTCATTTGAGGTGGACCGGTTGCGTGAACGCTCCATTGCCCGCCGAATCCCAGACCGCGAAGCGCACCCACTTCTTGCCCGTTGCGCCCAGATTGAAGCGAAAACGATCCGCGCCGAACGCGGCCCGGTCGGTCGCAGAAAGAATCTGCCGGTCGATCTTCTGTCCATTGCCCCAAACCACTTCGACAAATTCCAACGGAAAGGTCCACTCCACGTCGGCCTCGACTTGACACTGGCCGCCGGCTGTCTTGACCGTGAAATCGCGGATCAACACTTCACCAGTCGTGACAAAAAACTCTCCGGCGCGCAAGGCTCGGTTGATCGCGCTCCAATCGTCAGAGCTCGGTGTCCGATCCAGCTTGAGATAGTTCACATTGAAATCGCCGTAAATGTCGTACTCCGGAAATTTCTTGTAAGTGTCCACCTCGCCAACCATGTATTTTGGGCGGCCCCAATTGTTCATGTCGTCGAGCGTGCCGAAGCAACGCACTTCGCCGAGGCGCTTTTGAGAGAGATCGACCGGCAGCGCTTTGAACGCAGTTCCAAGCCACTGATCGCTTCGGAGGTAATCGGTGTCACGGATCTTGTCCGGATAGAAGGTCGAGCCTTTGGTGCGAGGATGCGTCTGCCAGACCAAGGCGTTTTCTTGCTGCATCAACTGAAACATGTCGGGCGCGCTCCCGGCGTGGTAAACTTTACCATACTTCGGATGCTCCTCTACGAATGGCTTCTCTGTCGGCCTCACAAGCGTCCAATACACCGGTTTCGGGAACAGAATATTGTAATGCCCACCCAGGTAAGCGTTGGCCTCCTCGCCCGGCAGAATCAAAAATTCGCGATCCGAATGGCGGCGGCAAGCTTCGAAATAATTCTCGAGCTCCTGAAGGCGCAAAGGCCCCGGATCCTGCGGATGGCCGTCACCGTGAAAATCGAAGATGTGAGCGATGTTGATACCGAGAGCGCGCATCGTCGGAATCCACGGCGGTTGGGTATCCAGGCTTCCCGAGTTCACCAACTCCTGGGTGAAGCCAGTGTGAAAGTGAGTGACCATGGTTTTGTAGCCGGGCAAAGGCTTGTAGCGATCGCCGTGCGTGAAGGCCATGACCGATTCGCGACAGGAACGTTCATCCCCAGAGCTCAAGTAAAAATAGACCGGCATGTGCTGCAGAGTGCCAGCCGGCGCGTTGTAGAGCGCAAACACCTGTTGAACCCAAGTCGGGTTATAGCCTTCGTGGCTGTCGCCGTGGCGAATCCCCAACGCAAATGTCTTCGGACCATCCTTTCGATACCAAACATAACCCAGATTAACTTCCAATTGACGCCCGAAAAAGAATTGATGAGGCGGTGGGAAGAAGGCTACGGAGCCGCCGCGCCCTTCGGCGATGGCCAACCGGTTGCGTGCGCGCAGAGCTACTGGATCGCGGTTCTGCGAGCCCCCAAACTCGTAGCGTTGATCGTTCCCTCCCACATCGCGCCATGTCACTCGTTCGAGCAAATCCGTGGAAAAGCCTTTCAATCCTCCATAATACTTGTAAGCGACTGAAGGCTCGTCTGTTTTGGCGACAACTTCCTGGCGCAAAAGATTCGCGCCGCGATAAACCGTGAATTGGAGTTTACCTGAAAAAGGACCCATCGAAAGGCCGGGAAAGGAAATCTCCAGACGGGCTCCATCCGTGATCACTTCGCATGAGGCCGTTCGATACGATGCGCCGGACCGCTGAACTTCTTCCGGTTTGCGAGGCAAGTTGGGATTCCCGCTGCTGGCTCCCGGGATACTGAGCGGCGCATCCCAATAAACGTCCCAGCGATTCTCCTCGGGCAAGCCATGCCCAGTCCGGCGAAGTCCGGTCGTGACGCCGAATTCAGGCCGAAGGTACTCGCCCAACGTTTTCCATGTGCCGCCGGAACCTTGCACCTCCAGCTCCCTGATCAAGGGATTTCCGTGATCGATCAAAAATGAAGCCCGCAACTTTTGGCCAGATTCCCCAGTCCACTGAACCAACAGCGCATCATTCACCACGACGGCTTTCAAGCCGGCTTGAGCACGGTAGCGCGTCATGTCGCATTTAAGCGCTGCAGCCTTGGGGACAATGGGGAACAGAAAAAGAATCGAAGCGCACAGAATAGTTTTCATCGTTTATTGTGCTGTGGTTATTGCAGGTCTTGCTCATTCTCACAACCATGAAGGAAGGGAACGGAGATCCGGGCGTCGTTACGACACGCTCGGCGAATGATCCAGCCAACCTGGTTCCTCGCTGTTTTCAGTGGAATAGTTCCACAGCGGATGAAGACCATTCTTCCATCTCGCCGGGATGACGGGAGTCTGGACCTATTGGCTGCCTTCGTCTCCCGGAGGGAGATTCGAGAATAGCCCAGCAGTTCACTGCTGGGTTCGAATGAGCCATCGCATAAGTCCCGCAGGGACGGCCGAATCCCCTAATGTCCTACGTCAGCACCTATTCTCACAGTCTGTTCAGGACAAAGGATCGCCCGAGAATGGCTCAACCGT
>CAMAWP010000403.1 GCA_945861765.1 Akkermansia muciniphila | reverse complement strand
GAGCGCGGCACTACCTTTGGCTACAATAACCTTGTGGCCGACATGCGAGCTATTCCGATTATGCGGGAGTTCGGATTTCCAGTGATCTTCGATGCGACCCACTCGGTGCAATTACCCGGTGGGAGCGGAGATAAGTCCGGTGGTCAAAGAGAATTCGCGCCGGTTCTCGCGCGTTGCGCCATCGCTGCTGGAGCTGATGGCGTGTTTATTGAAACGCATCCCGAGCCGGACGAAGCTTTGAGCGACGGCCCCAACATGATCCCTCTTTCCGAGATGCCTCGAGTGCTCTCTCACCTCATCAAGTTTCACCAAGCCGCTGCTCATGCTTAGAACTCGCACCAAAGCCAATAGGCAAGGGTTGGAGCGTGAAAGCGCGCGGCCTCGACGCTCCTCCAGGTGTCTCGCTGCAGGTCTTCCAGACTTCGATCATTGAAAGCTCAAGAAACATGGAATCGACTCGTCAACGAATATTCCGCGTAAAGCCGATAATGAATTCCGCCGTCCGTATGGCGCTGCTCGTGGGGGCGGTTTGGTTCGTCTCTGCGATGTTATCGCCACCTCGACAAGTGAACGCGCAAATCCCGCTTCGCGGCCAGGTGAAGGACTTCGTGGCTCCTGCCACCGATGATCAGGGCCGAAAAACAACTCTCTACGGAAAGAGCGGCAAGCCCCTATCGAGCGGCCTTTGGGAGATGGAAGGGATGCGCGTGGAGACCCTGCGCGATCAAAAGAAGGACATGATCGTGGAAGCACCTCATTGCCTGTTCGACTCGAAGAGCCGCGTCGCATTCTCCCCAGGCGAGTTGATTGTTCACAAAGCCGACGAGCAATTCTCTATTCGAGGTCAAGGGTTCCGCTGGCAACAGGCTGATTCACGTTTGATCATTTCAAATCGTGTCCATACGGTCATCAGGAAGGGATTGCTTGGCACCCCAGCCTCCGTCAGTCCACCATCTACAGGGAAGCCTGCGGCGTTGCCGCGGAACGATAGCAAGACTGGCCAGACGAACGCCCTGCCATCGAAGAGTGAGATCATCGAGATTGATTCTGATTATTTCGAGCACAGATCGGATGTCGCCATTTTTCGTCAGAACGTGCGGGTGAAAGATGGAGAAGGCAGTCTGACGTGCGGTATTCTGAAAGTGATTTTTGAGGCATCGGGCAGCGGAGTGGAGAGAATTGAAGCCGACGAGAACGTTGTGTTCGAGCAGAACGAAATTCGAGCCATGGGCGACAAGGCGCTCTATATTCCGAAGCAACAGCTAGTGACCTTCACGGGTAATCCCACCTGGAAGATTGCTGAGAAAGAGGGTTCCGGCGAGGTTCTCACTATAGACAACAAGACCAAGTCATTCAGAGTTGAAGGGCATGTGTCGGTAAAGCTGCTGCCTGACAAAATGATTCCTCTGAGCTGGCTTTCAACTCCATCCACCAGCATCGCTCCCGCTCAAACAAATCAGCCTGTTTCCATTCTTGGTGACGTGTTGAACTACACATCCGAGCTGGCCGTCTTTCTCGGCCATGTGCAGATCATCGATGCGCGCGGCGGATCACTCACGTGTGGCGTGTTGACCAACATCTTTTCTGGGCAAGACGGCAAGCTGTCGGAACTCGTTGCGGAACAGGACGTGGTTTTTAAGCAAGGCGAAACCAGTGCGAGAGGAGAAAGGGCGCTTTACCAGGTCACAAATGAGGTCGTCATCCTCACTGGAAACCCAAGCTGGAAAATCGGTCAAGGGGAAGGCCGTGCCGAGATCCTCATTATCAATCCGAAAACACAAACTATCCGGGCCGAACGGAACGTCGCGATGAAATTATTTAGCCATGCCATCCGCTCGCTTGATTTGTCGCTTCCGCAGCCCCAAGGCAAGAGTCATTCTCAGAGCTCGACCAACCAGGAGATCGTGATTGCCTCCGATTCAGTCCAGTTCAAAGCCAGTTCGGCGATTTTCGTCAACAATGTTCGGCTGACTCACCCTGGAGATCCGGAACGAGAAATGACCTGTGAGGTCCTGGCGGCATTCTTTGTCGAGCCAGGCAACATGTTGGATCAGATTATCGCCGAGGAAAAGGTGGCCATTCGACAAGGAGACCTCCGTGCTTTCGGTAACAAAGTTGTTTACTGGGTGCCCAAAGGCCTGATGGAGCTGACCGGAAATCCGGAGCTTTCCACGCCCGCGAGAAAGTACAGAGCCGATAAGTTTACTCTCGACCGCGTGAGCAGCACCTTCCGAATGAAAGGGAATTACAGGATTGAGATAGAGCGCGAGTCGATCGGCGCATCGGCCCGGTTGGCTCCGTAAAAACCGTCTCGCCGTCATTCTTGATTTATGAGCTTGATCGTCACCGAAAACCTCGTCAAAGCCTACCGACAAAGGCGAGTAGTGAACGGTGTTTCAATCCATGTGGCTCCGGGCGAAGTCGTCGGTTTGCTTGGCCCCAATGGGGCGGGAAAGACGACGACCTTCAATATCGTTGTGGGATTGATCAGGCCGGATGAAGGCCGAGTTTGCTTCCAAGGAAACGAGATCACTGGGTTTCCAATGCATCAGCGTGCTCGCCTCGGTATTGGCTATTTAACGCAGGAGCCCTCCGTATTTCGCAAGCTGACCGTGGAACAAAATATTTTAGCCATCTTGGAGACTTGCCAGATGGATAGGACGGAGCGGCACATGCGGCTTAAATACCTGCTCGATGAATTGGATCTGACTCCTTTGGCTCGCAACAAGGCTTATACCTTGAGCGGAGGGGAGAAGCGGAGGCTCGAGATTACCCGCGCCTTGGTCACAAGTCCGAAACTATTGTTGCTTGACGAGCCGTTTAGCGGAATTGACCCGATCGCGGTGTACGAAGTGCAGAAGATCGTGCGCCGCTTGAAAGAGCGCGGCCTGGGGATTTTAATTACGGACCACAATGTGAGGGAGACTTTGAAGCTCGTTGACCGCGCTTATTTGATTCATCACGGCCAAGTCATTTGCGAAGGAAGCGCGGAGTTCTTGGTCCAAGATCGAAAAGCCCGGGAAATTTATCTCGGGCCCGAGTTTAACCTGTGACGGTGATGCCGCATCCGTGATGTGTGAGATGGCTGTAAATCTCTGCTTTACGATTCGCTCATCACCCATCACCCTTTGCGTATGCAGCGCGACGTTGTCACAGTAGAGAAATTCTACACGGAAAACACCAGCTCCCTCGAGTTGAACCTGGTCGCTGGAGCCGAGGGCTTGAAGCGGATCATTCGCGAACCTACGGTCAATCGACCCGGCTTGGCCCTAGCCGGTTTTACCAAATACTTTGCCAGCAAAAGAGTTCAAGTGATTGGCAACGCCGAAGCGCACTTTTTGAAGTCGCTCACCCCAGACCAGCGAATTGCCCGATATAATACGGTATTCGCCCATAAGATTCCGTGCATGGTTTTTTGCCGCGGCTTCCATCCCGACAAGCTTTTTCTTCGGGCAGCCGAGCAAGCGGATATTCCGGTCTTCAACACGCCGCTCATTACAATGAAGTTCATCAACATGGCCACTTTAGCCATGGAAATGATGTTTGCTCCCCGGGGAACAGAAATGGGCAGCATGGTCGATATCTTAGGCGTCGGAGTGATCATTCGAGGTGAAAGCGGCATCGGGAAAAGCGAATGCGTCCTGGCGTTGATCGAGCGTGGCTACAGTTTGGTGTCCGACGACATTACGAAGGTGACTGCGGTCGATGGCAGAGAGATCCTCGGGACGAGCGCCGAAATCACCCGCAATCACATGGAGGTTCGTGGTATTGGGATCATCAACGTCGCCGCCATGTTCGGCGTGAAAAGTATTCGACGCGAAAAGCAGGTGGACCTGATCGTGACCTTGAAGGCATGGGATGATGTTCCCGATGTGGACCGGTTGGGCATGGATGAAGACTGTGTGAAAGTGCTAGGCATCGATATTCCCCAAATCACGATTCCAGTCCGACCAGGCCGCGACCTTGCTCGGCTCATCGAAGTTGCCGCGTTTCAAACCAAGCTCAAAGCGTCCGGGTATAATCCGGCCAAGGAATTGAACGAGCGTCTCATTGCGAAGATGGCCAAAGCCGCTGATCTCTAGAAAGTCATTGGCAATCCGCGAACTTTATCCGACTATCCCCACCAATTAATGAACGTAGCGGGAAAAGTAATGAATATTTCGAGTGTGACCAAAGAATTGGTCGTCAGCAATAAGTTAGGCGTACACGCGCGGCCCGCTGCCTTGTTTGTCAAAACCGCCAACCGATTCATTTGCGAAATACTCGTCGAAAAGGACGGAGAAACCGTCAATGGCAAGAGCATCATGGGCATCATGATGCTGGCGGCTGGACCGGGAAGCAAATTGCAGGTCCATGCTAAAGGGCAAGACGCTGCGCAGGCGCTCGTTGAGTTGGAGGCGCTGCTCAAGCGCAGGTTTGATGAGGATTGAGACTTGATGAGTGCTTCTTGATGTGTGTTCCGATGAAACACACGCGCACGCCACGTTCCACTTTCACCAGCCACATCTTCCTATGATTCAGACACGGGGGGCACTGCCATTGAGTTAAGCTCCGATTTCAGAGGGCCGTTTTCATAATCTTAATCCTACTCCTAATCGTAATCTCCTCGGTATGAGTTTCTTGGAGAGTAAGGGTAGGATTAGTATTAGGAATCATGCTCAAAATCCTTCACTCAATGGCGTGGACACGGGGGGAGGGTTTTCCAGGACGGGTCACGCTTTTAGGTGATTCCACCGGCAACGCTGAGTTCAGTGATCTTTATCCCACTGCGAGACACGGGATTGCGCAGTTGAAGAAACGAGAGCCTCACGCCTTCTTCACGAAGCAGGCTTTCAAGCCGATGGCCATTCCGTCCATCTTACAGGAGATTTCGTCATCGCCCTCGACTAGACGAATCGGTTTCGACTTCGTCCCTACTTTGAGCACCTGCGTGCCGCCCAACTTCAAATACTGGCGACGAAGGTGGAGGCGGAAAAGTGGTTTGCCGTGACGCCGACAAAGTCCGCCCAAAACGTGATTCCTCTCTCCGCCACACTTTGACTGCGACCGCCGGGCCAGGCGGGTTGACATACTAACCCTTTAGGATACCATTGAGGCAGTGATCCGCAGTTTCAAGTGTCGCGAGACGGAGAGGGTGTTTCATTACCAGCGAACGCTGGCTTGGAACGAGGCGGTTCGCAAGGCTGCATTGCGAAAGCTGTGCATGCTGGACTCTGCATCGAGTCTGCTTGATTTGCGCAGCCCGCCGGCCAACCGGCTCGAAAAACTGCGCGGTAATCGTGAGGGCCAACACAGCATTCGAGTTAATGACCAATGGCGAATTTGCTTTGAGTGGCGCGGTGGCCACGCCTGGAGCGTTGGAATTGTGGATTACCACTGAACGAAAATACACCGTATGAAAGACCCTGCTCTGAACCCAGTGCATCCAGGAGAAATCCTGCTTGAAGAATTCCTTAAGCCGCTGAGCATCTCACAATACCGCCTGGCCAAAGACATTCATGTCCCCTTGCGTCGTGTTAACGAAATCGTCTTGGAGCGGCGCGGCGTTTCCGCCGACACCGCACTAAGATTGGCCCGCTACTTGAACACGACTCCGCAGTTCTGGCTCAATCTGCAATCCCGCTACGAACTGGAAACCGCGCGGCTTGCCATAGAAAGCAAAATCGAAAAGACCATCCGCCCCGCCGCCATGCTCGCGCAAGTGGCATGAGACACCGACATTGCCCCGCCGAGGAGGGATGGATGCGATACAAACAGGTGGAACATGGCACTGACACGACTGTATAAAGAGACGGTTCTAAAGGGTTCGTAAAGGGGTCGGAGATGAATGGCCCTTAGATAAGGCCTTAAAGGGGTCGGAGATGACTATCGACATATTTAGCTGGGTTTGAGAACGTTGGCCCATGCCGCGCAAGCTGCGAGTGGAGTATGAAGGGGCCATTTTTCACGTCCTGAACCGCGGGGACCGTCGGGAACCCATTTTCGTGGATGACCCG
>CAMAWP010000402.1 GCA_945861765.1 Akkermansia muciniphila | reverse complement strand
CCGATGGTCATCACCCGGGCCTGGCAGGCCGCCGACACCGGCAGCAACACCGCCATTTGCAGCCAGTCGGTGACGGTGGTGGACACGACAGCTCCGGCGCTCTCAAGTGTTCCCAGCGGCGGCAATTTGGGCTGCAACCCCGCGAACCTTCCCACCGACGCCAGTGTCCGGCTTTTGGTGAGCGCGACGGATACCTGCGGCGTGGCTGTCATCAACGTGTCGCATGTGGACCTCACCACGGGTTGCGCGATGAAGCGGACCTTCACAATCACGGCGAGCGATGCCTGCCTGAACACCTCGGTTGCGAGCACGGTGGTTTACACATGGACGACGGACTTGCTAGCGCCGCAAATCGACTGCCCGACCAACACGGTCGTCGTTGCGTTCGACAGCAATTGCCAGATTTTCATCCCCTATTTCCATCCAAAGGCAAAAGACAACTGCACACCGCAAAGCCAGTTGATTTACACTCAGAATCCTCCCGCGGGAGCAATCCTGCCTGGGCCGTGCCAGCTCGTCACATTAACTGTCAGGGACGCGTGCGGCAACGCCAGCAAGTGCGAGATTCTCGTTTGCGGAAAGGATAAGACACCGCCGAAAGTGAACTGCCCGCAATCATTGACGATCACGAATTGCTTCGTGCCGAACGTGCTGCCTCTGGTCGCAAACGATAATTGTACGCCTTCAAACCAACTGGTCTTCACTCAATCGCCTTCTCCGGGTACGCCCATCGCCGCGGGCGGCAATCTGGTCACTATGACTGTCCAGGACTTGGCTGGGAACATAACCACCTGCGTCATCTCGCTGATCAACAGCGGGCCTCAATCGTTCCTTGGAAGTATGTTCAATACCGGAGTTGACAACAACAAGGTCGTCTTGCCCAGCGGCGCCCTTGATCCCCATTATACTCTCGACGTTGTGCCGTCCGGGACTCCGTCGGGCCTGGGCTTCTACAACGCCCCACAAGCCATCGTTGCCCTCACGTTGTCACTTCCGTCAAACGCCTCATCCATGTGGATCACTCCCGCCGCAAACTCGTTTCCGTTCCTGAACGGCTCATACACCTACACTTATCAATTCATTCTGCCAGCCGGGGCGAACCCGGCGACAGCGTCCATTTCCGGGAAATGGGCTGCGGACAACGGCGGCAAAATGTACCTCAACAACTCTTTGAAGTCGTCCATCCCTACGCCTTTTGGTTACAGCCTTTGGACCCCCTTCACCATCAGCGGCAACTTCAATGCCTTTCCGACACCAAACAAGATTACTTTCGTTGTCGAAAACCAGAATCCCTATACCGGGCTGAGGGTCGAAATACAGAATGCCGTCATTAGTTGCGGCACTTGCGCTCCCCCATCTGTCGTGTGGATGACGCCCAATCTGGTGCGCCCGGCCTACAGCACGGCTTCATTCACCGTGGGTGTTGGGGGCACCCCTGCGTTTAGCTACCAATGGTATCGCAACGGTGCGCTACTCTCGAATAGTAGTCACTACCCTGGCGGCGTCAACAATCCGACCTTGACCATCGCGCCACCCTTGAATTCCGCCGACGCGGGAACTTACAAGGTCGTGATCTCGAATTCCTGCGGCCAAACAACCGCGGCCAGCAAGCTCACGCTCACCCACGGCTGGTCGTGGCCATGGGGATGGTGGAACTTTGCTCAAATAGGCAACCCGCTGGCCGCAACCGTCGGTCTTGACTTGATTATGGCCGGCACGAATAGGCTGGGCATCTCGTCCGGGACGACCCGCGACTTCGATCTGCCGCCTATCGGAGGGCAAATCGCGAACGTCATGCACGTTCCGGGTGACGCGCTCATCGAACTGCCGTTTATCGGGCCGAAGGGAAGCAATTCTGTCAGCAGCTACACACTCATCATGACTGTCTATGCTCCAGCCAAATTCACCGGATCGGCCAGCACACTCTTCGACTCGGGCGGCCCCGGAAAGGACGGACTGAGGCTGCTCATGGAGCCCTCGCTGCCGCTGACCGCCAACACCCACAGTATCACTGTCACAGGAAGTGTGGGTGGAGTGTTGGTGCATTTCGTCTCGACAACGCCGATGCCATCGGGCGCTTGGAGCCGGGTCGCGTTTGTTGTGGATACGCCGAACAATTCCGGGTTGGATGCTGCCTTTGACGTCAACAGCGTGGTGAGCCTGTACCTGAACGGCCAAATCGCGGGCAGCATCACGGTGGCAACAGCTCCCGGCCTGGCCCTTGACTGGGGTTCAAACTCACCCACACTCTTCAGTTCGCGGACAGGAACAAGTGGCGAGCTGTATGTTTCGGGCCTTCAATCCCACGCCATTGCGATGGCGCCGGAAATGATCGCCGGCATCGGCTCCGCGGAGGACGGCCCTGCTCCTGCGGACGACAGCGCGACCATCGTCCAGCTACCGCCATCGGACGAAGCGCCCGCCATCACCCAGCAACCCCAGAGCCAGACGAACGTGATCGGCAGCAGCGTGACCTTTAGCATCACGGCCACGGGCAAGCCGCCGTTGAGTTATCAATGGCGCTTCAACGGAATCGACAGCCTCGGCGGGACCAACTCCACTTACACATTTCGCAATGCCCAGACGAACAACGCCGGCATCTATGACGTGGTAGTTTACAATGCCAGCGGCTCGGTGATCAGCGCGCCGGCTCGGCTGATGATAAAGGATAAGTTTGTCATCGGCCAAAACTCGAACGGCACACTGTCAGTTTCATGGCAGCCGGACGAGGGCTGGATATTGCAAGAGGCGACAAGCATCCTCGGCCCTTGGTCAAGTTCGGCGTCGCAGAGCAGCCCTGTGAACCTCAGGCCGAGCGGTGCGAACAGATTCTACCGCCTGGTCAAACCATAAGGACGGCGGACACATCCAAGGGTGGCGAGATCATCTCGCCACCCTTGGGTCGCATGGCGTCGGTCGGTCGGTGGTTTTTTTGGATTTCTGGCTGAATCCTCAACCTGACGAAAGGGGTCAGACAAAACAAATGACAGTTTTTGCCTTGGTTGCATAGGCTGCGCGGCATGGCCAGAAAGCTTCGCATCGAATACGCGGGAGCGGTTTATTGATGCCATCAATCATGGCGATCGGCGGGAGGCGATCTTTGAGAATGGTTCGGATCGGGAACGATTCTTTGAAACCCTAAGAGCCTGTTTTAAAACTCGTAGCAGCCGAGGTAACGAGGCTCTGATCTGACGGAATGGCGCGAAAGGTTCAAGAAATTTGAGCCTCCTTACCTCGGCTGCTACGAATGAATTGGATTTCCAAACAGGCTCTTAGGGAAGTATCCCTCAAGACCGGTTGGCAGGTGCAGGCCTATTGTTTGATGGACAATCATTGTCATCTCGTGCTGGAAACACCCCACGCCAATCTGGCGGCCGGAATGCGATGGTTCACCACGGTAAAGAAATCGGACCGTCGGGGGATCAGATATCCGAAAGGCATTCGGCGAAAGCTGGGACTTCATACGGAAAGCGTTCCGAGCGAAAGTGACAATTGCGATGACTGCCCACAGACTGCTAGACAGAAAGCAAAATCTTGGGAGAATCGGCGAGTGAAACAATCGATTGTTACTTTGGATTTAGAGGGAGTGCTGGTTCCGGAAATCTGGATCGCTGTCTCCGAAAAGACCGGCATCGAGGAGCTCCGCTTGACGACGCGCGACATTCCCGATTACGACGTCTTGATGAAGGGGCGTCTGGAAATACTCGATAAGCATCATTTGAAATTGTCGGATATTCAGGAAGTGATTGGCTGCCTGCGCCCTCTTGACGGAGCGAAAGAGTTTTTAGGAGACCTTCGCGCGACGACCCAAGTAATCATTCTTTCTGACACGTTCGAGGAGTTTGCTCAACCTTTGATGCGTCATCTCGAGTGGCCGACTCTCTTGTGTCACCGGTTGGAGGTCAGCGATGGAAGGATCACCAACTATCGGCTCAGACAGAGCAATCAAAAGCAAAAAGCAGTCGCGGCTTTGAAGAGCCTCGATTACCGGGTGATCGCCGCCGGGGATTCGTTCAATGACATCGCGATGCTGACCGAGGCTCACGCCGGCTTCCTGTTTCGCGCGCCGGTCGCTATCCAGACGCAGTTTGCCCAATTCAAGGCCGTTGAAACCTACGCTGACCTATCCAGGCTGATCAAGGAGTGGCTCTAACTCAGTCCTCCGCCTTCGAGTCACGGCTGGTCAGATCGCGAAGAGCTTGGGCGACGTTCTTTCCTTCATACAACATGGCATGGACCTCATGAATGATTGGCGTTGCGACTCGAAGCTTGCTGGCCAGTTGGTGAGCCGAACGGGCCGTTGGATATCCTTCGGCCACTGTCACCGTACTGGCAATTATGTCCGCCAACTTTTCGCCCTTTGCGATGCGCTCGCCAAGACCGCGATTGCGGCTGAGGCTCGAAAAGCAGGTGACGGTTAAATCGCCCAATCCGCTCAGACCTGCAAACGTTTCTGGATTCGCGCCACACGCGACGCCTAAGCGGCGGATTTCCACAATCCCACGCGTAATCAAAGCCGCCTTGGAATTGTCGCCAAAGCCCAGGCCGTCGCACATTCCCGCGGCAATGGCTATCACGTTCTTCAGCGCCCCGCCCAGCTCGACTCCGGTCAAATCCGAGCTTGTATAGACCCGAAATGTGGGCCGATGAAACAATTGCTGCACAATCTGAGCCACCGACGGATCATCGCATGCGGCGACAATGGCCGAAGGCATGTCGCGCGCCACTTCCAAAGCCAATGTGGGACCCGAGAGCGCCACGGGAGTTGACCTGGGAGAAGTGGTTCGCAGAATGCCGCACATGGTTAAGCCGCTGTCATATTCAATGCCTTTGGTGACACTGACGACCACGCCTTCAAAGTGCGCCAGGCAACTTGTCACTTCGCGGAACGCTTTCGATGGAACCGCCACCACGACACATTCAGCGCCAGAAATCGCGCGAGCCAAATCGCTGTCCATGTTCCAGCCGATGGGTAATTGAATTCCTGGCAGATAACGGGTGTTGTATCCCGTCTGCCGCATTTCTTCCAATTGCAAGGGATTGTGACCCCAGACGGTGACCTTGTGATGAGCGAGGCAGAGCAGTCGCGCAAGAGCCGTTCCCCATCCGCCCGCGCCAAGGATAGTGACGTTCACGGGGTTGATTGAGATGCGGGACCTATTTTCTTGGAGCCGACGCGGTGCTCAGTTCCGTTCAAGAGTCGTTGAATGTTTGCTTTGTGTTTGTAAATGGCCAACGCGCTGAGACAAGCGGTGACAACAATCATCCGAGAGCTGCCGCCTGTTTGCCAGACTCCAAAGGGCAATAGTATCGCCGCCACGATCGAGCCCAACGAGACGTATTTGGTGAGAGCAAACACCAGCAGCCAGGTGCCGAAAACGATCAAGAGCCCCCAAGGCACTAATGCCAACAGGACGCCGGCGGATGTGGCAATTCCTTTTCCACCCTTAAACCCGAGCCAACAAGTATAGTTATGGCCGAGAATGGCGGCCACTCCCGCGATGAGGGAAAGGGTTTCTCCGAATTGGGGTGAAGAGGTTGGCTTCAGGAGTTGCAGACTGAGTCCAACAATGAGCGTGCAGGCGAGGTATCCCTTCAGAGCGTCCGCGAACAAAACAAAAGATCCAGCGGGCTTGCCCAAAGTGCGGAAAACATTGGTCGCTCCGATATTTCCGCTGCCGACGCTACGAACATCAATGCCTCGAGATTTGCCCACAAGATAGCCTGTCGGAATCGAGCCGAGCAGGTAGGCGGCGATCGCGACGATTGCATAGAGGAGGCTTTCCACGAAGGAAATCTAGGCAAACGATTGCCACGGCAGCAAGTGGAAAGGCGCGCCTCGGCAATTCTCCTTTTGGCCAAGGACACTGTGTGCTCGTCGTATGTAGTCCCGGCTTTAGCCGGTTTTCACGGGGCGACCGGCTAAAGCCGGGACTACATGCGGGCCAAAATGAGAACACCCCGAACTTTGTGCGCGCATTGCGCCCTTGAACGGTGGGGCGAGACTCTCTCCGAGCTGTA
>CAMAWP010000401.1 GCA_945861765.1 Akkermansia muciniphila | reverse complement strand
GTCGTGGTCGTGGCGGGGGCCGTGGTCTGCTTCAGTTGGAGCGTGAGGCCCGAGATTCCGCCAGCATCAGTCACCGTGTTGGACCCGATCTTGTCGCTCGTAAATGCTACGGACTTACCACTTGCATCCGTAAATGTACCCGACGCTTTCGTGGTGGCAGTGGCGAGGGTATCGATCGTCAATTTGAAATCTCCAACCTGCGTGCCCTTCAGCGCGGTGCCCGTTGCAAACGCTTCATCCGATGACTTGAAGCTGAAACCAAAAAAGCCTGCCCCTCCTGCAATGCCTTGAGCGGCTTTACGCACCGCGTTCAGCTTCTCTGACAACGTATCGAAGGCTTTAACTGAATTGTCATTAAACGACTTGGCAGCAGTAAGCGATGACCGGCGCAATTTATCGGCTTCCGATAGGGTATCAGCCTTCCTGATTGCATCAATCTGATCTCTGATTTGCACTTGCCTGCTCTGGATTTTGAGTGCACTGAGTTCAGCCACTTGGGAGCTCCCTGCGGAGCCGCCGAGGCCCTGAAGCGCTTGAATTGGAGAAAAGTCTGCCATAAATTTTCTTTCTGCTTATCTAATTATTCTTATTTGCTGCTAACATCGACGAACCGTATTCGTTTGTCTAGAAGTTCTATTATCAAACTTGCAATCGCAAGAAGCGTGCCTTTCTTATACCAAAGTTCTTCTAAATTCAAATGAGCGTCTCAGAAACAATGCCAATCGCTCTATGCGATACAAAACCTGTGACAGAGGGACAGGCTAAACGATTGGATCGAGGAGATAATCGTCTTCCATGGCGCGGCCAACCTTAAGGGCTGCGGCGAAAGCGAACTGGACCCGCCCGAGATTGGCTAATTTCCTCTCAACAGTTGGATCTGAACTCCGCGAGGCGATCTCGTGTTGTCGCGGGGCATTCTGCTGTTGTTCCTCGGGTCGCGTCTCCCGACGGGTCACAGCACCGATGGCACCTTCGGTTCGGCTACGAGAACGCGCCTCTTGCAGAGACAGTTGGTAGGTGGGTAGATTTGAAGGTCTGGAGGATGTTATTTCCATGATAAGTTAGGTCGCGGTTTAAACACTCTGTCGGCTTCTCATCTTGCGGCAATGCGAACTTGATTAAAAAGATTAGGGCATTGCTGGCCAATGAAACACATACTTCTAGCTGCCAAACTATGGACAATGAATTTCACGCTTTGCAAGGTGTACGATAAAACGGTTGCAAATGTCCAGCAGAAATTTCCTTAAGATCTGTTTGGAAATCCAATTCATTCGTAGCAGCCGAGGTAACGAGGCTCAAATTTCGTGACCCTTTCGCGCTCTTCCGTCAAATCATAGCCTCGTTACCTCGGCTGCTACGATTTTTAAAACTGGCTCTAACGAGTAAAAAAATTGTTCGACACGAGTCGATGTTTAGGATATTAAGCCTTTCCAGAAAGTACAGCGTGTGCATTTTCTGGAGCTTGGGTGAAGCATAGACCGAGTCCATTAGCTCCAATTAAGTAAAAAGCGAACCGACTGCAAAACCACTGAATTATTTATGGCTGTCCCGCCTGTCAACGAGATCGGTTCTGATTACATCGGCTTTCGCCTGGCCGCCATTCTGAACGACAACAGCGTCCTCCTTCAGAAATCGATCCAACGGCTGACCTCGGGACTAAAGCTCCAGTCCGCAGGAGACAATCCCGCAGGCGCTGGAATCTCGGTAAAACTCCAGAATCAAATCGCTCGAGTCGGCGCCGCTTCGGAAGCAGTTGGGAATGTCACAGACTACGTCCAAAGCCAAAGTGATTTCTTGGACTCGGTCTCGACCTCACTCTCGCGAATGAGCGAACTCGCGACGCTCTCATCATCCGGCACCGCGACGGCTGCGAACCGTTCCGCTTACCAGGTCGAGTTTTCAGCATTGCAGTTGTTCGTGAGTGACATTGGGCAGAGAAGCTTCAATAACCTGAGCCTGTTTAATGCCGGAGCGATGACAACGATCATCGATGAGAACGGCCGCACGTTCGGACTCTCGGCGATCTCGTATAATTCGGCAAGCACCGCAGGTGGGCTGGCGTCGGTTTACAATCCTTCGACTATCGACGTTTCGACAACGACCGCGTCCGCGGTCGCTGGAGCAGCCGTCAGCGTGGCCATCGGTAACCTGTCGATCATCCAAGCGGCGATTAGCGCCCGCTCAGAAATTCTCGGCTACTACACGGCTAACTTGACGAATGTCAGCGATAATCTGACTTCAATGAACAACCGTATCGTCAAGACCGATGCGACATTGGAATCGGCTGAATTTAATCGGCTCGATCTTCTCACGCAGACTGGCACGACAATGATCGCCAATTGGAACGCGCTACGGACGAATCTTCTGAGTCTATTCCAATAGCGGAATTGGCTGGCGATCTCTCCGGGCAAAAAAGCCTCTATCCGCTCCTTCTAAAAAGGTTCTCGGTTGTTTTGAGTGGACTCATTTCCGTGTCCGGTGGAGAACTCACTCCCGAGGAGGTGCCTAGAGTTTGGACATTTTCCGGCCGTGTTCTGTTGTCTCCGATGAGCCATTTCCGACTGACATCTCCCGGAGGGGAGATTCGAGAGTAGCCCACCCTTATCTCCCGGAGGGAGATTTGAGAATAGCCCACCCTTTCAAGGGTGGGATTGCGTAGCAAATACCCAAAGTCCCGAAGGGACGGTTGAACAATTCTCGGGCGATCCTTTGTCCTGAACAGACAGTAGGAGCTGACGTAGGACATTGGGGGATTCGGCCGTCCCTGCGGGACTTCTGCGATCGCTAATTCGAACCCGGCAGTGAACTGCTGGGCTATTCTCGAATCTCCCTCCGGGGGACAAGGAGGCCAATAGGTCCAAACTCCCGTCATCCCGGCGAGATGGAAAAATGGTCTTTATCCGCTGTGGAACTATTCCATTGAAAATAGCGAGGAACCATTCGATCTTTGTGATTGCCGGTCTCGGAATTTGAATTATCATCCGCTTCCAATTCACGATGGCAGCGTTGAAACCAAATCCTCCCGAAACCAGATGTCGGCTTCATCCATGAGTGGACGACCGATAAAACCACGAGCGGGCGCACTCGCCTCTCATTTCCCCGGTCCTCGATCAAGTCAATGAAAACCATTACCGCCGAAGCCCAACGGCTCACGGAAGATGATGCCCGTCAAAAGAACTGGAAACGCTGGGGTCCGTATCTTGCCGAACGGCAGTGGGCGACGGTGCGCGAGGATTATTCGGAGTCCGGCACCTGTTGGGACTATTTTCCACACGATCATTCCAGAAGCCGCGCGTATCGTTGGGGCGAGGACGGTCTGATGGGAATTAGCGATCGCGAGTGCCGTCTCTGTTTTGCGCTGGCGTTGTGGAATGAGAAGGACGCAATTCTGAAGGAGCGGTTGTATGGGTTGACAGGTCCGGAAGGAAACCACGGAGAAGATGTCAAAGAGCTTTATTTTTACCTCGATTCGACACCCACCCACTCCTACCTCAAGGGGCTTTACAAATATCCTCAAGCGGCGTTTCCTTACGCGCCAATCATCGAGGGAAATAATCGTTACGGCAAGAGCGACCCTGAATTCGAGCTTCTGGACACGGGCGTATTTGACGGAAACCGCTACTTCGATGTCTTTGCCGAATACGCCAAGAACTCGCCCAATGACATTTTCATCCGAATCACCGTTGCGAATCGCGGACCCGACGCGGCGACTCTCCATGTGCTCCCGACGCTGTGGTTTCGCAACACTTGGTCCTGGGGGCCCATTCACGAAGGCTGTTCGACCAAGCCCTCGATCTCTCGCGAGAAAGATAATCTACTCTCCGCGACACATGAAACGCTGGGGCGATTCTTCCTGGATTTTAGCCCGGCTCCCAATGGGCAATTGCCCGAGGTGCTGGTCACCGAGAATGAAAGTAATTTGACACGGCTCTACGGCTCTGCAAATGCCAGTCTTTATGTCAAAGACGCCTTTCACGAATTCGTCATCGGCGGAAAGCGTGACGCAGTCAACCCAACGGGGCAAGGAACGAAAGCCGCGCCTCATTATGTTTTGAATGTTCCGGCGGGTAAATCGCAGACCATTCACCTGCGGTTGTATCGCGAAGACGAGCCGCCGTCCAAATCCTTGAGCAAGGAGAGCAACGCCATTTTCAGCGATCGCATCCGGGAAGCCGATCAGTTCTATGCGTCCATCTGTCCGACTCAAGCTGTCGAAACGGAACGTAATGTCCTGCGCCAGGGCTATGCCGGGTTACTCTGGACCAAACAGTTCTACCATTTTGTGACTGAGGATTGGTTGAACGGAGATCCGGCCTGTCCGCCGCCTCCGGAAAGCCGCAAACAGGGACGCAACCACGAATGGTCTCACCTGTTCACCAGCGATATTTTGTCGGTGCCGGATAAATGGGAATACCCTTGGTTTGCGGCTTGGGATCTGGCGTTCCACATGATTCCGTTTGCCAAGATTGACGGAACGTTCGCCAAGGACCAACTCAGCCTGTTGCTGCGGGAATGGTACATGCATCCCAACGGACAGATCCCCGCTTACGAATTTGCCTTCAGCGATGTGAATCCGCCGGTCCACGCGTGGGCTGCGTGGCGCGTGTATAAAATCTCCGCCAAAGAGGGTCAGCGCGACCGGCAGTTTCTCGAAAGCGTCTTCCAAAAGCTGCTGCTCAACTTTACGTGGTGGGTAAATCGCAAAGACGCCCACGGGAAAAACCTGTTCGCTGGCGGCTTCCTCGGCCTCGATAACATTGGAATCTTTGATCGCTCGAAGCCTTTGCCGACGGGTGGCAGCCTTCAACAAGCCGACGGCACCGCCTGGATGGCGTTCTATTGCACGACCATGCTGAGCATGGCTCTCGAGCTTGCGAAAGACGGCGACACAATCCGCGTGGCTTACGAAGACATGGCTTCGAAATTCTTCGAGCACTTCGTTCAAATCACCGATGCGATGAACACTCTGGGTGGCACGGGGCTATGGGATGAAGAAGATGGATTTTATTACGACCAGATCCAGTTCGACCACCATCTCGTTTCCTTGAAAACGCGCTCGATGGTTGGCCTCCTGCCTTTGATCGCGGTTGAAATTCTCGAGAAGGATGTGATCGAGAGGTTGCCCGGATTTAACAAACGGTTTAGCTGGTTTTTGAAAAACCACCAAAACCTTTCGCGGCATATCTCCTACGGCGAGTATGGCCATACACATCGTCTCCTGGCCATCCCGTCCCGTGAGCGTCTCGAACGCGTGCTGCGCTATCTCCTCGATGAAAACGAATTTCTTTCGCCTCACGGAATCCGTTCTGTTTCGAAGATACACCATCATCACCCCTACGTATTCCGTTTCGGCGGCGAGGAGCACAGGGTCGATTATGTGCCGGGCGAATCGAACACATGGCTCTTCGGCGGGAACTCCAATTGGCGCGGCCCGATCTGGTTTCCGGTGAATTACCTTCTCGTTGAGGCCCTGGAACGGTATCACCATTTTTACGGCGACCACCTGAAGGTCGAGTGTCCGACTGGTTCAGGGCGCATGTTAAACTTAAAAGAGGTCGCTGCGGAAATTGCCTCACGGCTGGTCAAAATATTTCTGCCGGATGAGACAGGCCAACGTCCTTGCCATGGAAGAGATCGGCGTTTCAGTGAAGACCCCGATTGGCGCGACCTGGTTCTTTTCCACGAATACTTCCACGGAGAAACCGGACAAGGCCTCGGCGCGAATCACCAGACCGGATGGACTGCCCTGGTCATTCGCCACATTGAAGCCCTCGCGCGCCAACGCCCGCAACCTGTCCCAAAAACCACCTAGCCATCGACTCGCAATGAATCTAGGCTCACCGTGCCATTTTGCTACAATGTGGGAGGATTCCTGGCTGCGCAGCAATTCTGCCCATGAACCTGGGTGGGGTGAGAGTCCCCTCGAACCCTGACCTTTTCTGGCGATCGAGCATGTCAGGGCTCGACGGCTTCCGGCTCGGAGACTACAGCTCGGAGAGAGTCTCGCCCCACCGTTCAAGGGCGCAATG
>CAMAWP010000400.1 GCA_945861765.1 Akkermansia muciniphila | reverse complement strand
TAGTCCAGCGAGGCGGGAATCGGGGAATGTCGAATGACGAATTTCGATTGTCGAACTGACTGCACTTCGACATTCGCAACTCGAACTTCGCACTTCGCTACGTCGCGCATGGCGGCATTGACCTTCGCGCCGATGTTCTCGGCTTCGGGGCGATTCAGCAGGTAATCGAACCGCGCCTCGGCGGGCAGACGGGGCCAATGACGAATGACGAATGACGAATGTCGAACTAACTGGACTTCGCAACTCGGACTTCGCACTTCGCACTTCGATCGGGTGGAGGCGCTGGCTTTCTCCAGCTTGGCGCGCTGGGCGGCGAAGCGGACTTCGGCAAAGCGCAGGAAGATGAGGCCGAGGAGTCCTTGCGGACGGCCACCAAAGTATTCCTGGGACTTGAGGCCGGAGTTGGGGCGGAACTGGTCGGCGGCATCCCAGAGGCGCTTTTCGAGCGCGGCGTTGTCGGTGTCTTTTTCGGAGGGGGCGATCCAGATCATGCGGGAATAGTAAAAATCGACTTTGAATGGAGCGAAAAAAGGAGCAAGGAATTGAGGCAAATCGAAGCCTTCCCTTGGAGTAACAATCGTGCCATGTCGGAACAGTAAAGATTCGCCCGCAATGTAAAAGCCGCAAATTAAAATTGAGACACGCACCTCGGGCGAAACCCCGGTTCCATCAAGATGGGGAGGTGGTCAGCTTTTCAGGCATCCATCGCTCCCGAGCTCCACCGGAACCCCACCAGAGTTCAGGCAGATTCCTCACATGATCGGCAATCGCTCAGGTTTGCCCGTGGAGCGGCTTTTGAAGCGAGTTCATAGGAACACCTGCCGCCAGGTCGAGGATTCAGCCAGAACCGAGATACAGCCGAGCTGATTAGCAAGCTGCCGGACGTGACAGCGGCGAGCTAGGCGAGGCCGAGGCATTAAACATCCTTGGAGAGCGTTGACAGGGATAAACACCCGTGATACCGGTTTGATACTGACATGCCGCGCAAGATTCGACAACTGATTGCCGATTTAGAGAAGGCTGGGTTTGTGAATCAAGGCGGCAAGGGCAGTCACCGGAAATTTAAACATCGGAATGGCGCTCAGTTAACCCTGAGTGGAGGCCCAGGAGAGGATGCTCACTACTACCAGGAGAAAGATGTGCGAAACGCCTTGGAGCTAACCAGAGAAGAAAGCTTATGACGAAAAAAGAAATCAAACAACGGGCGGCTCGGTTCGTCAAATTTGTTGAGTGGAGCGATGAAGACCAATTGTTTATTGGCCGCTGTCCCACATTGTTCATGGGTGGTTGCCACGGAAAAGAAGAGGCGAAGGTGTACGCCGAACTCTGTCAAATAGTGGAGGAATGGATTGAGATTCTGGAAAAGGATGGGACACCATTACCGGAACACGACAGCAAGAAATTCAGCGGCAAGTTTGTTCTTAGGCTCGAACCCGCGATGCACCACCGCTTGGCACTGAAAGCCCTCGCTACCGGCGAGAGCCTTAACAGCTATTGCGTCAAGGCGTTGGCCAAAGCGTGATGGTGCATGACATTCGAGGTACAAAAAGCCACAGAGGAATGGCTTGCCTCGTTTGAAAAGTACGGCCTGGAGTTAGTGAGCGGCAGGTTTAGCTCTGAGTCCTTCCTGAAGTTCTTGGAGAGTTGCCCACCCGCAGTTCAATTCAATCCGGAAAATAAGTGGGAACCTCACCGGCGCGAGATGATCCAAGCACTCAAGGAGAAGTTGTCCTTGGATGCGCAGCTTTCGCGGAAGCCGTCGAGTCCGCTGGACAGCCAGGTCCAAGCCATCGCTGGACTGGGGGCTACAAGCTTCGCCGTGGGTAGCTCGACGGGCAAAGGTTCTTTACCTACGTCCTCGGCTGTTAATTCAACAGGCTGAGACAGATCAAAACGTGGAGTGGAATTTCGGCTAGGCGCGACCCAGCTTTTCGCCTGTGTCAGGGGAAAGCTCAAAAGCCAGACGAAGCAAGCCATTACCAACATAAGAACCCGATTCTTCATGCGCGCCTAGTGACCACAGACGCCTTACAAGGCGACTTGCGTAAAGTTAAACTTGCTTCTTCGCTTGTCGAGAACAACATTCGCACGAAAGGGGGGGGCGATAACGGTATCGTTGCTGAACTCACCAAGGAAACGCCGTGCGCCTATGGGCGTGACGCCGACGATTTTGCTGGACCACTCTGGGCCAACAGATCCGGAGAAGTCGTTTCCGTAAACAATGACGCCGGACGCCCTTGACTGGAACATACTGAGAGCCGCTGCGGCGATTAGGAGGATGATTGATCTACTTTTCATAAGCATGGATTTTTGCATTTCAGGGCAACCAAGAACAAAACAAAGGACGCCAACTCAACGCACCCTCACGAGAGGCCCTAGGAAGGCCCGAAGAGAAGACGCGAAAAGCCGCGCCCTGGTGGGCGCGTGCTTTCGGTAGGCCTCTCTTCTCGAAATTTCCTAGGTTTCTCGTGAGACCGTAGCCGAAGCTACGCTAAATTTGCTTTGGTTTCTTTTACATG
The DNA here is from genome assembly GCA_945861765.1 of Akkermansia muciniphila. Lineage (GTDB taxonomy): Bacteria > Verrucomicrobiota > Verrucomicrobiia > Limisphaerales > SIBE01 > SIBE01. The sequence continues at coordinate 3,511 of CAMAWP010000400.1, read as the reverse complement.
GTTTTCAGAAACGGCATGCTGCTTCAAAAAGCCGAGCCAACAAGGCTTTGTTTATGTGGGCAAGCGCTCTCGCGGGAAGAACCGAATGCCTGGGGATCGACGTGGAGGTCACTGCGCCTGCCTGAATTCTGCACGCTGACCGGCATCGGGGTCCCACGAACGGCCACCCGACTCGTTTCGGGTAGAATCTACGGGCGGATGCGGTGAAAGAATTGCGCGAAGCTTTTCGACAAGACAAACGATCTTGGACGCGATCTTCTCGCGAACAGAAACGTAACCCACACGATCGTTGAACTTGATTTTGCGACCTCGGACGTTGATTGCATACTGGCGATCCAACTCGTTTGCGTTGTAACGGAGATTTTCAATCTGCTCAGCAATCACCGCCGCCGCATAATCTGTGACGGAGAGTCCTGCGAGTGTTTGTTCCACCTTTGGGAGAGAGTCACGTCTTCTCATGATCTCTGGTTCACACCCCTGTTCTTCGAGGGCTTCGCTGGGAGTTTGGGGCTCTCTGAGGGCATCCACAAGTTCATCGCTCATGGAACATACATTCGCTCATCTCCCTTGGGAATACAACAACGAGGGCCTTGTTCCGCGCCACTCACGTTCCTTCGTGCCACCTGAGTTCAACCAGTCCATCACCTCCTGACAAACCTGGTTCGCCTGCCCTTCGTCCCATGCAACCAAAACCTCTCAACAGGTTACTGAGCAAAGATGTACGTTATTACGTACATGGAGCTTTGCAATCGCCACTCGAAACGACCACACACGCACACAGCCGGGATGCCCACAGCCCAATGCCCGCCTGAGATTCGGCACGGCTTTATTGAAGCTCGTGCCCGCGAGAAGCATCATTGGGACGCTGGAATCGCTGGGCAGCAATTCTTCTGTCAACGCCTGTGGAAGGGTATGATTGCGCTCGCTGTGAAAACGAAAACCCCTATTCGTTGGACGCCCAAGCAAAGTAATCGTCAATCTGCTACGGCGTAGGGATAATTCTGAAACCCGGCGAATGCCGTATTTCCTCCGGCTTGCCGCCGAGGTCGGCCAGGGCGTCCGTGATGGTTCACACCCACTCCGCGCACAGCAGCTCGGCCTGCGCGAGCACCGTCTTCACCGCTTCCTCCTGCAGGTCGGGCGGGTAGCCGTGTTTGTTCAGGATGCGTTTCACTATGACCTTGATCTTGGCGCGGGCGCTTTCGCGAAGGGTCCAGTCAATGGTGACGCTCTTCTTCACTTGGGAGATGAGCTCGGCGGCGATGAGCTTGAGTTTGTCGTCGCCCATCGCGGTCACGGCGGAATCGTTCGCGGCGAGGGCGTCGTAGAATGCCTTCTCGTCTTCGGTCAGGCCCATCTCCTTGCCGGCCTTGGTCGCGGCGTCGAGATCCTTGGCCAGTTTGATCAGCTCTTCGATGGCCTGCATCGTGGAGATGGCGCGGTTGTGGTAGGCGGTGGAAAGTTCGAATGCAGAAGTGCGAATGTAAAAGTGCGAATTGCGAAGTTCAGACCATTCGACATTCCGAATTCGTCATTCGACATTTGCCCCGTTCGTCCTTGAGCAGCTTTTCCAGCAACTCGGCGGCGACGTTCTTGTGCTTGAGGCCGCGCACTTCGGCGAGGAATTGGTCGCTCAGGATGCTGATGTCCGGCTTGGGCAATCCGGCGGCGGTGAAGACGTCAATCACCTGGCCTTCGGTGGTGATGGCCTTGCTCACGAGCTGGCGGATGGCGGCGTCCCGGGAAGTGCGAATGCAGAAGTCCGAATTACGAAGTTCAGTCAGTTCGACATTCCGAATTCGTCATTCGTCATTTGCAACTCCGTCACCACCTGCACCCAGCGCTTCTTGCCGTCATCCTGTTCGAGGATGTGCTCCTGTCCGGCGGGGACGCGGGAAGTGCGAATGCAGAAGTGCGAAGTCCGAAGTTCCGGCCATTCGACATTCGAAATTCCTCATTCGACATTCTCCCGTCCCAGTTGAAGCCATGCATCATATCGCAAGCGATGCCGTCTTTCTCCAGCATCACGGCGATGGCTTGCGCGGTGTCGAAGGTCGGATCGCCCTGGATCGCGGCAATGGGGTGCAGCGGCACCTTGACCCAATCGCCAGAGCTCCCGATCAAAATCTCCTCGCGCGGGGCATGGTGCCACTGTGCGGGGCGGGAAATGGCCGTGGCCAGCCGGGGCGAGCCGGGCTGCTATTGCGTTACGATGTGATAGAACCGTCGCGGCGGAACGGGAGTCGAGCCGTCGGTCACGCCCAGCGGCGATCCGGTGCCGGTCAGCGCCTGGAGAAAGATCCAATTGCCATCGAGTGAGTCCGAATATTCCAGCACGCAGGCCGCGCCAGTTTGGGCAGAGTAGGTAATGCGGAAACCGCCCGGGGTCATGGCGGTGGAAGCTATTTTTGCGGGCAAACGCGGCAGGTTGGACAGGGCGAAGCGGAAGACTCCCTTGGTGTTGGTGGCGGCGACGAGCATGGAATCGTTAAGTTCGAGATCGAAGATGGTGAGGTCGAGCAAGCCTGTGTTGATTGCCGTCCAGGTATCACCGTTGTCGGCGGAGTAATAAACGCCTCCGCCAAACGATCCCGCGAAAATAAAGAAATCATCGGAGGCAAAGCCGCGGTAGGAACTGCTGGGAAGTCCCGTCGCCGTCGAAAGCAGGGTCCAGCTCACCCCAAGGTCGGTGGAACGGAAAACTCCTGTGCCCACGGCACCCGCTGCAAACAAGGTGGTGCCCTTGCGCTCAACCGCCCGCACGGAAGTCGTGTTCAGACCGGTGTTCGCTGCGGTCCAAGTCACACCATAGTCAGTGCTCTTGTAAACACTGCTGGCGGCGGCGTTGGCGCCGACAAACAGCGTCGCATTGATTGACGTCACACACCGAACATCCGTCCCAGCCAAGCCGGCAGCTACCCAACTGTCGCCGTCGTTGCCGGAGCCAAAGACTCCCGCCGGCGTGACCACGATCAAGTAGGGATCGAGGTAGTGGATGCCGCTGGTCCGCAGGTCGGTGAGACCTGAGCTTTTCTGCGACCAGGTCGCGCCATTGTCCGCACTACGGAAAACGCCCTGGCTGGTGCAGGTGAAAAGGAAGTTGGAGTTGGAGGCAAAACCTCTGGTGGGACCGCTGCTGTCATTGCCGGTGTTCGAGAGCGCGAAGTCCACCGCACCGTTGGTGGAAAGGTAGGCTCCCGTGGCACCACCGGCAAAGGTGCGTCCGCCTTTGAAGATCAAGGCCTGCATGTTCAGGTTCTCCGTGCCAATACTCTGATGCCATTGGCCATCGGTTTGCCCTTGGCTCACGCTGGAGTTGCTCAGGCACAAAATTACCGCCCAAAGGCCGGCGTGGTGGAATTTGATAGAATTTTGCATGGGTGTTGTGAAGGGAATGGTTGGTCGTCAGGGCGGGTGCAGTCACTCCTTGTCGTTTCGTTAAGCGAAAAATTACTTTAATCAGACAGCCGTTCCGCCCGGAATCCAACTCCGGGAGCTGCTACAAACTTTG
>CAMAWP010000399.1 GCA_945861765.1 Akkermansia muciniphila | reverse complement strand
TCTACTTTCCGAAGATGATCATGAGTGAACCGAGGGGCAACCAAGGCTTCAATCTCCGTTTCTCATCGTTTTTCCAGCGTTCTTTCTTGCTCCAATCCATCTCCAAGATCTATCGTGGAGGGACGATCAGAAACCAAATTCCTACCAGTAAGCCGCTCATGCTCCGCACCCCGGAGCGCGACAAACATATCGTCAACGTTTCAGCCGTCGAAGGGCAGTTCTATCGAAAGTTCAAGACCACACGCCATCCCCACACGAACATGGCCAAGGCGGCATTGAACATGATGACGCGCACCGCGGCGGCAGACTACCACGCGGACGGCATCCACATGAATGCGGTCGACACCGGCTGGGTGACCGACGAAGACCCAGCGCATCTCGCCGAGCGCAAGACGAAGGAGCACCGTTTCCATCCGCCGCTGGATATCGTCGACGGCGCGGCGCGGATCGTGGACCCGATTATCGCTGGCATCAATACGGGGGAGCCCATCTGGGGTAAGTTTCTGAAAGACTACAAGCCGACGGACTGGTGAGTGAACTTTTGTCGCCGACGATTTTTACTGTGAAGAAGAAGGATGTCATACGGAAGATTCTCGGCCATCTCACGGGCGAGTTGGAACTGTACATACGGGCCGCGCGCGCGGCCTTCGCCGAGGCGACCGATGAGCAGAGCCGGTCCGAGAGCAAGTACGATACGCGCGGACTGGAAGCCTCGTACCTCGCGCGCGGGCAGGCGCGGCAAGTAGCCGAGACCGAGGAATCGATTCGGCTGTTCAAGTCGCTTGGCGCGCGCGCGCTCGGTGCGAACGAACCTGTGGTGGTCGGTGCACTGGTGGAGTTGGAGGGACGCGGCGGCCGAGCGTTCTACCTCATCGGTCCACGTGCGGGCGGTACGGAGGTGGAGGTGGGCGGTCACGAAGTGCTGGTGCTCACGCCAGAATCGCCGCTCGGCGGGCAGTTGATGGGTCATCGTGCGGGCGACACGCTCAAGATTGTTATCGCCGGCACACGCCACAACCACACCGTGGTATCGGTCTCGTAAGAATGTCGCCGAATCACTCCAGGCTCACTTCGCGATTGCGGGCACGACCTGCCCCTTCGTTCAGTCGAACATCTTTTTTTCGTTGCTAGCATTCTTGAACCGCAGCATGGCCTCGCTCGCGCCGGAGCCGTAAGTGCCGAGCTTTTGCCTGTGACCAACTCGGCTTCGATGGCGTCGCCCGTGGGTGTGAAGGTCGCCGTGGTCGCGCGCAGCGCAAGCGTTTGCCCCGGCTTCCACTGGTTCGCCTAGAACCAGTGCGAACTGAACAGGAGGGAGTGAACGGTGTCGGCGTCCACGGCCTCGATGTAGCCGAGCAGGCCCTCGATCGCGAGCCCTGTCGCTACGAGCACTTTTCACTGCCCCGATGAGGGAGCTGGAGAAAAATAGGGTCACTTCCCAGCCAGTTTGGACACCTCGCGGGCCATCAGCGCGCGATCAAAGACGACGATTTCGTCGAGGCGGCCTTCCCAGCTCGAGTCGTTGTCGCTGCGGCCGCCGAGGAAGAGTTGGCCGGAGCCGGCGGGCGCGGACTTCGCAGGCAGTTTGGTTTCAATCTCAAGCTGGCCGTCGAGATAAGCGCGCATCTGCTGCCCGTCGCGGACAAGCACGATGTGCCGCCACTGCCAGCGGGGCAGCTCTGTCTTACCGGCCACGATGCTGCCCGCGTCGTCCCCACGGAAGAAGATGAGCTTGCCGGTGTGACCGCTCTTGCCGCCGATGCCAAGGTGCTCGCTCACCTCACTCAACCCGTGGTCCGGACCGCGCGAGAAGAGCCAGCCACTCGTGTCGCGGCCGTCATTGGGCATCCCGTTCCAAACCCACATCGAGATAGAGTAACTTCCGCCGAGCTGTTCGAGCCGCGCACGCAGGCGACCGCCAACGAAGTGGGGGGCGCGGTTAATTTCGTCCTTCGATGCGAACTCTGTTGGGCGTGGCCCTTCCAGATAGTAAGTGATGGCCGTTTCGTAAGTCGCGTCGTGACCCCGACCGGTGGCGTCGGCAGCGTGCGGGCCGGTGAACTCGTTCAGGCGCCAATAGGCGAGCGGCTTGGCGTCGAGCACGGCGCGTGTGGCCGGACCTTCAGGCAGCTTCCACGCGCGACGCGGCTGACCGCTGACTTTCTCCAGCAGATGAATCGCGGCTTCTGCAATCTTCGGCTCGGCTTGCACCTCCAGCCCAGCGGAGCGCGCGGCCCAAGTATTATAGCCGCCGAAGGCGTATTGCTCCGGAGGAGGGATATAACCGTCCGCGCCGTTGGCCAGTTCGATGACCATGGTGTTCCGTAACGGGCTGGCCGCTTTAATCTTCAGCCCAGTCACGGCGTAGGTTTCATTCGGCGTGGTGGCGATGCCGATGTCGCCGATGCGCAGCGCCTGCACGACGACTTCGGTGCGCTGCATCTCATGCAGGATGATTTGCTCGCGCGCATAAACCTCAGTCGTGGTCTTCGGGAGACGATCGCCCATCTCCCTCACCACGCGCTGCGACCATTCGAGCAGTTGCTTGTCCGGCACTCGGTAGTTGAGCGGCAGACGCTTTTCGGCCATCGCGATATCGGCGTCAGCACGATGCGAAATGCCGCCGAGCGCCTTTATCGCGATGTCCAGCAGTCCGTCGGCATATTCCTGGATCGTCGGCTTGGGTCGGTCCTTCGCCGGAATTTTGTAGTCCACGCGATAGATGTCGCCGCTACAACCATGAGACATGATGCCGACAAACGGTGCCTTGCCCGGAGGCGCGTTGGCAGCGAGGCGCGCCTTCAGCCCCTCGCTGAAGAGGCCGAAGTAGTCTGCACTGATTTCCTTGTCGCCGAAATAGTGCATCGAGAAATTGCCCAGCACCGCCAGCGGGCGGCCGTCGCGCGACTGAATCGAGATGAGCGTGAGGTCGGGATCTTCTGGGCCGGCCTCGCCCGTCACATCATCCCACACGCTGCCCGCGTGCATATTTGCCCGCACAGTCTTGTTGCCGAAGGGGTCTTCAGCGATGCGGTCGGGCCGACGAATCCACTGGCGCAGCGCCGTGAACTCCGGCGCGAAGCCCTTCGCCCAACCGATGCGCGCGGGCTCAAGATTCTTCTGCGCGGCGACGATGACCTCAACGAGCTGGTTGCGCAGGAAGGGCACGTAACGCGGGTCGGCATCCGTGCCGAGGCAGGCAAATGCGGAGGGCGCACTGTGCGCGTGCGTAGCAGAAATGAGGATGTGGTTGGTGGCGATACCGGTGCGTTTGGCGGCGAGCGCCTTCGCCTCGTCGAGTAGAGGGCGACCCATCATGCAACTGTCCACGATGACGATAGCGATTTGCTCTTTGCCATCCGACAGCGCGAGCGCGCGGGCGTTCACGCGCGTGTTCACGTTTGTGAGACTGCGGTTGAGCATCCCGCCGTTGACGAGCACAGGCAGCACAGCGGGCGTGATGTCCACGACAGCGGCTCCGGCGCGGAAGTCGGCAGCGAAAAGTTTGCTGGTGAGCAACGTGGCGGTGAGGCAGGCGAGGAAGATTCTCATAGGTGCAATGGTGAACTGGATGCGGCTATCTGAAACCAGCTTGCCGCGTTTGGCAAGGAGCAGGCGCGCGCTGGGTCATGCCGTCGTGGATGAGCAGAGGCAGCATGGTGGGCGTGGACTACTGATTCAAAGCCAGCACCAGCTGACGCATGTCCATCACGCTGGCGCCGGGGATTTCGAGCGCTCGCAACGTAAGCAGTCCGCGGCCTTTCTCGAGCCGGATTGCACCGAGGTGCAGTGGGCGGAATTCTTTCATCTGCGATTCGGCAGGCGGGCGAGCGATGGTGTCTTGGTTTTTGTAGAGAGGCGGGTTCCACACAGCGGGGACTTTGCCGGTGAGTTTACTGCCATTGAAACTCAGCTCCACCGTTGCGCCTGCGTCGGCGGCGATGTGGAGAATCGTCACGTCGTAAATCCCGGTGGCGCTCACTTCCACGTCCCACGTGATTTTATCGTCGATGGATTTCCAGTTCACAAAGTAGGAACAGTTCGGCGCGGGCGCGCTACGTTTGATGCTGCCGTGCGCTACGCCGTCGCGCGCGGGCAAGGGCGTGTTGCGAAACGCAACGCCACCGGCACCCACAAGGAACGGGCGAGTGTCAGGCGCGAGACCAAGTCCTTTGGCTTTTCCTTTCAACACGCCGATGGGCCCAGCGGCTTGGCCCAGCACATCTTTGCGCCAATCGGCAACGGCGGCGATGAATTGCGCGGCGACTTCGCGTTTCTCAGTGGCGATGTTCTTTGTTTGACCGGGGTCGGCAATCATGTCGAAGAGTGCGCCGGTGTTGTCGAAACGATACTGTTGCGAGCGCGCGCTGACGTTTCCGTTCTGATGCGAGAAGAGCGTGCGCGCGGGCCACTGCGCCTTTGCGCCGCGCAGCAGCGCCGAAAAGTCCATGCCATCGAGCGGTTTGTCGCCGACGCGCTTCACACCCGTCAGCGCCGTGAGCGTGGGCAACAGGTCAATCGTGCCGGCGATTTGCGTGATGGTAATGCCCGCGTTGATTTGGCTCGGCCAGCGGACGAAACACGTCGAGCGGACGCCGCCTTCGTCGGTCGATCCTTTGCGGCCCTTCATGCCACCATTCCATCGCCACGAATTGGGGCCGTTGTCGGAGAAGTAGAGCACGATCGTGTTGTCGGTGAGCTTGAGTTCGTCGAGTCGCTTGAGCACGCGGCCGACGTTGCGATCGAGATTCTCAATCATCGCCAATGCGCAACGGGTTTGGTCGAGATCCTCCGCATCGCCGACGCGCGCACGTAGCTTCACGGAATCGTTCTTGAAACGCTGCCAATCATCCTGCGGCACGGCCCACGGCGAGTGCGGCGTGTTAAAAGGCACGTAGCACAAGAAAGGCGTGGCCTTGTTGCGTTCGATAAAATCGAGTGCGCGCGTGGTGAAATCGTCCGCGATAAATCCTTTGCCGCGCACGGGCTGGCCGTTGTGCTCCATGGGCGCATCGAAGTATTCGCCCCAGTGACCGGAGGTGAAGCCGTAGTATTCGCCGAAGCCCCGCGCGTTGGGATGATACGGCCACTGCGAGCCGTTGTGCCATTTGCCGAACGCGCCCGTCGAGTAGCCCGCCGCCTTGAAGGCATCGGCGATGGTCTTCTCGTCGAGGTTCAGCCGCTCCTGTCCGGTGGAGACGCCGCGTACGCCGCCGCGCGGATGATAGCGGCCAGTGAGAAATTCCGCGCGCGTGGGCGCGCAAACGGAGCACACGTAAAAACGATCGAACGTCGCGCCGCTGCGGGCGATGGAATCAATGTTCGGCGTGCGCAGGTTCGTGTTGCCGTTGATAGAGTAATCGCCCCAGCCGGAATCATCGGCGAGAAAGATGACGATGTTGGGCGGGGCGGCGTGTGCGACGGAGTGCGCGCCGCAGAGGAGCACCCAAAGAATGAGGAATCGATGAAAGTTCATTGGTTCAGGTTGGGTCAGAATTTACTTCGCCGATGGGCGTTTGGCGGCGCGACCGTCGGGCTTGGCGGGATCGTAGGCTGGGTTCGGCGCGGTGGATTTCGCACCGACCTGCTTCTGCCAGGCGTGGAGTTCCTCGCGCAGTTGCGCGACGCGACGCGGCTCCTTCGCGGCGAGGTTGGCCTGCTCGCCGAGGTCGGCGGCCAGGTTGAAGAGTTCCGTGCGGCCGTCCTCCTGCCACTCGATGAGTTTCCAGTCTCCACGCCGGACGGCTGCGCCGGGCCCGCCGCCTTGATTGCCATAGTGCGGATAGTGCCAAAACACGGCGCGCTCGGGCAGTGCGCCGCCTTTGAGCAACGGCATCAGGCTCACACCGTCAAGTACCTGGCCCGCCCGCGGCGCCGCGCCGGCGGCCGCGAGCAACGTGGGGAAAAAGTCTGGGCTGCTCACTGGCGTGCTCACGACGCTGCCCGGCTTCACCACGGCGGGCCAGCGTATCAGCAACGACGTGCGGATGCCGCCTTCATACAGCCAGCCTTTGCCAGCGCGCAGCGGCAGGTTCGTGGTGGGCCAGCCCTCGCTGGTCGAAAGGCCGCCGTTG
>CAMAWP010000398.1 GCA_945861765.1 Akkermansia muciniphila | reverse complement strand
AACTTTGTGCGCGCATTGCGCCCTTGAACGGTGGGGCGAGACTCTCTCCGAGCTGTAGTCTCCGAGCCGGAAGCCGTCGAGCCCTGACATGCTCGATCGCCAGAAAAGGTCAGGGTTCGAGGGGACTCTCACCCCACCCAGGTTCATGGAGAGAATTGCTGCGCGCCTCGCACAATCGAGCGGACTGGCAGCCAATAGCGGCGCACTTGAGTCGGCAGTCGAATTCAGTCGCAGAGCCGCTCGCCGCTCACTAAACTTTCGTCATGTTAACGAAGGTCAGAGTGGGTGTCATTGGCGCGGGTTCGCTCGGCAAGGAACACGCTCGCATCTACGCCCAACTGGCATCTGGAGGCCATGTCGAATTCATGGGGGTTTGCGACACGCTGCCAGACGCGGCTCGGAAAGTGGCTGAAAAGTACCGCGTGCAGAGCTTCGCCTCGATCGCCGAAGCGTCCGCCGCGTGCAACGCGCTCAGCGTTGTCACGCCCACATCGACCCACTTCGACATCGCGAGGGTGTTGCTCAAAGAAGGCAAGCATCTCCTCGTGGAAAAGCCGATGACCGACCACGCCGGGCAAGCTGCGGAGCTTGTCCAACTCGCGCAGGAACAAAAACTGATTTTGCAAATCGGACATGTCGAGCGATTCAATCCTGTTTTCCGATATCTCGAATCCGTGGCTAAGGAACCGCGCTTCATCGAAGCCCATCGCCTCTCTCCGTTTCCGGCCCGGAGCACCGATATCGGAGTGGTCCTGGACCTCATGATCCATGATCTCGATGTGGTCTTGGCTTTCGTTAAAGCGCCTATTGTCAGCGTGGATTCAGTCGGCATTCCCGTGCTGAGCAGCTCCGAAGATATTGCGAATGCTCGGCTCCGTTTTGCCAATGGCTGCGTCGCCAATCTGACAGCCAGCCGGGTGAGCCCCGAACGGATGCGAAAAATACGAGTGTTTAGCGGCGGCGCGTTCACCAGCTACGTCTCACTCGATTATCGAGCGCAAGAAGGATTCATTTACCGCATCGCCCGGGACGGTGAGGATGAATCATCCTTGCTCAAGAAATTACTGGCGGCGCGGGACTCGACGATTGTGAGCGAGTTCGGCGGCAAACGCATTGTTCGCGAGCCCGTTCCGCTGGAAAAGGACGAGCCGCTGAAGCTGGAGCTGCGGAGCTTCATTGATTGCGTGCAAGCCCGGCAGGCGCCGGTGGTCAGCGGCGAATCGGCTAAGCGCGCCTTGGACTTGGCGTTGGAGATCACGCGGCAAATTCAAGCTGCCAATAGCGAGAGCACTGCAAAAGAACGCGAGAGAATGGTCGGCACCCTCGTTTAATTGTTTGATCCGAGTGAACTCACTTCGACCAGGTTTGCGTCACCGATTTCACTTCTCGAAATGACTGCCCAGCGTTTCATGTTCGTCGCGGGTGAAGCTAGCGGCGATGCCCTGGCGGCAGAGCTCGTCAAAGCTCTTCGCAATGCGCCGGCTATCCTTGCCAGGCCGTTTCCGCCCGAGTTCTTCGGGACGGGCGGACCGCGGATGGCGGCGGTGGGTGTCGAACTGCTTTTCGACTTAACGCGACATGCAGTTTTCGGTCTCTCTGATGTGCTGCGCCACTACTTCAAATTCAAAGGCTTTTTTGAACGGCTCTTCCAACTGGCAGTCGAGCGCGAGCCCGAAGTCATTGTTCTGGTCGATTACGCTGGATTCAACCGTCGCTTTGCGAAAGCGATCAAGCGATACGTTCGCGCGCGGCCAGATAGCTTTCACAATTGGAATCCCAAGATTGTTTATTACGTCTCACCCCAGGTCTGGGCCTCGCGCGGATCAAGAGCCTATCAAATCGCTCGGGATGTCGATCTTTTGCTCAGCATTTTTCCATTCGAGAAGGAATGGTACGCCGCCCGGGTACCGAGGTTACACGTCGAGTTCGTCGGCCATCCGCTGATCGACCGCCATGTCGAAGCGAAGCGTGAATCGCGGAGTGCGGAGGTGCCGCTTTCAAATCCCGGATCTTCCCCTCTTCCCCTTTTGCTGCTGCTCCCCGGCAGCCGGAAACGGGAAGTGGAAGCCCATCTTCCCGTCATGATCGAGGCCCTGGAAAAGATCAGAGCTGGGCGTCGGGTCCAGCCGCGGCTGATCTTGCCCAATGCGGAGCTGGTAGAGCTAGCGATGAACAGGATGAAACCGGTTGCTGACTTGCAGGTGCAGACCAGCGGACTGGCGGAGTCTCTGTCCCAAGCCGATTTGGCCATCGCCTCCTCGGGCACGGTCACGTTGGAATGCGCCTATTTCGGTGTGCCGACTGTCGTGTTGTACAAGACCTCCTGGCTCACGTTCTTGATCGCGAGGCAGATCATCCAAGTGAAATACATCGCCATGCCAAATCTTCTTGCGGGCCAAGAAATCTATCCTGAATTCATCCAAAGCCAAGCCAACCCAGACCGTATCGCCGGGGAAGCTCTGGATTTATTGAATAACACTTCCCGGCGGCGCGTCATGAAAACGGAGTTGGCGAAGGCGATCGCTTCCTTGGGAGAGGCCGGTGCCAGCCAAAGGGCGGCCCAGGCAATATTGAATATTCTGTAAAGGGTTTTCTTATCGTGAAAATTGATATGATATTCGAATCTCGGTGGTGGCGCGCGGTGCTGCTCGGCGCGTCCCTCTTTGCTTCACTCAGACCCTCGACGGCGGCAGAGCTTGACCTTGCGGCGGTCGATTTCTTTGAAAAGAAGATTCGGCCGGTTCTCGCCGAGAACTGCTACAAATGCCATAGCGCGCAAAGCGAAAAAGTGAAAGGCGGTTTGCTCCTCGATACGCGCGAAGGGCTCCTGAAAGGTGGTGAAACTGGACCCGCTATTGTCCCTGGTGACACCGAAAAGAGCCTCCTCATTAAGGCGGTCCGGTACCACGACGAAAAGTTGCAGATGCCGCCGAAGGATAAAAAACTTTCCGCCGAACAGATTGCGAATTTGGAAATTTGGATAAAAATGGGGGCTCCCGATCCTCGCATCAACCCACCCTCGGCTCTCAACTCTCAACTCCCAGCCAAATCTCACTGGGCCTTCCAGCCGATCACACAACCAGTGGCCCTCAAAGTTAAGAACGAGCGGTGGATCCAAACGCCGATCGACACATTCATCTTGGGTAAACTCGAAGCCAAAGGGATCGGCCCGTCCGGGCCTGCTGATAAACGGACGCTTCTGAGACGTAGCAGCCTCGACACCACCGGACTGCCACCCACACCCGAGGAAGCGGCGTCCTTCCTGGCCGATGATTCACCGGAAGCCTTTGCAAAGGTCGTGGAGCGCATGCTCGCGTCTCCGGCCTACGGCGAGCGGTGGGGACGGCATTGGCTGGATGTCGCTCGGTACGCGGACACCAAGGGCTACGTCTTTGAAGAGGAACGGCGTTATCCGTATTCCTACACGTATCGCGATTACGTTATTCGCGCGCTCAACGAGGATCTCCCTTTCGACCAATTCATCATTCAACAAATCGCGGCCGATCTCTTGCCTTTGGGTGAGGACAAACGGCCATTGGCAGCGCTCGGTTTTCTGACCCTGGGCCGCCGCTTTCTCAACAATCAAAGCGATATCATTGATGACCGCATTGACGTCGTGACTCGGGGCACGATGGGGCTGACGGTGTCTTGCGCCCGTTGTCACGACCATAAGTACGATCCGATTCCAACCAAGGATTACTATTCGCTGTATGGCGTCTTTGCGAGTTCATCCGAGCCCGCGGACAAGCCGTTGCTTGGGGCTGGCGCACAACCGAGAGGGTATTCCGATTATCTGGCGGAACGAAAAAAACGCGAAGACGAGCTCAGCACATTTCGCGAGACCAAACAAGCCGAGGCGCTGAGCCAGCTCCGGCAGAGGTCCGGCGACTATCTGCTGTTGTCCTACGAGATGCATCAGTTGGGAGATGCTTCCAAAGGCGAAGCAATGGCGCGCGAACGCAAATTGCACCCTGGAACGGCGCAACGGTGGATGGCGCTTCTGGATGCTTGCCGAAAGCAGCCGGGTCACCCCATCTTTGCTCCCTACTTTACGTTCGAGAAACTGTCCACCAATGAGTTTGCCTCGAAAGCGACAGAGTTGATGCTCGGCTTTGTGGCCGGCAAGGGCGTCACCAATAAACTAAACTCTCTGGTCGCTCTGGCGCTGGCCGGCGAGCCGCCAGCTTCCATGAAAGACGTCGCGGAACGGTACGGCAAGCTGCTGGCCGACGTGGATAAGCGCTGGCAGGAAACATTGCTGGCGCATCGAAAAGCAAGCAGTCAGGACCTTCAAGCCAAGCCTTCCGTACCCTTGGCGTTCTCAGATCCAAGTCTGGAATCTATCCGCGAGCTTCTCTATGGCTCGGACTCTCCAGCGAACGTTCCGGAAGGTGAGATCATGCGGCTCTTCGACGTGCCTGCTGCTCAAAAAGTGCGCGCGCTCCGCCGGAAGGTAGAGGAGCTCGATGCCACACACCCAGGAGCGCCACCGCGGGCAATGGCATTGCAGGATAATTCGAACCCGACGAATCCTCACGTCTTCGTCCGTGGCAACCCAAGCAACCGTGGTCCCGAAGTTCCGCGCCAGTTCCTGGAGGTGTTATCAGGCGAAAAGCGACAGCCATTTCAAAAAGGAAGCGGTCGTCTCGAATTGGCCCAAGCGATCGCGAGCCGCGACAATCCGTTGACCGCTCGTGTGATCGTGAACCGAGTTTGGCTGCATTATTTCGGGATAGGTTTGGTCCGCACACCGAGCGACTTCGGCATTCGCTCGGAACCGCCATCCCATCCGGAGCTGCTCGATTACCTTGCGTCGCGCTTCATGGAAGAGGGTTGGTCGCTCAAAAAACTGCATCGATGGATTCTGCTATCGAGCGTCTATCAGCAAAGCAGCGATGGCAATGCCAGGAATGCTCAAGTGGACCCGAACAATCAGTTGCTTTGGAAAATGAACCGCCGTCGTTTGGATTTTGAAGCAATGCGGGATTCGCTTCTCGCGGTCGCGGGCAAGCTCGATCATACAGCCTTCGGCCGAGCTGTCGAGATTACCACCGAACCGTTCACCACTCGGCGGACGATTTACGGATTTATCGAACGTCAGAACTTGCCTGCCATTTTCCGGACGTTCGATTTCGCCAGTCCCGACGCCACCAGCCCCCAGCGATTTTACACCAGCGTGCCGCAGCAGGCGCTATTCATGATCAACAGCCCGTTTGTCGTCGAGCAAGCGCGGGATTTCGCCCGGCGACCCGAGCTTAGCGCAGGCAGTCGCGATGAGGACCGGGTCAAAGCGCTCTATCAAGCCGCCTATCAGCGCGACCCCACATCGGACGAGATCGATCTAGGCCTCCGGTTCTTAAAGTCGCAGCCGGGTGTTGTCTCAAGCGCACCGACGGTGCCGCTCTGGCAGTATGGCTTCGGGGATTTTGTCGGTCCAAAGGATAGTCCAAAGCCGCTCACACCCTGGGAGAGGTATGCCCAGGTGCTTCTCATGTCCAATGAGTTGGTGTTTGTGGATTAGGTTTCCGTGGTTTCGCGTTGAAAGAGTCTGATGAACCTTGGCGAAGCGGACGTCTCTGTCGCGAGAGACCAAACAACGCCCAACGCTCGGAAGTCGCCGCCAAAGTAGCCCTGAGATTCTCGGTGTGAATCTTAATCCTAAAAACAGCAGTTCAGCCGAAAGAAACGAAAGAATTGGAGGGTTTTACTCTAACGCGGACGGTTCCCTGCTGTTTTCAGTGGAACCATTTCCGTGTCCGGGCTGGAAAACTCACTCCGGAGGGATGCCTGGAGCTTGGACATTTTCGGGTCGCCTGCTGTTTTAGCTGATGAGGTTTGCCACTCACCTCTCCCGGAGAGGAGATTCGAGAATAGCCCACCCTTTCAAAGGTGGGGTTAGGTAGTAAACAGCCAAAGTCCCGAAGGGACGGTTGCACTATTCTCGGGCGATCCTTTGTCCTGAACAGACAGTAGGAGCTGACGTAGGACATTGGGGATTCGACCGTCCCTGCGGGACTTATGCAATCGCTAATGCGAACCCGGCAGTGAATTGCCGGGTTATTCTCGAATCTCCCTC
>CAMAWP010000397.1 GCA_945861765.1 Akkermansia muciniphila | reverse complement strand
CGTGTGTTCGGCACAAACGAAACACAACACCGAATTCGACGAGTGGTCTTTGTGGGCGTGATTCAATCGTCCCTTCGGGACTTGGACTCTCCGTCGCGCGATCCCACCCTTGAAAGGGTGGGCTATTCTCAAATCTCCCGTCCGGGAGATGGCGACATCCGCATCCCCGAAGGAAAAACGGTGGGCTATTCTCAAATCTCCCATCCGGGAGATGGAAGCCGCCCTCCGAGAGGGAGGCGGTGCCATCCGTCGCCCGGAGGCAGATGGCGGTCTCGGTCTCCCCTCCGGGAGATGGCGACATCCGCCTCCCCTCCGGGAGATGATGGTCTCTATCTCCCGGAGGGAGTATCGATAATAGCCCAGCAGTTCACTGCTGGGTTGGATTCGTAATTGCATAAGTCCCGGAGGGACGGCTGAACCCCTTCTCGATGTCCTACGCCAAAACATATTTCCACCGTGTGTTCAGTGTTCAGCACAAACGAAACGCAGCATCGATTGCGACGAGTGGGAGTGATTCAATCGTCCCTTCGGGACTCGGACTCTCCGTCACGCAATCCCACCCATGAAAGGGTGGGCTATTCTCAAATCTCCCATCCGGGAGATGGCAGTCGGAAGCTGAATCGGTTACAACAGCACGCGTCCGGAAAATGTCCAAACTCCAGGCACTGCTCAGGAGTGAGTCTTCCAACCTGGACGCGGAAATGATTCCACCGAAAACAGAGGGGAACCTCCAAAAAGTCACCAACAACTTCGGGATGGACGGGATGAAGACCTTTTTTCATCCCGCCGGGCTGACTGGAGTTTGGACCTATTGGCTGCCTTCGTCTCCCGGAGGGAGATTCGAGAATAGCCCGGCAGTTCACTGCTGGGTTCGAATGAGCCCTCGCATAAGTCCCGCAGGGACGGCCGAATCCCCCAATGTCCTGCGTCAGCTCCTATTCTCACTGTCGGTTCAGGACAAAGGATCGCCCGAGAAGAGTTCAACCGTCCCTTCGGGACTTTGGCTATTGACGACCTAATCCCACCCTTGAAAGGGTGGGCTATGCTCGAATCTCCTCTCCGGGAGATGTGAGTCGCAAACCTCATCGGCTTCAACAGCACATGGCCGGAAAATGTCCAAAACTCCAGGCACCCCTCCAGAGTGAGTCCTCCAGCCCGGACACGGAAATGGTTCCACTGAAAACAGCGGGGAACCTCGTGACTGAACTCGCCGCGTTCGGGCTCACGGCAGTTGCAACACCAGCTTCTCAAAGACTCCGCCGAGCTCCTCGGCGTAGGCAACGTAGTCCAGCAGGGGCGACTGCTTCATCCTGGCTCGGAGCTCGCATCGCACCGCCGCCAACCGCTCTCGCGACGCAACCCATTCGCGCGCTCTGTTCAAAAAGTCCTCGGGATTCGCTGCAACAAACTCAGAAAGCCCCACGTTGTTCAGGATGCTGGCTCCTTGACGCGAAACGTAGGAATCCCCCGCCAACGTCAGAACGGGCACTCCCATCCACAACGCGTCGCAGGTGGTAACTCCCCCATTGTACGGGAGCGGATCGAGCATCATATCGATGTGTTGATGATATTTGAGATAACCGGCCAGGTCGGTTTTTGGAACCAGCCACAGTTGATCCGAAGCCACGCTTTGCTCAGCAAATTTGCGCCGGGCTTTCTGTGCGTGAGTGGGGTCCAAGGTCAGCATCAGGAGACGACATTGCGGAAGGCTCCGAAGCAGAGCGCTCCAGAGATCGATCGACGCCGGGCTAATCTTCTGCGGGTTGTTCAAACAGCCGAAAACAAATCGCTCACTTGGTGTCGTTGGCGTGACATAGGGCTCGATCCCGGCATCGGGCGGCCAATAAACCCAGGCAGTGCGCGCGAGATGAATGCACTTCTCGGCATACAGATGCTCGGTGAGGCCGGGAGGATCGGCAAATGGATCAGTAATCCGATAATCGATCGCCCGCAGTCCCGTTGTATTGGGATAAGCGAACATAGTGATCTGAACCGGAGCAGGCCGCCGAGCAAAGACCAGCAAACGGTTTCTGACGGTATGACCTGAGAGATCGATCAACACGTCGATGCGGTCGTCAGCAATCAACCGAGCTGCCTCGTCATCGTCGCGCTCGAAAATGTGGATCCAGTTAGAAACCAGAGATCGCAACCGTTCAGTGACCGGATCTGTCGGTGATCCATTGTCATAGACGTAGAGATCGAACTTTTGGCGATTCAAATGAGCAAACAGCAACGCGGCAAATCGCCCGACCGGATGATGGCAAAAATCTCCAGAGACAAAGCCCAACCGCAAACGACCTCCAGAGAGGGATGGCCGCCTGGTTGGCAATTGGAGATGCGGAATGTGCTTCGTTTGATCGAGGCCCCATTCCCGATGCGCGGCAGCGATCAAGTCGCTGTCTAAGTCCGACTGATAATTGAGCGCAAAAACCATCTTACTAAGAACTGAGGGAGTTAAATCCAGCCAATCCTTGCAAGAGGTAATCGGCTCCGCGGTGTTCAAACAAATATAGCCTAGATTCCAGAGGGCTTCCGGATGGCCTGGAATGGCGGTTTGAGCCAGGCGGTAAAGCTCCCAGGCTCGATCAACCTCGCTCCGACGAAGACAGATGCTGCCCAACTGCACCAGTGTGTCGCCATGACTTGGATCGAGTTCCAGACACGCTTGAAAAACTTTTTCAGCTTCGTCAAACCGTCCCGACCCGACGAGCACATGCCCGAGCAGGCTGTTGACTTCCAACGTTGGATTTACGGCGGCGGCTAATTGAAGATGGTGGAGCGCCTCCTTGAATGAGAAATTGCCCGCATAATGCCGTCCCAACGCCATGTGAGCCTCGCCATTTCTGGAATCGATCTCCAAGACCTTGGCAAGACAACTTAGAGCTTCCGGCTCACGCCCGAGTTTCACCATCACATCCCCCTGCGCGAGCAGCACGTGGACCGCGGCAGGTGCCGTCTTGAGGGCTTTCGCCAAGAGGTCGCCAGCCAACTCCAGGTTGCCAATCATCTTGGCGATCTTCGCGAGCAGAAGGTAAGCCTCGATATCATCGGGCTGCAATGACAAGTGCTCACGCAGCTTGGTTGAGGCTTCGACAATCTCGCCATCTTCGATCAGTTTTGTGATTCCATCCAGCTTTCCACTCATGAGTTCACAGGACGCGAATAGTTAGGCGAGGGTCGTGCTCAAGATTTCTGGCTGGGCATCCGCGAGCCGCGCGGTTCGGCCACTGAAGCCGGACGCCACCCGAATCAGGCGATCCCGATCGAGATGTGCTTCGTCTCCAAGAATGCATCCATTCCCTCAAGCCCGAGCTCGCGGCCCCAACCGCTTTGCTTCACACCGCCAAATGGGCACTGGCTCGTGGTCGGCACACCATCGTTGATCCCGATCATGCCAGCCTCCAAGGATTCCATCAGCCGAAAGGTCCGTCCCAGATCACGGGTAAAAGCATAGGCGCTCAACCCGAAGTTGGACGCATTGGCTCGCTGAATCACTTCGGCTTCGGTATCGAAAGCACAGACGGGCGCGACCGGCGCAAACGTCTCCTCTTGCATGCAGAGCCCCCGATCCGGCACATCCGCAACCACAGCCGGTTCGAAGAAAAATCCTTTCCGCTCTTTCAATCGCCGACCGCCGCACAGCAGACGCGCGCCGTGCGCGACAGCGTCCTCGATATGCTGGGCGGCTTTTGCGGCGGCCTCGTCATCGATGAGCGGACCGATCTGAACCCCCACTAACAAGCCATCCCCAATTTTCAACGCCTTGGTCTTGGCAACGAACAAATCGAGGAACCGCTGATAAATGGGACGCTGCACATAAATGCGATTGGCGGCGATGCAGGATTGTCCCGTATTGCGAAACTTGGCGATCATCGCGCCATCGACGGCTTTTTCGAGATCCGCATCCTCGAACACAAGAAGCGGCGCCTGCCCGCCCAATTCCAAGGACAACGGCTTTACACACTCTGCCGCGCCGCGGATGAGTATTTGCCCGACGCTTGTTGAGCCTGTGAAAGTGATTTTGCGGCAGAGCGGATTCTGTAAAAACTCCTGGCCGATCTCGGAAGCGGAACCCGCAACGATTTGAAAGACCCCGGGTGGCAACTTGACGGCATCCACACATTCGGCGAACGCCACTGAAGATAGCGGCGTTTGCCGGGCTGGCTTCAGCACAACCGTGCAGCCGGCAGCCAATGCGGAAGCCGCCTTTCGCACCCCGAGGACGAGCGGAAAATTCCACGGACTGATTGCCCCGACCACGCCGATTGGAGTCTTGATGACGAGGTGTCGTTTGCCTTCGACTTGATTTGGTATCACGCGCCCGTAGCCCCGGCGCGCTTCCTCGGCGAACCAACGCAGGTGATCGACGGCCATGGCAATTTCAGTGAGGCTTTGGGCGAGCGGCTTGCCATTTTCCATGGTGATGAGCCGGGAAATGCCATCTCGACGGCGATCGAGCTCAGCGGCGATTTTTTGCAAGAACTCGCCGCGTGCTTTGCCAGTGATTTGCCGCCAGGAAAGAAATGCCGCGTGGGCGTCGTTCAAAGCTTGGGCAACTCGCGACCGGTCAATGAGCGACATCCGGGCAAAAGGCTCGGCTTTGGCCGGGTTCACCACAGCGTGAGTTGTTTCGGTGACAACCCATTCGCCATTCAAGTAAAGCGGGTGCGTTTTCATGGATCGCTAACCTTCAGTATAAAAAGCACGGATGCAGATCGCTTAATTGCCCCGCGTCATCAATTCCCGCCTAGCGGATACGGCCTATCGCTCGGCCTTGGTGCCCGAAGGAAGTCCGAACCGACGAATGCAAGGAAGGCCGCGGACGAGCACCAATCCCCACACTGAAATTCAACCTCGGAGAGTACGGAGCGCAATACCCGTAACTTCTGACCGGATAGCGGTAAGAGCGGTACGGCCAAAAATAATACGATGAATAAAAAGGAGATGCGTAGCTGTAGGCCGGATAGCCCACGTATGGGTAAGAATAAGCAGGGTAGCTGTACGCGTAGCTCGGATAGCTGTTCAGGTAGTCGTTGTAACTGACCGGTTGCGTGAGCGGTGTGTAAGCCGCTGGCGCAGCCTGTTGGTAATTGCTCGCAACCGCGACCGATTGTTGCTGGGCGAGCCGACTCTGCATTTCTTTGGACGCTTGGGCTTGTTGCGCTCGCAGTTCCCCACCGCGCCGGATTAACGCCGTGATGAGGTGTGAAGAAACCCCAAGCTCATGCAGAGAGATAATTTCCGCAGCGCTCGGAGAAAATGGAACGTAGGCGTTCTGAATATAGGCATCGATTACGGTGGGTTCGACACCTCCTTCGACCATCTTCACAATTTCAGCAATGCCTGAAGATAAACGAACTGACGGAGATCCGACTGCTGGCTTGAGCACTCCGCTTGTCGCGGCGCCAGCCGTCGCCGACGAACCTGCGGTGGGAGTTTCCTTCGTTTCTTTGGTCGCAGCTTGCCCGGCCGAGGAGATTGACGTCACGCCGTCGAACCCCAGCCAGGCCAGCAGGAATAAAAGGGATTGCGTTTTCATAGGATCGATTCGATCTCTCGTTATCTCATTCTCTCGCCAACCCAGCGAGCTTCATTGTGACAACTTAGACCCCTCAGGCTCTCTGCTCAAGCAGTTATCTGGACCGACCGAAATGGTTCCTCGCTGTTTTCAGTGGAATAGTTCCACAGCGGATGAAAACCATTTTTCCATCTCGCCAGGATGACGGGAGTCTGGACCTATTGGCCGCCTTCGTCTCCCGGAGGGAGATTCGAGAATAGCCCAGCAGTTCACTGCTGGGTACGAATGAGCCATCGCATCATTCCCGCGGGGACGGCCGAATCCCCCAATGTCCTACGTTTCCTCTCAACCGTCCCTTCGGGACTTTGGGCATTTGCGACGCAATCCCACCCTTGAAAGGGTGGGCTATTCTCAAATCTCCCTCCGGGAGATAGGTATGGGCTATTCTCGAATCTCCCCTCCGGGAGATAGGGGTGGGCTATTCTCGAATCTCCCCTCCGGGAGATGTCAGTCGGAAACAGCTCATCGGATACAACAGCACACGGCCGGGAAATGTCCAATCTCTACAAACTCTATGCACCCCTCGGGAGTGAGTTCTCCTGTCCGGACACGGAAATGATTCC
>CAMAWP010000396.1 GCA_945861765.1 Akkermansia muciniphila | reverse complement strand
GGCACTACCCGGAGCTGCCGCCCGCGGCCCATTCCGACCTCAGAGATCTCAGCAGACCCTACATGAATTCGCCCTGCTGCCTTCGCCGTTTCCCGGTTTCGCATTGGACACATCGACATCCGCATGATTTGATTCGAGCAATCAACCCTCTTTCGATGCCGATATGAACGCTCACGAAACTCGCGCAAGCACGCGCCGCCAATTCCTCGCCAGAGCCGGCCGCGGCGCGGCGGGCGCGGCAATGGCCTGGTCGGTGTTAGGCTTAAGTCCATCCGCATTCGCTGCCCACCAGAAGCGGTTGCGCGTGGCGGCTATCATCACCGAATACTCCTACCGCAGCCATGCGCACGTCATCCTCGAAAACTTTCTGGGGCCCTACCTGTTCAACGGGAAGCTGATTTCCTCGGGCATGGACCTGGTCAGTATGTACGTCGATCAGATTCCCGCCAACGATCTGTCTCACGCTATTTCGACGAAGTACAATATCCCGATTTATCGGACCATTGCCGAGGCGCTGTGTTGCGGGGGTGAGTGTCTTGCGGTGGATGCGGTGCTTTCGATCGGTGAATTCGGTAATTATCCCGTCAATGGCAAGGCGCAGATCGAATATCCACGCAAGCGGTTTTTCGATGAAATCGTCGCCGTTTTCCGGAAAAGTCGGCGCGTGGTTCCGGTCTTCAATGACAAACATCTGTCGTATCGCTGGGATTGGGCAAAGGAGATGTGTGACACCGCGCGGCAGATGGCCATTCCATTCATGGCTGGCAGCTCCGTGCCGCTGGCGGAGCGAACGCCGTCTTTGGAATTGCCGCCGCGGGCCCGAGTCGAGGAAGCCATCTCGATTCACGGTGGAGGAGTCGAGTCCTATGACATCCATGGACTCGAAGTGCTCCAGTCGATGGTTGAAGGCCGTCGTGGTGGAGAAACCGGAGTTGCCAAGGTGCAATTCCTCGAGGGTGAAGCACTCTGGCAGGCGGCGAAAGATGGACGCTGGTCACCGGAACTTGCGGCTGCGGCACTCGCGGCGAAGCCAGTTCCCGGGCTGCCATCCGCTCAGGAATTGATGCGGCCGATGGCGAAAGCAGGTGATGGTCGGCCATTTGTTGCGCACGGCATTCTCGTAAGCTATCGCGATGGCACGCGCGGCACGATGTTGTCCGCAGGCATCACTGGGACTCGTTGGTATTTCTCCTGCCGATTGGTCGGCGAAGCCAGGCCGCGCGCGACCAGCTTTTACGTCGGCCCGTGGCAGAATCGCAATCTCTTCAAAGCGCTGTCGCACGCCATCCAAACGCATTTCCGCGAGCGCCGTGCCCCCTATGCGGTCGAGCGCACTCTGATGACCACGGGAATCCTCGACGCGGCGATGGATTCGCGCGTCAAGGGCGGTGCGGTGCTGGAGACGCCTCAATTGCTCTTTGCCTACAAGCCGCGCGGTTTCCGGTCGATGCGCGAGATGGGCGCGAGCTGGAAGATCATCACGGAATCCCGGCCCGAGCCGAAAGGGATCGAGTACGGCGGGGAATAACGAGGGGCTGGATCCGGGATCGATTCCAACTCCTCAAACGCCCGTCACTTCTTCTCTGGCTCCTTCCTTTGCTCGGCGAGTTTGAGCAGCACGGCGAGCTAGAGATGGTCGAGTGAGTCAGTGAGCAAACCGGCCAACACCTCCACCGACTTGATTCAGCGTGGCGCCTATCGATCAAGCACGCGGACGGTGGTCAGGGATTTGATGAGAATGTGGTCGGCCCATTTCCAGATGACTTTTTTGTCACGAGTGATTTCGAAAGCGTGAGCACCCTTTCCTTCCTGCCCGCGCAGGAAGTTGCCCACGATTAAGTTTCCGTTCGCCAAGGGTTGGATGCTGGACGCCCATGTGATGTTCAGGTCGGGCGCATCGGCGGCGGTGAATTGCCAGGCGATTTTTTTGTCGGGCGTGACTTCGATGACGCGCTTCTGAGTGCCGCAGGAGATCAGTGTGTTGCCGTTGGGCAAGCGTTGTGCGTCGCCCGCGTTCTCGACCCCGGTGTATTCCCAGACGAGTTTGCCATCCACGTCCACCTCGCGCACCGCACCTTCGCCTTCGTGGGCGGCGAGGATGTTTCCGTTTGGGAGTTGGTGGATGTTGCGCACCTGGAGGTGATAACTTTCATGGCTCGTCCTCAGCGGCGTGACTCGGACGACCTTTCCTTTCGGATCTACTTCAACAGCCTGGCAGGGGCCTTGTTCCGCCACGAGAGTGTTGCCGTTCGCAAGGCGTTCGCAACCGAGCACCTGTGGGCACTTGCTGACGTAGTTCCACACTTCTTCGCCCTTGCGCGTGATTTCGCGCACCCCGGTTGGTTTGCCGCCGTAAGCGTAGATCACGTTACCGCTCGGCAGGACTTGGAAGAGGACAGCGATGCTCGGGGGTGTGTGTTCCCAGACCACCTTGGCTCTGGCGTCCAGCTCGATGAGGCGATTGGGCCCCTTGCCATATTCGAAGAACATCAGCCGATGCTGGACGCCAGGATCAGCGGCAATACAACTAAGCGACGAAAACATCGTCAGGGCAATAGCGGCAACGGACTTGAAAAGTGTCATAGTGAATTGAGGGTTGCGTCATTGATTAAGGAAACAAGCGCGGGGCGCCCGCAAGCCGGACGCGGGGAACATCGAACGTCCGCCGATCGATGAAGTTTGAGCCGACTGACGTCGGTTGCTACGTTGCTTATGGATCACGCGCACTGTTGCTGGTGAGGAGGTCTCGATGTGTTCGCGGGCGCCTGTGACGGCGCGGGACGAAGACATCGTCCGAGCTGCTTCAACAAGACTTGCAGTGGGGATGGGCATGGAAAGAGTCTTAGAAGTTGTCGGCCGACCGTCAACCTCAAAGGGCCTTATCTCAGGATAACTTTCGTGTGCCAGCCGTCTTTCAATAGTGGGAGGTGCGCGTGTGGCATCGAGTTGGTTTAACGGCGGATTGGTGAGTTGCGGCTAAGGCCTTCATTGTTTTTCTTTGCCTTCTATCAACCGCCTCGCTTAGTTTCCTGCCATTGTGAAAACTAGCAGTTTGAAGCCGCGTCCGGTTCGAGTTGGACTGATCTCTCTGGGGTGCGCCAAGAATTTAGTGGATGCCGAAGTCATGCTGGGTTCACTCATGTCGGACGGATTGGAGATTACGAATGACGCAGCGAGCGCTGATGTCGTCATTGTCAATACGTGCTCTTTCATCGATGCCGCGCAGGAGGAAAGCGTGGATACCATTCTTGAATCCGCCGAGCTGCGCGAAGCTAAAAACCGCGGGCAAGGGTTGATCGTTTCAGGCTGTTTGCCCCAACGTTTTCGCGAGGCATTGCCAAAGCTTTTACCGGAGGTGGATGCGTTCATGGGAATAGATCAAGTCTCCCAAGTCACAGAGATTGTTCGGCAGGCGATGGAACATCGGGCGGCCAGGCTTCAGGGGATTCCTCCCACTGGCAAAGCGAAACGAGAGAAGGGGAAAATCGTGGCTCGACTGGCTGAGTTCAGTAAAGACCAACCCGGCGCAATGAGGGAGAGCGATCACGAGGAAAACCTCCGAGGCACTGACAAATTCGGCAAGACTAAGACGGTAATCGGGTCTGCCGCGCCTGCGAAGAATTCGCCTTTGAGCGCATCACGGATTACAGCGGACCGATCTCAGCCGCCAGGTCCGCTGGTGAATGTGAATCCGCGGCCCAATTATATTCCCGACTACACGACGCCCCGGTTTCGACTCACGCCGAAACATTTCGCTTATGTGAAAATTGCGGAGGGTTGCAATCACCCTTGCAGCTTTTGCACGATTCCTCGAATGCGCGGGTCGCATCGAAGTCGGCAGCCGGGCGACATCATTCAGGAGGCTCGGCAATTGATTGCTGAAGGTGTCAAGGAATTGAATTTAATCTCTCAGGACTCGACGTACTACGGCCTCGATTTGCGATCGAATCGGCAGGGCTCGATAGCGGCACCGGAGCGGTTCAAGGAAGCGGCCAAGGCGTTACCAGCCGATGCGCCGACGCTTTGCACGTTGTTGCGCGCGCTTAATGAGTTGCGAGGTGATTTTTGGATTCGATTGCTTTACACCCATCCCGCGCACTGGACCGATGAATTGATTCAGACGATTGCGGAATGTCCAAAAGTGGCGCGGTATGTCGATATGCCGTTGCAGCACATTCACGAGAACATGCTGGAGCGAATGCGGCGCGAAACCTCGCAACAGCACATCCTCGATCTTATTGCAAAAATTCGCGCGGGCATCCCGGGCATAGCCCTTCGAACGACGTTCATCGTAGGGTTCCCGGGAGAAACCGAAGCTTGTTTTGAGACACTCCTGGAATTTATTCGCGAGACGAAGTTTGAAAGACTGGGGGTCTTCACCTATTCGCCGGAGGAAGGGACCCGAGCGGCCAAGATGATGAACCAGATCAGTCCGACGGTCAGAAAACGGCGTCGAGAGAGAGCGATGGCTGAACAGCTCGAAGTGGCGCGTCAGGTTTCCGAATCATTTGTCGGGCGGAAAATCAAAGTCTTGGTTGAACACGAAGCAAGCTCTAAGGAATTGTTGAATGCACGCGTGAGTTCATGGGAGCACGGGTTGATCCGAAGCGCTACACAGTCGAGCGAGCTTCTGCCAGGCCCTTATTTAGTGGCGCGCAGCCAAGCGGATGCTCCGGATATTGATGGGCGTGTCTATATCCGTGCGAAATTGCCTTTAAACCGGTTTGCTCGGGTCAAAGTGATTGGGCATACCGATTATGATTTGATAGCCCAGCCGGATGAACGTACCCAATAAACTGACCGTTTCACGGCTGGCGCTAACGGTAGCCTTTCTGGCGGCAATTTTTTGTGAATTGCCATTCTCGAAGACCGCAGCGTTGATTCTATTCTCGATCGCGGGGTTGACCGATTACTTCGACGGGAAGATCGCTCGCCGCGACAAACTCATCACAACTTTTGGCACGCTGATGGATCCGTTGGCTGACAAGATTCTCACTTGTTCGGCTTTCATTGCTTTTGTGGGGTCTGGAAAGATCGCTGCCTGGATGGCGGTAATCATTGTGACACGGGAACTGGCGATCACAGGCTTGCGACTCCTTGCGGCTTCAAAACAGGTGGTTCTCGCTGCCGAAGGTTATGGTAAACATAAGACAATCTCGCAGATTGTAGCGATTATTTCCTTGCTGGTTTTGATTAGCTATCCGGAATGGGGGCCTTGGGCCAGAGCGGCTCTTGAATGGTGGGTGCCACTCTTCACGGAAGTGTCGAAATGGGTGGCGGTGTTTCTGACATTGAGTTCAGGCGTTCTCTATTTTGCCCGCAACCGTGTCCTTTTCTTGCATGATCTCTGATCCCTGATGAATGGCTTGGTGCTATGGTTGGCTCAGGGGTTCGGTTCGGGTCGCGCACCGTTTGCACCGGGGACCTTCGGGTCACTTGTCGGTTTGCTGTGGTTCTTTCTTTTGCTCCAAGTTCCGTCGGGTCTGTTTTACGTGGGCGCTCTGGTTTTTGGCATCGCTCTTTCCGTCTTAATTGGAACTCAGGCCGAAAAAATTTTGGGCGAAAAAGATCCCAGTTCGGTGGTGATTGATGAAATTGTTGCTGTGCCGCTCTGTTTTGCGAGCTGGTTTTTTATTCTTTTTTTCGAAGAGGGGCGATGGCCATCCGCTGAATATTTTTTCCGCCTCAAAACGTGGCCATGGACTCTCGGTGTCTTTGTCGCCTTCCGGTTTTTTGATGTGGTGAAACCTTGGCCAGTGCGCCAAAGCCAAGCGCTGCCGCGTGGTTGGGGCGTGACGGTGGATGATGTGCTCGCCGCGCTTTATGTGAATCTGTGCGTTTTGGTGGTCTTCGCCGGTCGATTTTTCTTGTCTCCCTGAGATGAGTCATCCGCGCGCATGATGCGTGGAAATGATTAATCACCCCTGAAGGCGTTGCGGCCACGCGGTGCCTGAGGCGAGTGAGAATCACTTGGGCCCCAACCCCCGTGGGGTTTGAAGAAGGTTCCTCGCTGTTTTCAGTGGAATAGTTCCACAGGGGATGAAGACCATTTTTCCATCTCACCGGGATGACCGGAGTTTAGACCTATTGGCCGCCTCGTCTCCCGGAGGGAGATTCGAGACTAGCCCAGCAGTTCACTGCTGGGTTCGAAT
>CAMAWP010000395.1 GCA_945861765.1 Akkermansia muciniphila | reverse complement strand
CAGCGAAGGCAGCGACGGAGGAGCCGAAAAATGAAAAAAGAGGTAAATAACTTCTTGCTGAACTTGGATGTCGGCTGGGGTCTCCATACTGGTTACCTTGCGCGGATATGCACCGCGTGAGTGCGCCAACCGAGCTAGCAGCTTCCTTTTGATCCCTTACGTCGCTGACGTCGCTGCCGTCGCGAGTCATTTTCAAAATTCTCCATGCTGAGTCTCGCGACGGCAGCGAAGGCAGCGACGGAGGAGCCGAAAAATGAAACACTGGTTTTACCAGACAGCGCCGTTTTCACCTGGCGCAATGAAGAGAAGCAGCGCGAGCACGATGCTGCCGGCTTCGAAGAGGGTGGAAATTCGAGCTTGGCCTCTGGCGAACGGACAGGATAAATACCACGCATGAACCAACTCGCCCTTTTTGTCTTGGCAGGATTTCTCGCGATCGCGTCTGTTGGCGCAACTGACGCTCCGCCAGACGTCTTCAAGATTGGCACTGGCAAACGTGATATTACTCCCAAGGAACCGGTGCCGATGTGGGGCTACGGGGCGCGCCACGATGCCTTATCAACTGGGGTTCTCGACCCGCTTTACGCCGCGGCATTGGTCGTGCAGGCCGGAAGTAACAAGCTTGCCGTTGTGGGATTGGACTTGGGCCGTTCGCCGACGGAGCAATCGCTTCAAAGGATTCGCGAACGAATCAGGGTTGAAGCTGGGATTGCCCATTCTTTCATCGCCGGTTCGCATACTCATCACGGACCTGTTCTTGAGCTGACCGACCAAGAGGGCAAAGGCAAAGGGAAATTCGACGCATCGCTTCGGTATTACACAGCAATGGAGCAAGGAATCATCGATGCCGTTCTCGAGGCGAATAGCAACCTCGTTACAGCGAAGATGGCGACCGGCTCAGTAAAGCTCGATGGATTCAATCGGAACCGGCACACGAAGATCGAACCGAAGCCCAGCGATCGCGAGCTTGCAGTCATGCGCTTTGATGATCTCTCAGGCAAACCGCTGGCCGTTCTGATGAATTTCACGGCTCACCCCACCACCATTCCTGCGGCGACGTTGAAATTCTCGGCGGATTACGTCGGAGCGGCCAAAGCGACGATCGAGAAGGAGCTGGGCGTCACGGCAATCTTCATGCAAGGAGCCTCCGGCGATCAATCAGTCAATGAAGGGCCCAACAAAGGTTATCAGGCGTTCGGTCAGGCGCTGGGGCGGGAGGTAATCAAAGTCGCCTCCGGTCTGATGACAAGCGAGGTGGAGCATCCCTCCTTGGCAGTTAAGGAAGAGCGGTTCAAATTCGCCTCGCGAACGGATCTCTCGAACCCCCTCGTTCGCGCCGCATACGCTCTCGCCTTTTTCCCTGCGCTTATTCCAAACTTTGCGGATGAGTATGCCGACGGCGTCCGGCCTCGGTTGACGGTGGCGTTGCTCAATGGGAACATCGCATTGGTCGGCGTCTCAGGAGAATTTTTTTGCAATCATGCCCTGCGGTTGAAGGAACGCGCGCGAGTGAAGCAACTATTCTTCTTCGGCTATTGCAACGGCTACCATCAGTATTTCCCAACCATCGAAGGAGTGGCTGAAGGGGGTTACGGGGCCGACAATGCGGTTGCTCCTGCTGCGGTCGGCGCTGGGGAACAGATCATGAACACGGCGCTGGTCTGGATTTATCAGATGGTCGGGAAGATCAAATGAGGAGAGTTCATTAAACCGAGCTGCGCGCTGCCCGATCTGTCGCGGGGCGATCTTGTGTTGCGAGTGGTTCGTTGTCATGGTCAAACCTTGATCCATTCCAAAACGCGATGACGCAAACTATGAAAAGTAAAACATCACTCCTCCTTGTGGTCGCGGTCGTGATCGCAGGTGCGGCGGCCACTGCGATCACTCGCGGCGCCACGCCGGAATCACAAACGCCGTTTCTCGAATCAGAGCTGATCTTTCCGCTCGAGCACTGGCACAATCACGCGTCCTGCATTGTGGAGGCACCGAACGGAGATATCTTGGTTTGTTGGTTTCATGGCTCCGGCGAGCGCACTGCCGATGACGTGCAGATCGAAGGCGCGCGACAGCGGAAAGGAACAAAGGACTGGAGCCGACGTTTCACCCTCGCGGATACGCCTGGCTACCCGGACACGAATTGCACGATGTTCATTGATCCACAGGGTCGTCTCTGGCTGCTTTGGCCAACGATTCTCGCGAACGAGTGGCACACGGCGTTGATGAAATACAAGATTTCTTCTGACTATGCCGGAGAGGGCGCGCCGAAATGGGAGGCGAGCGAGGTCTTGCACGTGACACCCGGGAAGGAGTTCGAAGAGACCGTCGCCAAATATCTTGATCAAGCCGAGGAATCTTTTCGAACCACGCCGCCTCCAGACGCGACGCGGAAGCGCGCGCAAGATTACTTCGACGCAATTCGGAAACATTCCACGGACAAACTTTACCGGCGTCTGGGTTGGATGACGCGAGCGCACCCTGTGGTTCTCGATGGAGCGCGTTTGATCGTTCCGCTCTATTCCGACGGCTTTTCTTTTTCCTTAATGGCGATCACGGACGACTGGGGCAAGACCTGGCACACCAGTACGCCTCTCGTCGCGGGAGGCAACATTCAGCCGAGTATTGTGCGCCGCCAGGATGGCTCGCTCTTCACGTTGATGCGTGATAATGGCCCCGCCCCGAAACGGCTTCATCAGAGTGAGTCTCGAGATCGAGGTGAAACTTGGTCGCGAGTGTCCGATAGCGATTTTCCGAATCCTGGTTCGGGCGCAGAAATCACTTCGCTGAAGAACGGCCATTGGGCTTTGATCAGCAACGACACCGAGCGAGGTCGCAACAGCCTGGCTGTGCAGATTTCCGACGATGAAGGAAAAACCTGGAAATGGAAGCGGCATCTGGAACTCGATGCACCCGGCGCTGGAGCTGGGCAATTTCATTATCCAAGCATTATGCAGTCGAAAGATGGGAGTTTGCACTCGAGTTATAGCTATCATCTGGGGAGGGCCGATCTTCCGAACGACGCCGAAGGCAAGCGGGCGACCAAGACAATCAAGCATGCTCGGTTCAGCGAAGCCTGGGTGGTTCAAGGCGATGCACCAAAATGACCGAAATGTGAGATAGCCGAGCCGGTGGAAACGTCCTTTGCGCCGGATGCCTCCTTTGCCTCCTGCCGATCCCAAATGGTCACTGCCATCTAAACACGCCGAGAATATTCGAGAAATCGTCGGTCCAGATTTCGGCATTCTTGGCAGCCGCTATTGGAAGCCATCGAGAATCTTTAGCTAATTTCCCAAGATCCTCGCGTCGGCGGGCCATGACGACCCAATGCGATTGATCCTTGCCGTCGGCTCGCTCGTCTGCAGAGGGTTCATTCTCGTCGTTGCCGTGAGCGACCAAGTGAGCGCTTTTCGCTAGCGCACCCACCACAGGCTCAAGATCCAAGCAGCGGTTGGAGATATGAAGAGCTAGGATCCCGCCGTCCGCCAGCTTCGATAGATAGAGATCGATTGCTTCGCGAGTGATCAAATGGATGGGAATGGCATCGGAACTGAAGGCATCCAGGAGGATCATGTCGTAAAAGCTTTTCGGGGCATTGCGGAGTTGAAGTCGAGCATCGCCCACGATCACTTCGGTCTTTGCCACCGTGCATTGCTTCAGAAACGAAAAATAATTTGTGTCGTTCGCGATCTGGATCACCTCGGGATTGATTTCGTAAAACGTCCAGGATTGGTGAGGCATCGCGTAGCACGCCATCGAGCCGGCTCCCAACCCCACCACGGCAATGGTCGAAGACGCCGGCTTCTGGTTGAAAACATTGAAGATCTGCCCGAGCGGCCCTGTTCGATGATAGTAGGAGAGCGGCTCGCAGCGACGCGCCGGATCGATGAATTGCCGCCCATGGATGGTGTTGCCATGGATCAATCGATGGAAGGTGCCGGTTGGGTCCAACGTCACGCGCAGAACGCCAAAAAAATTTCGCTTTGCGTAGAAAGTGCGACCATGGGTTCCGGCGTAAAAGAAACTTCCGAGCATTACCAGACCAAGCGCCAGACTGAAGCGGACGCGACGGTCCACCATGGTGTAACAGATGAGCAGCGGCAGCCCAAAAATAATTGCGAGCCGCAGTTGGAGAGGCCATCCGTTCACACGGGGCGACACGCTGGCCAACATAACGGTCAGGAGGCCGACACCCAGCGGAAGCGCGAGGTCGAGCACGCGCCGTTGTCGAGTATATGATTGCTTCACGGGTTGGAAGAGGGAGCAAAGCAGAATGATGACAAGCTGGTATTCGATCACGCGGCTGAAAAGATTGGGAGCGAGCAGCGCGTTGAAAACTCCTCCCAATACACCGCCAACAGAGATCCAGAGATAAAATTCAGTCAGGTAACTGATGGGCGGCCGTGCCTGAGCCAGTTGGCCGTGGCAAACCATGGCCGCGATGAAAAAGAACAGCAGATGTAAAACAATCAAAAGCCAAGGTGGTTCTGTCGCTTCGGAAAGAATCAGGTAAGTCAGACCGATTGCTCCGATCGGCAGCGCTCGAATCATCAGCTTCGCGGGAAGGACTTGGCGCCTCGCGAAGGCCAAAACGAAAGTCACGAGATAAATGGACAATGGAAGGACCCAAAGCAATGGAATGCTGGCGATGTCGGTTGTCAGATAAGTAGTGACGCCAAGCATTAAACTCGAAGGGATAAAGGCGAGGATGATCCAACGAAGGCGCTGTGGAAGGGCGACTGCATCGTTGCTCGTCGGAAGGGAACTCTCTGGCGCGAACAGGTCAAGCTCCGAAACTCGCCGCGCGCGCGCTAAACGAGATCGAGAGACGATGAACACGCATAAAAAAGACAGGGTTGCGAAACCCGCGTAGCCCGCTGACCAAAGCCAGCTTTGCTCACGCAATCTAAGGCTAGGTTCCATAAAAACCGGGTAACCTAACAACGCGATCAAACTGCCGAGATTGCTTGCCGCATAGAGAAAGTAGGGGTCTTTCGCCGAGGGGTGGCCGGTGTTAGAAAACCATTTTTGCAGGAGCGGAGCGCTCGTGGAAACAATGAAGAACGGCAAGCCCACCGCGCTCAGCAGGCAGCCAAGCAGCCACGCCGATGGGTTCGATGCCGCAGGCAATGATTGGACGGCGTGCTCCGGAATGCCAATGGGCAGAATCAACGCGGCCAAAAGAAGCAACGCCATGTGGATGAGGACTTGTTTTCGCAGCTCGAACCAGCTCGTTAAAAAATGCGCGTAAGCGTAACCGGCCAGCAACATGGCTTGAAAAAAAACCATGCAGGTATTCCAGACTGCTGGCGTTCCACCCAGCAATGGCAGCATCATCTTCGCTATCATAGGTTGAACCCAAAACAGCAGGATGGCGCTAACGAAGAGAGTGGAAGCAAAGAGCAGCGGCAAAAGATTCCTTCAGTTGGGCAAACGCAGAATCGAATGAACACTCTCGTTCGGGAGCGATTTGCAGGCGGCTCGCCACGCCAACATGAGCAAACCGACGGAACTCAAAAGCGAGTCTTTAGCGAACGCTCCGCTTTTCCCATTTGCCTGAGAGGCCAGGTCGGGGACAATGTCGTTCATCGCATCGGCAATTGACAAGAGATTCGGCGGATAGGTCACAATGAATAGGTGACCCTAGGCATTCGAAAACGTCAACAACCAGGTGAGAACACCCCGAACTTTGTGCGCGCATTGCGCCCTTGAACGGTGGGGCGAGACTCTCTCCGAGCTGTAATCTCCGAGCCGGAAGCCGTCGAGCCCTGACATGCTCGATCGCCAGAAAAGGTAAGGGTTCGAGGGGACTCTCACCCCACCCAGGTTCATGGGCAGCCTCCACCTCCGACATTGGACCCGCATCGGGACCATGAACCTGGGAGCGCCGGCGTCTCGCTCAATGTCACGAAGATTTGATCGCCATATAACGAGTTCGAGCGGCTGCTCGGCTGCCTTTGAAGGACGGAAACTTCAGCCTCCGGTGGCGCACTCGGCGGATCTCGCTGGGCCTGGCTTTCTGCCGCTTGGGCAAAGTGTGCCGCGCCACTTCCTCCATTAATTCCCGGACCCATTTTTCCGCGCGTCCAGCGCGCAAGCCTCGGCCCCAGTCCTTGAGTCGCTCCAGCAGCACGCGCCGCGTTTGGCTGAAGGAGAGCGTTTTGATTCTTTGCTCCA
>CAMAWP010000394.1 GCA_945861765.1 Akkermansia muciniphila | reverse complement strand
TCCCTCAACTCCAGGAGCGGATGACGTATTCGACCCGAGCTTTCCGTGCCATGCGTCCAAGATCCTCTCATGAATTGGTCAAATAGTCAGGAACTGACCCCATGTAGGCACACGGCGGGGTTTGCTCAACGGGACGCCGTGGGTTTCCCGTCGATCAGCGTCTCGGCTTCGCGCAGGAGGGCTTGGTCGAGCATCCGTAGGGCCCAGTTCTATCTCACGTCGCGGGCGGTCGCGATTTGCAGGGCCACTTCGCGCACGCCATCGGACAGCGCCTTGTCTTCGCGGATCGCGGTGAGCACTTTCTCGGGCGTTTTGAGCGATTCGAAACGTTCATCCACCACGCGCCGGGCGGCATCCACCAGCGCGCGGCGGCGGACGGTTTCACTCGCGATTTTCGAGGTTTCCCAAAGTTGGATGATGCCGAGGTCGCCAGTCGTGGCGAGTGTTTTGCCGTCGGGCGAAGGTTTCACGCACCAGATCGTTCCCTGATTCCCATTGAACGAAAAGAGTCCGTCCCCGGTTCGCGCATCCCAAACGTTAATGAATCCATTGGCTTGACCCGAGAACGCGCGGGCGCCGTCGGGACTGAAAGCCACAGAATTAACACTCGATGCCTGTTGTTCGCACTGGAGGGCCTTGCCGGTGCCGAGGTTCCAAATCACCACCTTGCCTAACCCGGTTCCGACGGCGACCCGTTTGCCGTCCGGGCTGAACACCGTGCTCCGGTGCCGTTCTTTTGGTCCTTGAAATTCCTGGACCACTTGCCCGCTTCGCCAGTCCCAGACCTGCACCTTGCCGCTGTTGCCACTCCCGCTGGTCGCAATCCATTTTCCATCCGGAGAAAAAACGGCCCCCTCGACCTGGCTTTGGAACCCTTCGAGAACTTTAAGCCGCTTCCATGTGGCCGTGTCCCAGAGGCGGACGGTCTTGTCGGCCGAACCGGAAACGAGGACGGTGCCGTCGGGATTGAAGTTGACCCACCAGACGCCGTTGGTATGTCCGCCTTGAGCCGCGCCGATGACCTGCTCGACCCGGCCCGTGTTGGGGTCCCATACCTGGATTTGATACTGATCACTATCCCCGGAGACAATCCGTTTTCCATCAGGGCTCCATGCCACGGCGGTGACGAACCCTTTGTGGCCGCGGAACGTGAGCAGTTCCTGGCCGGTGCGTGTATCCCACACCCGTGCCGTGTTGTCCGCACCCCCTGAAACCAGTCGTTGCCCGTCCGGACTGAAGGCAACTTCCCGGAGATTTCCGCGATGTCCCAGGAGCGACAACTGATCTGGCCGGCCCGGGAAATCCCAGAATCGGACTTCCCCATCATCGTTGCCGGCAACCAGAGTCGAGCCGTCCGGGCCGAAACAAAAGGTAGAGACATTGGCCTTGTGTCCTCGGAGCGAGCCACGTTTCTCGAACTGGATGGCATCCCAGATCTCAATTATTGAACCGCCTCCACCGATCAGGAATTGTCCATTCGGGCTGAAACGAACGATACCCCCAAAAGTGGTGAGCGTCGGGAGGCTTTTTACGGACTGTTCCGAGGCCAGGTCATAAACCGTTACCCCGCCGCCCCAGTTCGCCGTGGCGAGTTGCTTTCCATCTGGACTCAACGCAAGGGAGGTTAACCACCGGCTTTCGTTCCGAAACTTTCGGATCACTTTCCCGGAAGTGGTTTCCACGACAAACGAGAAGCCCTGCGAACCATCACATGCGATTGAGTGGCCATCTGCGCTGAAGCAAACGTTTTCGATCCAATTCGAACTGACCTGCCATTTCACCAGCTTCCAGGTCGTGAGATCCCAGAGCCCGATGCTGCCATTCCCAGAGGCAATTGCGAGTTGTTTGCCGTCCGGGCTGAGCGCTACATCGTTGAAACTGTCTTGCTCCTCCAGTTCCTTGATGACGTCCGCCGTCTCGACATCCCAGACCTTGATACGATTGGGTGACCTTGAGATGACACGCGATCCATCCGGGGTGATCCCCGCCCCGAGCCACGGGTCGCGGCCTTCGCGATAAGAAGTCGCGTGACCGGGCAGTTCACGGATCGTTTTCCGCGTGGGCAAGTCCCAGACCTTGATCAGATTGTCGGCTCCGGAAGCGGTGACCATTCGCGTGCCGTCGCGGTTTAATCCGACCGTGGAAACACTATTCGAGTGCGCGGTGATGCGGCTGGAACTGCTGTCCGCCAGAAAACCGAGCCGATCCCACTCCCACCGGCGCAGACCGGGGTCGCAGTCGTTGAGATACTCCTGGGTCAGGCCGCCGTTTTGTTCGAGCGCCGCTTGGGCGCGGAACAGTTGAACCTTGTAGGCTTGCCCGCGGAATTTCTCCGCGTTTTCGTCCGCGCGGAGTTTCTCGGCGTTGGCTTTGGCCGCCTGCTCTCGGGCCTCGGTCGCCGATGCCGTTGCTCTCGATTCGTTCTGTTCCGCCATCTCGCGATTCTTCTGGGCATCCCGGCGCGCGATCAAAGCCAACACCATTGCGCCGAGCGCCAGCATCGCGACCAAGCCCATGCCGCGCACCAGCCAGCGCAACCGCCCGGCGTAGCGCTGCTGCTCGGCGACCCGGAGCTGCGCGGTTTCGGCGAGCGCTTTGGCTTGCTCGAGTTCGCGCTGCCGCGCGGCTTCGCGTTCCGTCTCCTCGCGCTCGGCGGCTTCGCGGCTCTGGTTCAAGTATTCCAGCGCGTCCACGAAGTGTCCGCCGTACTGATCAGCCCAATCCGCGTTCGGCTTGGCGGTGTCGCGCCAGGCGAGGGCGATGCCAAGCTCGGGATCGCGATAGAGGCCCGCTTTGCGCTGCTGATGCAACGCGGCGCTTTCGGAAAGCCGTTGGAAGATCCCGACGGATTGCGCCTCTTCCTCGACCCAATGCCGGAGCCGGCCCCAGACGCGCATCAGGCTTTCGTGCGAGATGTCGATGACAGTCTGGTCGTGCAACGCGATTTCGGGCGAGGGCATCAGGAACGTGACGCCATGCGCCCGGTAGGCATCGAGGATCGGCCCGAGTTCCGCGGCGGGGACATCGGTGATCTGGGCCAGGCGTTTGAGGCGTTGCGGGCGGCGGATGCCGCGGGAATCGGATTCCTGGACGGTGAGCGCCTTGAAGAGCCGGGCGCAGAGTTCGCGCTGGCGGTCGTTGGCGAGGGATTCGTGAATCTCGTCGGCATGGATGGAGAGCGCCTGCGACATGCGGCCGACGCGCTGGTAATCTTCGAGGTCGAGGAGCGGTTCCTCCTTAGCAGCCGACGTGAGGAGGCTCATTCCAATGTCTGATGTCTGATGTCTGATGTCTGATTTGAAGGTCAGAGCCTCGTTACCTCGGCTGCTACGGGTCCGATGGTCCCACATGCGCATCAGCGCGTGCTGCAAACACGGCAGTTGATCCTCTTGCTCGCCGAGGTCATTGAGCAACCGCTGGAGCAGCCGTGGCGTAAGCTGGCCACCGGCGACTTTGATCGGCCCTTCGATGACGCGCTTGTATTGTTCGCGGGTGAGGCGGGGTATCAGGAACTCGCCGCGATTCACCGCTTCGGCCAGGCCCTCGAATTGCGCGCAATCGCCGATGAAGTCGGAACGCATGGTGAGGACGACGTAGATCGGCACGTCCTTCTGCTGGATCGCTTCCAGGAGCAAGCAGATGAATTCCGCCGCGATCTCGCGTTGCGACGCGCCGGCTTCGTTGAACCGAAAGATTTCCTCGAACTGATCGACGACGAGCAGAAAGTTCGTGCCCGCCGGCAGGCCGGCTTGGCGGACCGCTTCGATCAACCCAAAATGACTGCGGCCGAGCGTGGCCAGAAGACGTTCGCGGATTTCTTCCTCGTCGCGGTCGTAGAGATCGGCGTCGAGGAGCGACTCGGCCAGCAAATGCAAAGGATCACCGCCGGGATGGGTGACGGCAATTTGCCATTGCGTGCCGGCCTGGAGCATCTTGCCGCCCTGCAATTCGGAGAGCAGCCCGCAGCGGACGAGAGAGGATTTGCCGCTGCCGGAAGTGCCGACCACCGCGACCAGGCGCTGGCCGCCGAGGCGCTGGCGCAGTTCGAGCGTCTGGTCCTCGCGGCCAAAGAACAAGTAATCCTCGTCCTGGCGGAAGGGGCGAAGGCCGGGGAAGGGGTTGAGGGCGGGGGAGTCAGTGTTCATACGAAGAACGGAACGACGGGATAGTGGCGAAAGTCCGTTTTTTGTCGTTGGCCAGAAACGGAAGGTATGGCAAGCTAGAGCGTATGGGCACTCTGGCTCCAACCGATCCGAAGGAACTGCGCCCGCTGCTGCACGAACGCATAGACCAGTGGGCTGCGGAGGATCTTCCTTTGCTGCATCGAGTGATGCTGGAATTGGAGCGAGACCGTCTGGTCGCCGCATTGAACGAGGAGTTTGATCGTGACCGGGAATCTGGCCGGCTGGCGAGGCTGCCGGAAATCATCCGGGAAGCCCGTGCCGCCCTGGCGCTCCGGTCGCCTGCACCGGCGTGATCATCGTTCTCGACACTAATGCCCTGGTTCAATCCAGAGCCGGTGGCGCGGGAAGCATTCGCCTTCATTTCCACACCTCCTTCACCGTTTTTAAAAACACGTCCAACTCCGCGCTCGGCGCGAACTCGCCCGGTTGCTGGATGACTCGCGCTTGCAGCGAGCGGAACCGTTCTTTGCGCCGATCTTCCGGGGGCGCGATCAAAACGGCCTGCAACGAAATCGGGCTGGGACGTCCGTAACCCGGCGCCTTGAGCAGCTCGCGCAATTTGATATCGACCCACGCCCTCGGCGCCTGGCCGTAATAAACCATCACCGCGTCGCACGTGATGAGGTTATCGCGATGCAACGCCTCGGCGTCGGCATCACTGCCATCGAAGGCGGGCAGGCAAACTTCCAGCCATTGACTGAACAGATAGTCTTCGAGCGGAGCGATGGCTTCCTCGTCACGCGGTTCGCAAATAAGATAGAGCTTCGGCGAAGCTTCCGCTCCGGGGTGGGCGGGCGGCGGCAAGGCCTTTCGCTCGGGCGGCGGCGACAAATGGTGAAGCAGGGTCTGCTTGAGCAAATTGAGGTTGCCTTCGATGATCTCGGCTCGATGGTGCAGGACCGGATCCTCTTGCACACGCCGGATGAACGCATTTTGACGTTCGTCCGGCGAGGCCGCGCCTCCGGGAATCCACAGCACCCGAGGCAAATCCGCTTGGCGGGCGCGCTGCGCAGTGAGTTTGACCTGCAAAACCTGGACCGAATCCGCCGAGTCCTCCGGCGTCACGCCGTAATGGCGTCCGAGCAGATGGATGGCGAGACTGCACTTGTCCAGGCAGGCGAGCACCACGCGATCGACGTCGCTCGCCAGCGAAGGCAGCGGCGCGTCCGGCAGCACCACGTGGCCGCGCTCGGACAATTCGCGTTTGATGCGATCGCGCTCCTCTTGAAGGTCCGAGGTCGTCGTCGCCAGATAGACGAAGCGGCGCGCGGGGTTTTCGGGGCGCGCGGGGGCGGACTCGGTCTTGAGCTGCCGGAGAATCCGCAAGACCTGGCTCACCTCGGAGGCGAGGTCGTAAATACGCTCGTGAAATCGTTGCTTGAGGAGCGGGCCAAACGCCTCATCGAACTCGCGCAGGCGGCCCCCTTCCGGGTCTTTCTCGTAAAACTCGAACCCAAAGAGCCGTGAAAAAATCCCCGCTACGGACGGCGGGATTTCCTGCGCCGATACCGGCGTCTTGAGTACTTTGAAGAGGCGCGGCTTTTCATCGACCCACAACCCGCCCGCCCGCTCGGCCCCACGCCAGAACTCCTCCACTCCGCGACAACAACCGTTCGACTTGATGAACGGCGGAGAGACGATCGACACCATCGCCTTGACCGTGGGAAGATGGTCCAGGATGTGGCCATCCACCGACGTTTCCCCCGTCAGACCGGTGTAGCGGGCGATCTTCACCGCGTCGCCGGTGAGCTGCTGCAAACGGATCTCGAGGTTGCGATGGAATTGGGAAACCCAACCCTGCCGGCCTTCCAGAAGCGATTGATCGTCGATCGCCGCGTAGTTGATGAAAATATCGCTGTCCTTGAGCGCTTCCACGGACACCGGCTCTGAAGTTCCAGGAATGGCTCTGCTGTCAACAACCGTTGCCATGTCCGAACCGACCGGCACCGGAACTCCGGGCGCCGCGGCCGAACGCGCCGTCGCGAGTTC
>CAMAWP010000393.1 GCA_945861765.1 Akkermansia muciniphila | reverse complement strand
TCCTTCCGATCCCCGCGATTCATCAGGTGATAGATCGCCCCTGCATATTCCAAACGCAGCTTTCGTGGCATCACCGCAGAGTTTCACCGGCCAGCTAATGTGTCAATAGTCATCTCTGACCCCTTTATGACCCCTTTACATGACCCCTTTACATGACCCCTTTACCTTTACATCCTTGCGGAGGCAGGTTACATCCGCTCATTCGCAGCGGCACCAATGTCAACGCCCACCAATGTCAACGCCCGCGAGTTTCTTCGCCCAGTGTGCTTTCTCTCGTGCGCAGACAAATCAATTACCATTTTACTTCGTCGAGTTCGTCCGGTACACATTCGCGGCACGTCATGAATGAGATCCATCTTTTAAAAGTTTCCGGAGAGCTAAATCTGAGGCCGCCTCAGGTCAAAGCCACAGCTCTGCTTCTCGCCGAAGGCGCTACGGTTCCGTTTATTGCGCGCTACCGCAAAGAAGCCACCGGCACGCTCGATGAAGTCGCCATCACCAGCATCCGGGACCGCCTCACACAATTGGCCGATCTCGATGCCCGCCGCGAGGCGATTGTCAAGTCGCTCACCGAACGCTTGCTGCTCAACGACCGACTGATGGCTTCGATCGAAGCTGCGCAGACGCTCGCTGCCTTGGAAGACATTTACCTTCCCTATCGACCCAAACGCCGAACACGAGCCACGATCGCGAAAGAAAAGGGGCTTGAACCGCTCGCCGATATCCTCTTTCACAAGCAGAATACCGCCGTTCCGGAAATCGAAGCCCAAGCCTTCGTCAACACGGAGAAAGGCGTTGAATCGATTGAAGCCGCTCTGGCTGGAGCTCGGGATATCATCGCCGAATGGGTGAATGACGACGCGCTGGCGCGAGCCAGGATGCGGGAATTGTACGCTCGGAAGGCCATTGTGCGATCCAAGGTGATGACGGGGAAAGAGACCGAAGGAGCGAAGTTCAAGGATTACTTTAACTGGAACGAACCGATCTCCGCGATTCCATCGCATCGCTTGCTTGCGATTCGGCGTGGTGAGGACGAGGGATTTCTGATGGTCCGCATGACGCCGCCCGAGGAAGAAGCGCTGGCGATCTTGGAGCCATTGTTTGTCACAGGAAATGGCGCCGCTGCGGAACAAATTCGGCTGGCCGTTCAAGACGGCTTCAAGCGTCTGCTGGGAACCGCGATGGAGGTGGAGCTTCGACTCGAGTCCAAGAAGAAGGCAGACGAGGAAGCGATCCGAGTGTTCGCCGAGAATCTGCGGGAGCTGTTGCTGTCGCCCCCGCTTGGGAGCAAGCATGTTTTGGCCATCGACCCTGGATTCCGCACCGGCTGCAAGGTCGTTTGCCTGGATCGTCAAGGCAAGCTGCTGCATCACGACGTGGTCTATCCGAGTCAATCGGAAAGCCGCCTCAGCGAAGCGGGGACTAAGATCAAAGGGTTCTGTCAGAAATTTCAAATCGAAGCCATCGCGATTGGGAATGGGACGGCGGGCCGCGAAACCGAAACGTTCATCCGCAAACTGGGGTTGCCGGCTGCAATTTCCATCGTGATGGTCAACGAGAGCGGCGCTTCCATCTACTCAGCGTCCGAAGTGGCGCGCGAAGAATTTCCCGATCACGATCTCACGGTTCGCGGCGCGGTGTCGATTGGGCGGCGGCTCATGGATCCATTGGCTGAACTGGTGAAACTCGATCCCAAGTCCATCGGTGTCGGTCAATACCAACATGATGTCGATCAACTCGCTCTCAAACGCAGCTTGGATGACGTGGTCATGAGTTGTGTCAACGGGGTGGGCGTGGAGTTGAACACCGCAAGCCGTCAATTGCTCACGTATGTTTCGGGTTTGGGGCCGCAAATTGCCGCCAATATCGTGACGTATCGAAACGAACACGGTCCGTTCCGTTCGCGCGCGGCATTGCGCAAGGTGCCGCGGCTCGGACCGAAGGCGTTCGAGCAGGCGGCGGGCTTCCTGCGCCTTCGTGATTCCATTCATCCGCTGGACGCGAGCGCGGTGCATCCGGAGAGTTATTCGATTGTTGATGACATGGCTCGCGACCTGAGTTGCTCAGTGGAAGATCTGACGCGCGACGCGGGCCTGCGGAAGAGAATCAACTTGCAGAAATACGTCACTGAGCACGCTGGCTTGCCGACCCTCAATGATATCGTGGGCGAGCTTTCCAAACCGGGACGCGATCCTCGCGAGCAATTCGAGATGTTCCAATTCAAGGAGGGTGTTGAGAAGATCGACGATTTGCAGCCAGGCATGAAGCTTCCGGGCATTGTCACCAACGTGACGGCGTTCGGAGCGTTCGTGGATATTGGCGTGCATCAGGATGGTTTGGTTCACGTCAGCCAGCTTGCGGATCGCTTCGTGAAGAACCCGGCCGAAGTAGTCAGAGTGCATCAGAAGGTGAATGTCACCGTGACAGAGGTCGATCTGCCGCGCAAACGGATCGCGCTCTCGATGAAAAGCAATCCCGAGATGGGCGAAACCAAGGCCTCGGCTCCAGCGCTTCGCTCTCAAAATCAACGGCCATCCTCGGCACAGCCGCCCGCGAACGATTGGTTCAGCCAAGCGTTGCAAAAGGCCAAGAAATAGAATTGCCATCCGCTTCGATGAAACCCACTCCACGTCTCATCTTTGCCGCCGTCTTGTTCTGTTTTTTCGTGTCCGGCATGGCGGGACTGGTCTATCAAATCGTTTGGGCGCGGTATCTGGCGCTTTTTTTGGGTCACACGAGCTACGCCGTCGTTGCGGTGCTCGTCGCGTTTATGGGCGGGCTGGCTTTGGGAAATGCTTGGTTTGGAAATCGCGCTGACCGCGCTGCCAAGCCTCTGGCGCTTTACGGATGGTTGGAGCTTGGCATTGGCGCTTACGCGTTGATTTTTCCCGCATACTACTCCTTTTGCCATGTGACCTTTGTGAGTCTCGGCCAACACCTGCAACCCGGCAGCAACGGACTGCTGGCGCTCAAGTTTGGATTTAGCTTTCTCACCATTCTCATCCCAACTTTCTTGATGGGAGCGACCTTCCCGGTGTTAACGAAATTTGTCACACGCTCCCTTTCAGAACTCCGCGAGCGCGTGGCCGCTCTCTATTGTATCAACAGCATCGGCGCCGTGGCCGGGTGTTTGGTGGCCGACTTCTGGTGGATCCCGAGAATGGGCCTCGCGATGACGGTGTTTGGCGGAGCGGCCATGAATCTTCTCGCTGGCGCGATTGCACTCTATCTGAGCAATCGCATTGATGAAGGCCAGCAGCTCGTGCCGGAGAAGGCACCAACGATCAAACTGACAGAGGAGCAATTCACTCCGGCTGAACTCAAGCTGGCGATCGTCGGCATTGGACTCTCCGGATTTGTGGCCATGCTCTACGAGGTAGCCTGGACGCGCCTGCTCGGATTGGCCTTGGGATCCAGCACGCATGCGTTTTCACTCATGCTCATCACATTCATCACGGGCATCGCTGTCGGCGCTGGGATTATCTATCTCTGGAAGAATCTACAGCGCACCCTGGAGGCGTTTGCTTGGGCTGAGCTGGCGCTGGCCGCAACATTGTTGATCTCGATGTTCTTCTACCAATACCTGCCTTACTGGTTTGTTAAACTCGCCGCGCTCCTCGCGCGGAAGCCGGAAGTTTATCCCTTCTACCAGTTGCT
Organism: Akkermansia muciniphila; assembly: GCA_945861765.1. Lineage (GTDB taxonomy): Bacteria > Verrucomicrobiota > Verrucomicrobiia > Limisphaerales > SIBE01 > SIBE01. The sequence continues at coordinate 2,527 of CAMAWP010000393.1, read as the reverse complement.
CCAAGCGATCATTTGTTTTCTGGTCATGTTCATCCCCACCGTTTGCCTGGGGACAACGTTGCCTTTGGTCAGCCGCATCGCTACCGCGGAACTGGCGCGCACAGGGCGGTCGGTCGGAACGGTGTTTGCGGTCAATACACTGGGTACGGTTTTGGGCGCCATCGTGACTGGGCTCTGGCTGATGCCAGCCGTCGGGCTCGCCTGGACATTTGCTGTCGGCATCGCTGTCAATGCGTTGATTGGAGTGGCTATTTTGCAACGGAAGCCGATGCCGCTACAACGGGCTCTTGGGGTGCCTCTCCTCGCGGTTGGTTTGGCTTGCTTGACGGGCTTGATGTTGAACCAGGATTGGAAACGAATCTTTTCCGTCGGCATCTGGCGCAGCGTCAATCCGCCTCCCACCTTCGATGCGTTTCGCCAAATGGCGCAATCGGATGAGTTGAAGTTCCACCGGGACGGCTCGGGTTCGACCGTGACCGTGGTTTCACGACTTGAGAACGGAAAGGAACACATGGGGCTGAAGGTGAACGGCAAGGCGGATGCAAGCACGGGGATGGACTTGCCCACTCAACGGCTACTGGGGCACATCCCGATGCTCTTGCGTCCGGAGTCACGGCGGGCGCTCGTCGTCGGATTGGGCAGCGGGATGACTTGCAGCGCGGTGGCGCGGCATTCGTCAATTCAACAGATTGATGCTGTGGAAATTTCGCCGGACGTCGTGGAAGCGGCGAGATTCTTTGCTGATTACAACGATCGTTTTTGGACGAATCCTCGCGTGCATATCATCGTGGAAGACGCGAAATCTTTTCTGAAGATTACACCGACGAAGTACGATGTGATCATCAGCGAACCTTCAAATCCCTGGATGGCTGGCGTCGCGGGAGTGTTCAGCCGAGAATACTATGAAAGCTGCCTGGCACGGTTGCAAACAAATGGTTTGATGGCCCAATGGGTCCAGATTTACGATACGAGTGACGAGACGTTCAACTTGGTCCTCCGGACTTTTACGTCCGCTTTTCCCTACGTCAGCATCTGGCACCCCACCATGAGCGACCTCATTCTGATCGGTTCGGCGGAACCGTACAAAGTTGATTTGGAAGCGCTGGAAAGGCGATTTTCCGAGCCATCCGTAAAAGCTGATCTGGAGCGAGTCGATATCACGCAGCTTTCTGTTTTGTTGGCGCGCGAGATTGTCTCGCAACCGAACGGGCTTTTCGTTGCGCCGGCCGAAGGTCCGGTGCATAGCGACTTTCGTCCCGTCCTCGAATTCTTCGCTCAAGAAGCTTTCTTTGTTCGCGCCGCGACGACAGCGTGGCGCAAATTCGATGAGTCGTTTTCGACGCGTCCCACCACGATACTGGCTCAATATCTTCAAAAGCACCCACTCACGGAATCGGACTACAAAGCCTTCGCTCGCTTCTATCTGGAACAGCGATTGCCCGAGTCCGACATCTTTCGATCCCTCGTGCTCCGCTGGCAGCGCGAACAGCCTGAATCCACCATTCCAATCGAGCTCATGGCCCAGGCGTCCGACCAAATACTCACGGCGGAATTGGAAGCCCTGCGCCTCGCCTCAGCGCGCGATTTTCTCTTCAGCCATGCCGGGAAGGATCCAGAACCGCTGCGCATGTATGCTTCCTACTTGATCCAAACGTATCGGGCGCACCGTTCTGTTTTCAACCTGCCGCCGAGCGATGATTTGGAAGAGCTACTCGAGCGGTTGATCGAAACAAATCCCGCGAACCGGCGTGTTTATGAATTGAATCTGGCGGAGTTCGCGTGGGATCGTAGCGATGACTCGGCTTTCTTTCAACTCGCCCAAAATGGCCTCGACCCCGACATCGCCAAGGGAGGACGGATTAATTTTTCCATCGACCCCAAAGCGCCGCGCTATGTGCTCTATCGCATGGCTGAGAGCCTTTGGCGCAAAGGACAGCTCAAGGAGGCGTGGACACTTTGCCAGGACGCAGCGAAGAACAACTACACCGGAAGTTATCCGCTGCTCGACATGACCTGCCGCAAAATCGAGACCTACGTTTCTTCGCTGCGATCCGAGCCGGAAAGATAGGCGATGACTGGCTCCGCAGAGAAGCCGAAGGTCAAACCCAGAGAGGCTTTCGACTGCCGTCTCCCGGATGGGAGCTATGAGAATAGCCCAACCCTTTCAAGGGTGGGATTAGGTAGTAAATAGCCAAAGTCCCGAAGGGACGGTTGAACTATTCTCGGGCGATCCTTTGTGCTGAACAAACAGTAGGAGCTGACGTAGGACATTGGGGGATTCGGCCGTCCCTTCGGGACTTATGCAATCGCTAATTCGAACCCGGCACTCAACTGCCGGGCTATTCTCGAATCTCCCTCCGGGAGACGAAGGCAGCCAATAGGTCCAAACTCCAGTCAGCCCGGCGGGATGAAAAAAAAGGCCTTCATCCGCTGTGGACCTGTTCCATCGAAAACAGCGGGGAACCAAGCGGAATCTCCATGTAATTCTTATGGGAGTGTTAAAGCGATCATGTTATTCTCCATAAGT
>CAMAWP010000392.1 GCA_945861765.1 Akkermansia muciniphila | reverse complement strand
CATGCTTCCTGAGATTTGAGAACCAAAGGCCACCCATACGAGCTATACCAAAAGTCAAACGAACCTTTGACCGCAGGGGGGCGCGAGCTGAGGGCTCGCAGCCCGCCCCCCTGCTAGTTCTATCTCACTCCTTGGCTCAAAAACGATTCAAAATCACCCACTCGAGTACGCGAAGAGGCAACAAAAGAAAACACCTATGAACAAACTGGAAATCAAAGGAGATTGGAACATTCTCAAAGGCAAGATTAAGCAGAAGTGGGCAGCGCTCACGGATGACGATCTTCAATTCATCGCAGGCAAGGAGAACGAATTGGTCGGTCGGATTCAAAAACGTACCGGCGAAGCCAAAGAGGCTGTCGAGAAGGCGCTCCACGAATCGTGCTGCTGCGGTCATTAGGGGGCCAAAAGCCAATTCAGCCCGAACCTATGAAACATAATCATAACCACGACACCTGTGCCCAATTGGTGCCTGTGCATTTTGAGTTTACTCATCCCACAGCCACCACGGTTTGCGTCGCGGGAACCTTCAACCAATGGCAGCCAGAAGCCAAGGCGCTCCATGTTTCTGGAGGCGGTCGCTGGGTCAAGGAGACAGCTTTGCCCATAGGCACCTACGAGTATTGTCTCGTGGTCGATGGCCAATGGATGCCAGATCCATTGGTCAGAGAAACCGTGGCCAACCCGTTTGGTGGGAGAAATTCGATTCTGAGGGTCGTCTCACGGGAAGCGACCCATCTTGCCGCAGCCGAAAACTCGCCAATGATAGAGGAAGAGGCCCTGCGAAAGCGTAGCCCGTAACGATTCAGTTGAAAGGTGTGAGTCATCATGCGCAGCGTGTGTCGGAGCAGTCCAAATGAAAGGATTGTAGAAGGTGGGAACGTTGAAGAATTCAATGATCTGGAGAATTTGTAGTTCGACGCTGGTGATCCTGCTGTCGTGGTGCGTTTTGCCGTCGGCGTGCGGGCAGGAGCCAGCCGTTGGCGTCGCGAATCCGACAGTGGGAGAAACTGTTGTTCTCCCCAAATCTGTCCCCGACCCTCTCGAACCGTTGAACCGGGTGATGTGGGCTTTCAACAAGGGGCTGATGACCGGCGTCATCAAGCCGACCAGCAGGGCTTATCGGGCTGTCGTTGTGAAACCGGTCCGAAGGGGAATCGGAAATTTCGGCAAGAACCTCACTTACCCGGGCCGTTTGATCAACAATCTGCTCCAAGGAAAATGGAGCGGAGCTCGCGACGAATCCTATCGGTTTGTCTGCAATACCACCGTTGGGGTAGTTGGGTTCTTCGACGTGGCCGGCAAATGGAAGATTCCGAAGTCGGACGCGGATTTTGGCCAGACTTTTGGCAAGTGGGGCTGGAAGCCGGGATGCTTCATAATGCTGCCGATCTTTGGACCCAGCAATGAACGGGATGCCCTTGGCCTGGCGGCGGACACGGCGGCTAATCCGCTGATCTACATCTCCCCCTATCGCTTTGTCGCGGGCGATCCGTTGACCTATCTCGGACCCTACACTTATTTCCACTACGCCGTCATGTACAACGATCTTTCTGATGCCGTGGACGAATATGAGCGCTTCAGTCAGGCTGCGATGGACCCTTATTCCGAGATTCAGTATGCTTGGACGTTCGTGAGAGAGAGTCGGGTGGTGGATTTCCAGGTGAAGGGAAAACAAGACGAAGCCTCGCTGGCCACTCTCGAATCGATATTCTTCACTTACCAAGACCCTGAATTCCCAGGCCGCGGCAAGACCCGGTCGGTATTGATTCCGGCGACGGGCCGAAAATTGGAGTTCACTTTTTGGCTGCAGCCGGGAAATGCGCCCGTCGTCTATATCGTCCCCGGCCTGGGCTCGCATCGGTTGGCCCAATCATCTCTGGCGCTGGCCGAGTTGGCTTACAAGAACGGTTTCTCCGCGGTGTGCATCAGCAGCACGTTCCACTCCGAGTTCATGGAACACGCTTCGACCGCGGCGATGCCGGCGCATCTGCCGGCGGACAGCCACGATGTGCATGTCGTGTTGACTGAAATGGATCGCCGCTTGCGCACGCTGTATCCGGATCGGTTGGGGGAGAGGGTGCTGATGGGCTATTCCATGGGTGCGCTCGAGTCGTTGGTCATCGCGGCCAGTGAATCGACGAATGCGTTGCCCTTGATCAAATTTGACCGATACGTCGCCATCCACACGCCCGTCCGAATGGAGCATGGGTTATCGATGTTGGACGAATTCTACCGGGCACCTCTCGAATGGCCCGGCGTAGAGCAAACCGAGAATATCGAGAACACCTTTTTGAAGATCGCCGCCTTGAGCAAAAACACACTGAGACCGCAGACCTCGCTTCCCTTCAGCGCCATCGAGTCCAAGTTTCTTATCGGACTGACATTTCGACTCATGCTTCGGGATATCATATTCAGCAGCCAGCGGCGTATGAATCAGGGAATCTTGGAACACCCAATGCGGAATTGGAAGCGCGAAGCGTTGTATAAGGAGATACTTCAGTATTCCTACCAGGACTACTTTGAGAAATTCGTGACTCCGTATTATCAAGGCCGGGGTTTGGCCTCGCAAACAGCCGAAACCTTGAAAAAGGCGGGCGATTTACGGACGTATGAAACGGGTTTGCGCGCCAACCCCAACATCCGCATTGTCGTAAACCAAAACGATTTCCTGCTGACAGGCGATGACCTGGACTGGCTTCGAGCCACGTTTGCATCATCGCAATTAACGGTCTTCGCGGAAGGCGGTCACTTGGGAAACCTTTCCAATCGGGCAGTTCAAGAGCGCATTGTCGAAGCGCTGAGGGGCTTGAAGTCGCCACCTAAATCGGACTAAGTTCTTAAAATGAGCATGCCGAGATCGCTACCCCGGCACGTCCGTTCTGCATGAACTTCAACCCATCGCCTTGATTCATCCCGTAGTGCTATTCCGCCGAGTACCCTTCCGGGCTCGGGAAGTGTTTCGTGATCACGTCCCAGACGGTGACATCGTCCGCGAAATCCTGGTCGCGTTTGTTTCGGGTGCGAAACGCGACGATGCGGGGGAGTTTAAGAATCTTCCATTCCAACGGTCCATCTTCTTCGCTCAGACGGTTTAGCACTTTGCCGATGATCTCGAATTTGCGTTCGACGGCGCGATGAAACGGGCAGCCCGCAGTGAAATCGGAGAGAGAACGCGCAGCGCCCCCACCAATTCTTCCAAATAACTCTTACGCAGCTTTCGTGAGTTGAACGAGTTCGAAACCGAGATCTGCGGCTTCTCGTCGCAGTCTGCGCTGACGAGCTTCGGCGGCCTTCATTTCGTAGATGGCTACATCCAACGGAACATAATTCTCCTGGTACTTGAGCAAGTGGTAGATCACGCATGCCAGTTTGCGCGCGGTGGCCGTGATCGCCTTGGGTGCCCCCAGATGTGCCTTTTTGCGTCGGTAAAAACGTCCCAGCCAACTGTCCGTGCGTCCAATCGCCAGCACCGCCACCCTCAGGATGACACTGGCTCGGTTGACCACCTTGCGCGTGCGCCGACTCAGCACCTTTCCACCGCTGATTTTGGTTCCGGGGCACAACCCCAACCACGATGAAAACGCCTTGGCATTAGGCCAAGGGCTCATGTCCACTCCAATTTCCGCAATGAGCATCAGAACGCTCAATAAGTTCAATCCACACACATTCATCAGATCCACTCCACAGATGCGTTGCAATTGCTCTTTCAACTTTTGCGGATCCACCGCCAGACTGTTCTTGCTGACAACTTTGCTCTTCTTCTTTGCCTTTGGCTCAGACGCCGCCGCACCGGTTTGGGGGGAACCTCAAGGGCGGCCGGTTTGGCCGTCGGCATCTTTGCCAGCACTCCATAAATCTGCTGGTCGCATTGTTCCATTTGTTGGTGGTGGAATTTCCAGGCATCCAGGCTTTGCTGCAGCACAAAAAGCCCTTCGGTCGTGTAATGGCCTCGCAGCGCCTCTTTCATTTCCTGCTCCGTGCTCTGCTTGCAACGATCATCCCGCAGTTGCACCAGCACCTCGGGATCACGCTCCCCCGTCAGAATGGCCTCGATAATGCGCAAACCCGTCGCACCCACCACGTCACTGACCGCCAGATGGAGCTGCAGATTCATCGGTATCAGCGCCTTCTGCATATGCTGCTGGCAGGCGGCAGAAGCCTCTACCAGTTCTTGTCGCCGCCGCGTCAGCGTGCGCAACTCCCGAATCGGTTCGTCGGGCCGGAAGGACCCTCGCAACAAACCGTAGGTGTGCAACTGTTGGAGCCACTGACAATCCAGCACGTCGCTCTTGCGTCCGGGCACTTGCTTGACCGAGTGAGGCTCGACCAGCACCACCTCGATCCCGACAGCTTCCAGCTTGTCGTAGAGCGCCATCCAATAGATGCCCGTGGCCTCCATCGCCACGGTGGTGATGCCGCGTGCCTTCAACCACTCGACCAAGGCGTCCACCTCCGACGTGAACACACCAAAGGAGCGCACGTTGGGTTCACCAGCCTTCACAGTGTGGGCAGGAACGCAGGCGTAATTCTGCTGGCTGCCCACGTCGATGCCGGCGGCCCGGAGATTCATCCGTTCCAAACCTTCGAGCGCCGCCGCCTCGATCCGGGGTGCCTTCACCTTCTTGCCCCGTGTGTGGCGTTGCCCACACCGTTGCACAATGCGGGCGTTTTTCCGGCTGGCGGCTTTGAACGATGGCTTGGATTTTTTCATGGCTGGACGTCGTAATTGTTGGCTCTAAAAAAACTGGCCATCGCGGTCCGGCCTTCGGGCGAACAGGTAAAACAATCTTCCAAACGGGATAGACAGCACGAAGCTGTCTTCACCAGGGCCTACATCGCTAAACCGAAGGAACCATGCTTCCAAGCGGGCTTGATACAGCACCATTGATAAACCGGCCTTGACTTCCGCCGCAACAACCAGCGCACCTATTTTCTACATGCGCGCGCTTCCATTGAAAGTTATTTTCGGCCTGCAGGCGCAGCCGCCTGAGTTGCTCATTATCCTCAAAACGGCAGTTGAGAAGCGAGGCTCCGCCGTCCCAGCGACGGAGAATTCCTAAGCTGGCACCTTTTTGGCCTGAGTCCCCCCTCGCTGCCGTGTCGCTCACCCACTCGGTGCCAGCGGAAGGTGTTACCAAAACTGTTACCAATCTGCTTTAAAACGCAAGTGAACAGCTATGTGTTGAAAGTGCTTGCTTGGCCCGTAAAATAAGGCTAGAAATGGGGTCAGCTTGGGCATAAATCGTCCGAGTCCGACCACCGGCACCAAACCTTGTTTAGACCAATAGAATCAATGGTTCTGTGCGACATCACAAATCGATTGTAGTCTCCGCATAACGGTTTGGCATAACAAGTTCAAGGTTATCCAAGATTTGCCATGACTGTCAGAGCTTGCGACTTTAAGCCTTCCCGACTGCGCGTGTCCCACGGCTGAAAGCAAGGCCAACTCCGATTCAGGACCTATCGAAGCGCCGTGCTGAGTGAACGGGCGGCGATGCTGCAACGCTTGATGGATGAACGCACGCTGCCACACTTTGCAGCGGAAACCGACACCGGGGGCAAAGCGGGGGCGGGCGGTTCAGCGCACGCAGAAGCGAGTATTCACCCTTGCGCGACTCACAGGACGTTTTCCCATCTGAACTTGCGGCTTTTACATTGCGGGCGAATCTCTACTGTTCCGGCATGGCACGATTGTTACTTCTAGGGAAAATATCGATTCTTGCCGTTCCCTCATGATCTGGATCGCCCTATCCGAAAAGGATGCCGACAACGCCGCGCTTGAAAAACGCCTCTGGGACGCCGGAGCGAAATGCGAAACCCAGTCAATTCGACATTCGGAATTCCCTGGTTCCCGCCTCGGTTGACCAGACCCTGATCTACTAATCCCCGCCCATGGCCCGCACCAAATCCAACGCCTCCGCCCCGTCCACCGCCACCATCGGCTTCGAGGCCAAGCTCTGGCTCACCGCCGACAAGCTGCGGAACAACATGGACGCGGCGGAATACAGCCGAGCGGAGCGAGACAGACTGCCGAAGGCAGCCCGCAGGGTGGGCGCGGAGGCGCCCATCAACCACGTCGTCCTCGGCCTCATCTTCCTCAAATACATCTCCGACACCGCTGGAAAATGCCGAATGTCGAATGCCGAAATCCGAGCGCGGAATGCCCGGCCCATTCGTCATTCGAAATTCGTCATTCGTC
>CAMAWP010000391.1 GCA_945861765.1 Akkermansia muciniphila | reverse complement strand
GAGACTCCGTCGAACCCTGACCTTTTCTGGCGATCGAGCATGTCAGGGCTCGACGGCTTCCGGCTCGGAGACTACAGCTCGGAGAGAGTCTCGCCCCACCGTTCAAGGGCGCAATGCGCGCACAAAGTTCGGGGTGTTCTCATTTTGGCCCGTATGGAGTCCCGGCTTCAGCCGGCCAGCGCGCGAAAGCCGGCTAAAGCCGGGACTACAAGCGGATCGCCAGTTGCGCCTTGCGTCATAATGAGAATTGCTGGCACGAGCGTGATTGCGGTTGACAATTCAAACACATGTTTTAAATACGTGTTTGAAACATGAGTGTGAAGCATCCGAACGCGGTAGAAATCCCTGCTTCTGAGGAGACGTCTCGGCAGTTGTTGGAAGCCGCCAGCGAGGTCTTTGCCCGACGGGGCTATCGCGCCACGACCGTCCGGGAAATTTGCCGGCTGGCCGGGGCCAACGTCGCGGCTGTTAACTATCATTACGGCGGCAAGGAGGGCCTCTACGCCGGGGTGATGCACTACGCTCACCAGTGTGCCTATGAAAAGTACCCACCCGACCTCGGCCTCCGGATTGGCGCAACCGCCGAGCAACGACTGGAAGCCTTCGTGCGATCCTTTCTGTTGCGGATTTTCGGCGACGGCCGCGAGGCGTGGCATGGTAAATTGATGGCGCATGAAATGATCGAACCGACCAGCGCTTTGGACACGCTGGTGGAGGAGCGCATTCGCCCGATGTCGAAGCAACTGGGCGAGATCGTTGGGAAATTGTTGCAACGTCCTGCCGGGGACAAATCGGTGAGGATGGCCTGTCTTAGCATCGTCGGGCAATGCCTATTCTACCATCATTGCAAGCCCGTGATTTCGCGCCTGTTTCCTGACGAGGTATTCGGGGCATCGGATGTGGATCGCCTCGCCAGCCACATCACCCGGTTTTCCCTTGCAGCACTCGAAGTAATGGCAAAAGACCGATTGCCCGCGGTTCGCGCCGTGCCGCGCCGCTTGGCCGATGCTCGGCGGAAATAGGATTTCACTATGTATCATCTTGCCTTGAAAATGCTGCTGGGCGACCGCGCCAAGTACATCATGCTTGTTGGCGGCCTCACATTCGCCTCGCTCCTGATGACGCAGCAATCCTCCGTTTTTTTCGGACTGCTCTCGTGGACGACCAGCCACTTGCGCAACATGCGCGCCGCCATCTGGGTGGTGGACGCCAAAGTGGAGCAAGTGAACGAAATCAAGGCGATGCGCGACACCGACGTGAGCCGCGTGCGCTCCGTGAACGGCGTTGCCTGGGCTGTCCCGCTGTTTTGTTCGGTCCTTCAATCGAAGCTCAACGACGGCAATTTCAAGCCGATCATGGTCATCGGACTGGATAGCACGACGTTGGTGGGTCGCCCACCGACGATGCTCAGTGGGCGCTTGGAAAATGTGCGGCTACCTAATTCCGTGATTATCGACGAACTCGCGGTGCAACGATTAAGCGTCGGTAGAACAAAGCCGCTGGGGATTGGCGACACGTTTGAGATCAACGACAAAGAAGCCCGTGTCGTGGGCATCTGCCATGCAGACCGGCATTTCTTTGGTTACCCCTATGTGTACACCACCTACGACCAGGCGCTCCAATTTGCGCCGAAAACGCGCAAGATGTTGAGCGTGGTCCTGGCGGAGCCCACACCTGGCTGGTCGGTGGAGCGAGCCGCCCGTCAGATTGAAAAGGAAACCCGGCTGAAAGCCTACACGGAAGAAGAATTCTTCTGGTCCACGATCTGGTGGTATTTCCGCAACACCGGCATTCCGATGTCGTTTGGTACCACCATCATTTTGGGATTCATCGTGGGCGTCGCCGTGGCAGGCCAGACGTTCTATTCGTTCGTGCTGGAGAATCTGCGGTATCTCGGCGCCCTCAAGGCAATGGGAGCGAGCAACGGTCTGCTATCGCGGATGCTCATGCTCCAGGCTCTGACGGTGGGATTGATCGGCTATGGTCTGGGCGTCGGTCTGTCGGTGATGTTTGGATACGCGGTCCTCGGAAAAGGGCAGCCGCCCTTCATGATGCCGTATCAACTGCCGCTGTTCACGCTGATGGTGATCCTATTCATTTGCATCCTCGCATCCCTGCTAGGAATTCGGAAAATCTACAAACTCGAAGCGGCCGTTGTATTTCGCGGTTGATAGATGCACCTGAGACCGTTGCCATGTTTAATGAAACCACCGAGGATGCTTCCCCTGCCAACGCCCACGCGCTGGCCGTGCATGTACGCGGAGTGTCCAAAACTTTTGGCACAGGCGAGGCGCGCACGCATGCGCTCAAGGGGGTTGACTTCGACGCGCGTCTCGGCGAGATGCTGGTGATTGTCGGGCCGTCTGGCTGCGGCAAAACCACATTGCTGAGCGTGATCGCCGGAACGTTGGAATTCGACGGTGGAGAGATCGATGTTTTCAACACTCCGCTGCACCAGTTGAAGCCGCGCGATATCACGGAATTTCGCAAACGGAACGTCGGATTTATTTTTCAACAATTCAATCTGATTCCCACCTTGAACCTAGTGGAAAACGTCAGCGTGCCGCTGCTGATCAACGGCGTCCGCCGTCCGGCGGCTGAGAAGAAAGCGCGGGCGCTCCTGGAGCAGCTCGGATTGGGCGGTCGCGAGAATGACCGACCCACGATGCTCTCGGGTGGACAGCAGCAGAGGGTCGCCATCGCCCGAGCGCTGGTGCATGAGCCGCGAATGGTCATTTGCGACGAGCCCACCTCCGCCCTCGACAAGGAAACCGGCGCAAGAATCATGGAGTTGCTGAGGGATATAGCCCGCCACCCCGACCGTTGCGTCATTGTGGTCACGCACGACAACCGCGTGTTCAAGTACGCTGATCGGATGACCGAGATGGAGGATGGCCGAGTGCAGCGCGTCCACGAAAGTCTAAATTACTACGATCAAGAAGGAGAACATTAACCATGCTGTTGTTGAAACGTTTCAGTTTTTATCTGGCCATCGCGGGCATCATCAGTTGCTTCGTGCTGGTGAGGCAACTTCGCCAGAAGCCACCGCAACCGCCGCCTTTGGTGGAGCCGGCGCGCTCGCCATTCACCAACTCCGTCGCCGCGACGGGCATGGTCGAAGCAGCGCGTGAAAACGTGAAGATTGCCACTTCCAAAGCGGGCTTGATTCAAGAGGTGTTCGTGGAAGTCGGTTCCAAGGTGAAGGCGGGCGACCCGTTGTTCCTGCTCGATGACCGCGAGACGCGGGCTAAACTGGCCACGGCGCAATCGCAGTTGGCATCATTGCGCGCCACTTTGGCCGGAGAAACAATCCTGACGGCCGATGCCACGGATCAATTTCAGCGCGTGGAGCGTCTCGCAAACGAAAAGATCGCGTCAGATGATGAGCGCACGCGAAAACAATTCCTGGTGCGAAATTCCGCCGCGCGTGTCACCAAGGTCGAGGCCGACCTGAAAGCCGCCCAAGCCCAGATCGAGCAGGCTCAGGTGGAGTTGGATGTCTTGACGGTTCGCGCGCCGCGCAATGGCGTGATCTTGCAACTGAACATTCGAGCAGGCGAATACGCCAACCTTGCCCCCGTCGATCCCCTGATGGTGCTCGGTGAAACGGACACGTTGCAAATCCGCGCCGATGTGGACGAACAGAATGCCCCGCTGATTCTTCCCGATCAGCCAGCGGTCGCCTATCTGAAGGGTGACACCAAGAATGCACTGCCCTTGCGTTTCATCCGCATCGAGCCATTCGTGATCCCCAAACGGTCTCTCACGGGTGACAGCGCCGAGCGAGTGGACACTCGAGTTCTGCAAATTGTGTTTCAGCTCGATCGCCCTAAGACTTCGCTCTACGTCGGCCAGCAAGTGGATGTATTCATTCGGCGGCCCGATGTCGCGATCACGCCGCAATCGGGATCTTCAACTCCATCAGCTACCCGATGATCTCGATTGTGCTCGTTGAAAGGGAATTGTTCCACGCCCGGCGCAGTTTCCAGTAGCACGTGCTTCCTCTCCGCAGCAGGAATCGCCGGAAGTCTGCCGGGCTGGCATCATGCCCGAGGCAGCAACCGGCGGGCATTACCGTGCATGATGGCTTGCAGTTGTTGGGCGTCGAGCGGCGACTCAATCAATTTTAAGATGGCCGTTTCCAGTGGGAAATATGGGGCATGTGAACCGAAGACGATCCGCTCGACGGGCACGCGGGCCGAGCCGATCGTTCGACTCACCGCACCGTTGCCTTCCAGTCGCGAAATATCCATGACCGTGTTCGTTTGCGACAGGAATTGAGACAGCTCTGAGGGTCGGATCGATCCGGAGAAATGCAGCAACTCAACTTTCGCGGTCGGAGTGCTTTTAACGGCTTTCAACAATGGGCCGAGAGCGGGAGTGGTTACGTTAATAATGGGATGATGTACCCGTGGATCCTCCATGCCGAATACCACCTGGAGAACCAAATCGCGCTCCGAGGTCATTTTAACCAAACTCCCCATCCCGGGATGGTCGAGATCAAAGGGCTGATAGCCGGGATAAATCCGAATACCCGGCATCTTGTGAACCTCGTGGCAGCGTCGGACATCATCCTGCCAGTCCGGCCACGCCAGGTTGATACCGCCGAAAGGAATCAAAAAGCCCGGACCGTGCTCCTGGCATTCGGATGCGAGGCGCGAGTTGACACCGCTGATGTCTTTGGAGAATAGCGCCTCGAAACTGCCGGCCCAAGCCTCGATGACTCGATGTTTCTTGAGCTTTGCTACGAGGGTTTTCGTGTCGCGGTATTTCAACGCTCGGAAAGGCCAACTGAAAAGATTGATGTTGGTGTCGATGATTCCAGGGGCCTGCGAGCTGCTAACTCCTTGGGCGAGGCGAGGGGAAGTCTGTGCCGCCAATGGTTGCTGGCCGGGGAGCGAAACAGCGGACGCAGTCAGCAAAGTGGTTTTCAAAAAACTGCGTCGATCGATAGGTTTCATGTATCAGTCCGATGGTTCTAAGTTTTTGGCCACTCAAGGCTCAATTTTAATACCCTTCTTGCCGAAGATGGGTGCGGTAATCCTCCGAAGATTTCCACCGAATATTTTCATTCGATCAGCTTTTGAAATATCGGCATCCAAAACCTTGCCCAGCTCGGTGGCATAGCTGCGGCTTGGGCCGTGCCCGCCCCAGACAAGCCGGTCCACGCCAAGTTCTCGGATCGCATAGTCCACCATCCCAGAATGCGGATCCGAGCCGGCGAATTCTAAAAGGATATTCCTATAGGGTCGGATGGCACGGACTCCTAACTCCCAGTCGCCACCGGAATGGCCGCAAATCATCGAGACCTGGGGGAAACGCTGCGCTAGTTTGGCCAAGTCCATTGGGGTGGATTCGGATTCAAGGTTCCCGCCGCCGGGCAATCGCGGCGAGCCGCCAACCTTGAGCCAAGTATGGACATAGACATGCACATCCAATTCCGCGGCGAGTCGCATGATCGGATCGTTGTTGGGATGACTACAGGTTACCGCCTTGGTCCCGGTGCCAGGATATTTAATTCCGATGCAGGGACCATTACGAATCCATTTTTCTATCTTGGCGCAACTTTCGTCGGGATATCCCGGGTCGATAGGGGTGCGGCCGGAAAGGCGGTCTTTGTCTCGATCGAGAATCCTGAGGATTTCCGCATCGTGTGGGTACGGAGCAAACGGCTCCTCCAATGTGCCGCCGACCTCCTGCGCAATCGATCGCTCAATGCCCATACGTTCGACGAAAAAGTTGTTTCGTTCATACTGTTCGATGGGGTTCTGGGATGCAAAGCCATGGAAATGGTTGTCCCAGATTCTGTAGGTAACCAGCTCGTCGCGTGTCGGGAGGCCGTAGTCAGTTGGGTTGATGAAAAACTCGCGTCGGTTCATATCGTTCTTAGCCCCGCTCTTGGTTAAAACAGCCCCACCTTAACTGTCTGCAAAGGATCAGCAACAACTTGCAGCAATTCTCAATTTGGCCCAGGACACGGTCCGTTCGATGTATGTAGTCCCGGCTTTAGCCGGTCGCCACGTGAAAACCGCTCAAACCGGGCGAATGTACCTGCCATAATGAGAACACCCCGAACTTTGTGCGCGCATTGCGCCCTTGAACGGTGGGGCGAGACTCTCTCCGAGCTGTAGTCTCCGAGCCGGAAGCCGTCGAGCCCTGACATGCTCGATCGCCAGAAAAGGTCAGGGTTCGAGGGGACTC
>CAMAWP010000390.1 GCA_945861765.1 Akkermansia muciniphila | reverse complement strand
TGTTTCCGGGCGGATCGGGTGCGGAGCTTGAAGCGGGAGATGACGCTCTTTCGGATTCTCAAGGAGCGGGTGGGCGATCATCCGAACATCGTGCGCCTGCTCGAGGTGTATTTCGACGAGCCGCCGTTCTATGTGGTGATGGACCACGTTGAAGGGCAGGACCTGAAAGTCTGGTGCGAGGAGCAAGGCGGCGTGGAAAAAGTTCCACTGGCCGCGCGTCTCGATATCGTGGCGCAGATCGCGGACGCGTTGCAGGCCGCCCACGACGCCGGTGTGATCCACCGCGACGTGAAGCCGGGGAATATTTTGGTTTCGTTCGTAGTCCCGCCTTCAGGCGGTCGGGCGTTCGATACATCCGGGCGCAAAGCACCGGCTCAACGGGAACCGGCTGAAGCCGGGACTACGAGCAATCAGCCCGCGCCTTCACAGGCGCAGCTACCAGTTCAGGTAAAGCTGACCGACTTCGGCATCGGCCAGGTGATTTCGGAGGAAGCGTTGAAGGGCGTGACCAAAGCCGGGTTCACCGAAACCATCGTCGCCGAATCCTCCTCTTCCCAGACCGGCTCGCAGATGTACATGGCGCCCGAGCTTCTCGCCGGCAAACCCGCCTCGACGCGCTCGGATATCTATTCTCTCGGCGTCGTGGTCTATCAATTGCTCGTCGGTGATCTCACGCGTCCGCTGACCACCGATTGGGCGGACCACATTGCCGACCCGCTCCTGCGCGACGACTTGAAACATTGCTTCGCTGGAAGTCCGCAAGACCGCTTCGCTGGCGCGGGCCAATTGGCGAAGAACCTTCGCGCCTTGCCCGAACGTCAACAGGCTCTCGCGAAGCAGCAGGCGGAGTTGGCTGCCCGCGAACGGGCGGCTTACCGCCGCGGAATAATGCGCACGACCGCAGTGGCGTTGTTCATTGTGGCGATCGTTACGTTCCTCGCGATTTTCGCCTTCAACCAATCACGCCAGGCCAGGCAGGCGGCTCGCGGACTGCGAGAAAACTTGTATGCCGCCGACATGCATCTCGCGCTGCAAGCCTATCGGGACGGCAACCTCCCGCGCGTGCGGGAGCTGGTCGATACGCACCGTCCGAAGGAAAACGAAGCCGATTTGCGTGGCTTTGAATGGCGCTACCTCTGGCGCCTGTGCCAGGAGCAAAGCATCCACACGTTTCGTGAACATACCAATCAGGTGCAGGCCGTTGCCTTTACCACTGACGGTAAACTTATGGCGTCCGGCAGTGCGGACGGCGCGGTCATCTTGGTGGAGATTGCCTCACGACGGCTAGTGGCAACCATCCGTGACCACACCAATCAAACCGTCGCCCTCGCTTTTTCGAAGGACGACAAGCTGCTGGCCAGTGGCAGCGCTGATACCACGGTGAAGTTATGGGACACCAATTCGCGATTGATCATCGCAACCCTCCGGGGACACACGAATTCGATTACGACTGTCGCTTTCGCGCCCGGTGGCAAAACCCTGGCGAGTGGCAGCGTGGATGGAACCGTTAAGTTTTGGGATGTTCAGTCGCACGAATGGGTGGCCACGCTCAACCCGCAAAGTGGTGCCGTCTGGCGGCTGAACTTCTCACCAGACGGCAAACTTCTGGCGCTAGGCGGACAGCATACAATGGTTGAGTTATGGGACACAGCTTCGCGGCAGAAATTGGCTACGCTGCCTGGCCACACTGCTTGGGTGTTCGCCATCGCCTTCTCGCCGGACGGGAAGACATTGGCGACAGGCAGCGGCGATAGCACGGTGAAACTGTGGGACGTCGAATCGCGTCTCCCAATAACCACCCTCAACGGGCACAGTGGGTGGGTGAATTCGGTTATGTTTGCGCCGAACGGCAGGACGCTCGCCAGTGGTTCGGCCGATTGGTCAGTCAAGCTGTGGCGCGTCGATACCCGGAAAGAAGTTTTCACTTTTCAGGGACACGCAGGGCCAGTCCAGTCCGTGGCGTTCTCTCGCGACGGCGAAATCCTGGCATCGGGCAGCTGGGATCACACGGTGAAGCTTTGGGCCAGCACGTCCTTTTCGGAGAACCCGACCGTGTTGCAACAACTCAGTTATGTTAATGGAGTGGGCTTCTCTCCCGACGGCAAGTTGGTCGTCTCCGGCGACGCGAACAACAAAATGGTGACTCTGTGGGACGTTGCGACAGGGCGAAAGTTGACCAACTTCGTGGACTCCGTGAACAGAGTTTGGGGTGTGGCGTTCTTGCCCGATGGGAAAACGTTGGCCGTGCGCGAGGACCAATCGCTGAGAATTCGCGACAGAAACACTTGGGAGGAGATTGCCAATTTCCCCGGCCGTGATTTTGAGTTGCGGCCCGATGGCGTGATGCTGGCCAACGTTGCAGACGGTCATATAATCAAGCTCTGGGATTTCGCTTCGCGCCGGGAGCTGGGGAGCTTCAAAGCAGATAAGGGCCGTGTGAATCGTATGCGCTTTTCGCCCGATGGCAGGCATCTGGTGTTGGCTACCGAAGATGGTTATGTCCAGTTCTGGGATCTCACGGCGCACCGCACGACGATCACGTTCAGGGCGCATCGCGACTGGATTTCTGGTTTGGCATATTCTCCCGATGGCAAGTTGCTGGTAACTGCCGGTGATGGCGCGACGGTCAAGCTATGGAATGCGGCCAGCGGCCAGGAACTCGTCACGCTTAAGGGCCACACAGGAAGCATAAATTCTATAGCATTCTCTCCTGACCGGAAGACGTTTGCCACCGGGAGCATGGACGGAACCGTAAAGCTGTGGAGCATTCACATGAAGCAGGCGGTGGCGACCCTGCGGGGGCACACGTCTCCCATCAGCGGCGTCGCCTTTTCTCCAGATGGCGACACGCTCGCGACGGCGAGCGGTGATGCCACCATCAGGCTTTGGCACGCGCCTGCTTTTTCAGAAATCAAGGCCACGGAAGCTGCCAAGGACGGATCGCCATGAACGTGGAACTGCCATCCCAACACCGCGGGCGCGTGGAGGCCTTCCAGCGCCAGCACCACACCGGTTTGTTGACGCTTGTGTTCACCGATCTGGTGGACTCCGTCGCGCTGCGACGGCAATTGGGCGATCAAGCGGGCACAAGCTTGTTGCAAGCCCACCGGCAACTCGTCCGCCAAACCCTCGCGCACTTCTCCAGATTAGCCTTTCAGCACCTGTGACGTTCGAGTAATTTTCCAACGACGATGATACCGGAAACTCTCCAGCCTTCACGCACTCAGCCAGTGGAGAACGCGCTTTTGCAAGAGATCGTCCGCAGGATTGTCGAGCGCTTTCATCCGCGCCGCATTCTTCTGTTCGGCAGCCGGGCGCGGGGCGACCATCAGCCTGATAGCGATGTGGATTTGTTCGTGGAGATGGAAAGCGACGATCCGCCGCACGAGCGCAAGGTGAAAATCCGCTCGCTGTTTCCTCGTCGCCGGTGGAGCCTCGATTTGGTGGTCTATACTCCGGCAGAGGTCCAGAAATACCGGCCTCTGCGAGGGCTGATGCTTTCGCTGATCGAGGCCGAGGGCAAAACTTTGTATGAGCAACCTGCCGCCAGCCGTCCAAGCGTGGATTCAGAAGGCTGAAAATGACTTGAAAACGATCCGCGCGAGTCTGGCCAGCGCCGATCCCGCGTGGGACACCGTTTGCTTTCATGCTCAGCAAGCCGCCGAGAAATACTTGAAAGCCTATCTGGTGGATCAAGGCGAACTCCCTCCTCGGACGCACGACCTCGGTCACTTACTGGGCGTGTGCGAGGATTTCGATGTCAGCCTGGCTTCACTCGAACAGGACTGCGAGTCGCTGAGCGATTACGCGGTCGAGACACGTTACCCCGACATCTTCGAGCCCGACGAACCCTCCGCGCGCCGGGCCATCGCGGCGGCGGAGCGCATCGTTCAAGCAATCCAGTCGCGCTTATGACACCAGTCGCCTTGGAACGCCGCGAGCGCGTCGAAGAATTCCAGCGCCAGCACCGCACCGGCCTGTTGGCGCTCGTGTTTACCGATCTGGTGGACTCGGTGGCGTTGCGGCGGCAGTTGGGCGATCAAGCGGGCACGAGCTTGTTGCAGGCGCATCGGCAACTGGTGCGGCAAACGTTGACGCGCTTCGCCAGATTAGCCTTTCAGCACCCGTGACGGTCGAGTAATTTTCCCGCGAAGATGCAACCGGAAACTCTCCAGCCTTCACGCCCTCAACCCGTGGACGACGCCCTGCTCCAAGAGATCGTCGGCAAGATCGTTGAGCGGTTTCATCCGCGGCGGATCGTCTTGTTCGGCAGCCGGGCGCGGCGAGATCATCAGCCCGACAGCGATGTGGATTTGTTCGTCGAGATGGACACGCAGGGGCCGCAGTGGGAACGCCGCGAGCGAATTGAGGAGTTATTCAGCCACCGTTGGTGGCCGATGGACGTCCTGGTCTATACGCCGGATGAAGTCACCGCTCGTCGAGGATCGTTGGTGTCCATTGTGCCGGTGATTGAAGAAGAAGGGGTCGTGCTTTATGAGCGCCATGCCGGATCAACATAAACTGTGGCTGGAAAAAGCGGAGGAAGATCGGCTCTGCATCGCCAATGAACTCAAGGCTGAACGTCAACCCTGGTCAGTGATCTGTTTTCATGCGCAACAAGCGGCGGAAAAGTATTTGAAGGCTTTTCTGGTTTTCCACGAAGTTCGCCCCGATCGCACTCATGATCTTCGCGCTTTGGTGGCTCGTTGCGCGAGTTTTGATCTCAAGCTGCTCGAATTGGACCCCGACTGTCGGCAATTGAACAACTACGCCGTGGACATCCGCTATCCCGATGTTGCCGCAGCGGTGGAAGAACAAGTAGGTCGAGATGCCGTCAAACTCGCCGAGCGGATTTGCGAGGCCATTCGGAACCGTTTGCCATACTAAAAAGCTCCCAGCGATCTGGCTGACGTCATGAACCTGCCCCTGGCATCGGAACAAATCGGCAAAGTCGAAGTGTTCCAGCGCCAGCACCGCACCGGCCTGCTGGCGCTCGTGTTTACGGATTTAGTGGGCTCCGTCGCGTTGCGGCGGCAATTGGGCGATCAAGCGGGCACGAGCTTGTTGCAAGCGCATCGGCAACTCGTCCGCCAAACTCTTGCGCGCTTCGCCGACGCGGAGGAAATCGAGACGGCGGGCGATTCCTTTCTGCTCCTGTTCGCGCGGCCCTCGGATGCGGTGACGTTCGCTTTGCTGGTCCAGAGGCAGACGCGCGCGCTGGCCCTGAGTGGGCGTAGCAGCCGACGTGAGGAGGCTCCATCTTCGAAAGCCGAAATTGATCAGAGGCTCCTTACGTCGGCTGCTACGACCCTCAAGATCCGCACCGGGATTCACGTCGGCGAAGTGGTGATCGAGCAACATGAGCGTGGCCCCAAGCCGAAAGATGTGTACGGAACGCAGATTGACGTGTGTGCGCGGGTGATGGGGCTGGCGGAAGGCGGACAGGTTCTGCTGACGCGGGCGGTGTTCGACAGCGCGCGGCAGGCCTTGAAAGGCGAAGACATCGAAGGGGTCAAGGAGTTGAGCTGGTTGAATCATGGTCCGTATTTGCTCAAGGGGATCGAAGAGTCCGTGGAAGTGTGCGAGGTCGGCGAAGTGGGAATTGGTCCTCTCAAAGCACCGGCGGGATCGGAGAAGGCGCAGCGGCAAGTGTCGCCGGACAGCGAACCGGTTCTCGGCTGGCGGCCGGCGCTGGGGCAAGTCGTGCCGAATACCAAATGGGTGCTCGAACAGAAACTGGGCGAAGGCGGTTTCGGGGAGGTTTGGCTGGGACGGCATCAAACGATGAAGGAGCGGCGGGTGTTCAAGTTCTGTTTCCGGGCGGATCGGGTGCGGAGCCTGAAACGGGAGATGACGCTCTTTCGCATTCTCAAGGAGCGGGTGGGCGATCATCCGAACATCGTGCGCCTGCTCGAAGTGTATTTCGACGAACCGCCGTTCTATGTGGTGATGGACCACGTGGAAGGGCAGGACTTGAAAGCCTGGTGCGAAGGACAAGGCGGAGTGGAAAAAGTTCCACTGGCCGCGCGCTTGGAGATCGTGGCGCAGATCGCCGATGCGTTGCAGGCCGCCCACGACGCCGGCGTGATCCATCGCGACGTGAAGCCGGGGAATATTTTGGTTTCGTTCGTAGTCCCGCCTTCAGGCGGTCGGGCGTTCGATACATCCGGGCGAAAGGAATCTGAAAGGACCGGACCGGCTGAAGCCGGGACTACGAGCGA
>CAMAWP010000389.1 GCA_945861765.1 Akkermansia muciniphila | reverse complement strand
GACCAGAATCCCCATGGCCGAAAAGAACGAAAAATGCCGAAAGAAAGGAAGTTCTGAAACAGCCGCCATTCACCCGGCAGGTGAGTGTCCGCATTTGCGTAAAGCCCTCGAATTCTTTCACTTTTTTTCGTTCCTTTCGGCTGAACTGCTGTTCTTAGGATGAATTCTCTTCTTGCTGCCACACTGCTTTCGGTCTTGGGCCTGCTGGGAATTTGCAGCCCGGGCCGGGCTGCCCAAAGCCCGAACGCGAATTTTGCGACGCGACCCAACATCATTCTGATCCTGGCCGACGACCTGGGTTTCTCCGATCTGGGTTCCTATGGTTATAAAGGCAATCGCATCCAGCCGATGGAAGGGCGGAGTCTGGTTCCCTTGTTGGACGGGGGTAATCGTCCCGAGGCAACCTATGTGTGGGAACACGAGGGAAATCGCGCGATCCGCCAGGGCGACTGGAAACTCGTCAGCCGCCTGCCGGGAGCGTGGGAACTTTACAACATGAAAGCGGATCGCCTGGAAACGCATGATCTAGAGATGCCGGAAAAACTCACCACCTTGGCGGCGCTCTACGACTCCGAAGCCCGGCGCACCGGCATCAAACCCTGGGTCGGCGCGCAGACGCCCATTGGTTGGGACGACAATTCGAAGTTCAAAAAGTGAAATCCAGACGGTCGCTCCTGGCGTGCCCGGACTTCATGGCAGCGCTCTGAGCGACCAGCTTGAACAATCCGGATTGCGGCAGACTTCGGACATGCTGCGGCCGGACTGCGCCAAAGCCGCGGCGTTCTGTTTGAACTCGGCGTCATTTAGCGCTACAGCGACACTTTCCGAATCTCGGAGCGCGGCCTTCAGCTCATCCTTATACACAAGTCCGCGCCATTTCTTCAGCCCCAACGGGGCTGCGACGCAAAGCCCAGCAACGGTCCGTCTGCGGACCTACCCTGGGTGCGTGAGTGCGACGTCGTTCAACCCCAACGGGGTTGCGGCCCGAATGACCTTCACCCGCTCCGGTTCGGCGAGTCGCAACCCCTTTGGGGTTGGTTGATCATTTGATCCTCTTACCCAGGGTAGCTCGTGTTCGGACCATGGTCGGACCACGAGAAGTTTCTGTTTAAGAAAAGCTTGCGCAATTTCAGGGCCTGAAAAGCGGCCCATGGCTCGTTTTATGGCCGCATTTTCTGAGCCTTGCCATGCGAAGCAATCCGGGTAATTTGCCCACATCATTCATTTAGGGTAGGGCTCACTTTTCGAGGTCCGACCATAATTTCACTGAGGTAGTTCAGGAAGAGTCCTCGATCAACTGTCTAACTTGAAACTTGAAAGGCGCTGCGTTGGCTGGGATAGTTCGGGCGTGAAAACGTTTTCGATTGAAGAAGCCGAGGGACATTTCAAGGCTGTTTGCGAGGAGGCTCTCTCCGGGGAAGAGATACGGCTTCAAATGGCCAATGGCTCGCTTCTGGAGTTGACGCCGGTGCCTCTCGCGGCAGCCCCGCTGTCAGACGAGCAACTCGCCCGGTGCTACGAGGACAATGAGTGGGCCGTTTTTGAAAACCGTTGCGGCACTGCCAGCGATCAATGACGGCTCCGTGGGAAATCTGGACGTATGATTTTTCAGTGGAGGGAACGCATCCATGTGTAATTTTCACCAATTCCGCCCGGCTTGCACACCCGGCTTTTGACCGCATCAATGCTCTGCTCTGCCGAACTTTGCGTGGGCCATTGCAACGGGAATTGAAAGCGGCGGAAATCCTTCTCGACCGGGCCGATGGACTCGATTGGGAAACGCTTTGTCGCGTGGATGTCGTTCACTTCGTTTTGAAATCGGGATTGCGCGAACGCCGAGGCGTGGTTTGCAAAGAGCGACGGCGGCAGATTTGCCAACGCATGTTGCAGGTCTTTCCGTTCGAGTTTTGAAATTCAGTCTTCCCAATCCGAGAGCGCGGTCGGGAAAAGTTATTTTTCGTTTCCAAGGCGTTCTTTCTCCACGCACAAGCCATCTCGAGAAAATCGAAGAAATCTCATTTGTAGCCCTGCCAAAGCCATTCCAACGCCGGGGCTAAAGTCATTGCGCGGACCGGGCGGTCCACATGGCCTGCTTCCCTGGCATAGACGAATTGATAGGGATACCCTTTCGCCTTCAGCACCTCGGCCATGCGCAGGTTGGCGAGAACCCAGTTGCGCATGCTTGCGCTCGATGAGTTGGCCCCGTTGTCGTTCTGGCCGACTTCCAACCAGAGGCGGAGCGGCTTGTTCGGTGTGGTCTTGGGGATGAAGTTTTCGTGGTATTCCCACGCGCCGTGCGGGGCCGCGACGGGGTCGTTGCGCAGGTTGACGAAGGTGCCGGAGAAAGCGAGCACGCGGCGGTAAAGCTCGGGATGAAACCACGCCATTGAAAGCGCGGCCGCGGCACCCGAGCTGCCGCCCAGCGTGGCGCGGGCGTCGGGATCCTTGGAGAAGGTCACGTTGTATTTCTGCGCGACCGCCGACAAAATCTCCGCCTCAACAAATTCGGCGAACTTTCCGGAGACGGTGTCGTATTCGAAGCTGCGCTGGCTGCTGGGCATGACCATGACGGCGACCATTACGGGCAGGCGCTTGTCGGCGATCATGTTGTCAAGAATCGTGGGGAGGTAGGGTGCCGGCTTCTGATCATGCATACCCATCGCGTCGTGACAGAAGAGCAGTGGCGCGGGTGTGCCGGGAACGTATTGGGCCGGGATGTAAACGTTGACCTCGCGGTTGGTTGAGCTGCCGCCGCGACCTGCGCTGGGTGGATAAAATTTACTATCGGCGAGGCTTATGTGGAACGTCTCGACCTTGCCCTTGGGGACGTTGTCGCAGGGCGCGTTTTCGGGAGCGGGCGTGTACGGCGGCGACATGGAATAGTCGCCGTTGCCGACGCCGGGTTTCCACGGTGGCAGGTCGGCGAGCTTGGCGATGGCGGCCTGGTCCTCGGCAGTCATCGGGGCGCCGCCCCGGCCGCCGCCGCGCCGCGCACCAGGCCCAGGAACTTGGCCGGGCTGCTGTCCCGGCGCAGCAGGGGTTTGTGCGGTGGCACCGGGCGCTGGCTGTGGATCTGGCGTGGCGTCAGCCGCGAGCAGCGGATGAGCAATCGGGGGCAATGAGAACACAAGGGCGAATGCAACAAGAGCGGAGAGTGTTTTGGGTGTCATGCAGGTTGGCCGAGGCTAAACTTTTGTGCGGGTTGCTCAACATTTTTGTGGTGTTCCGTTTTCCAAAAGCATTTTTGAAAGATATGCAGAACGCGGCTCCTTCAGTCAGTTTTTACCAATCAGCCGACAACCAACTTTGACAGGTCTGGACGCCCATCGCATGGTAGGAGGATTACTAAAAATTTAACCACCAACATCAAAATGAAAACTCAAATCCCCCACCGCAAGTCATACGTCGGCTTGCTCACCGTGGCGTTGCTCGCGATTGGCGCGACCGCTCAATCCGCCGACCGACCCGCCCTCAAGGAGGTCTATAAAAATTATTTCGAGGTTGGCATGGCCATCAATCGCAGCGCTGCCACCGGGACCGCCGGTGGGGCCAACCGAAACCAGGAGCAGGTGAACAGTGACGTCGCTCTCGTCAAGGAACAGTTCAACCACATCGTCCCGGAGAACGACATGAAGTGGCAACTGATCCATCCACGCGAAGGCGCGGACGGCTACAATTTCGGTCCGGCTGACGCGTTCGTGAACTTTGGCCTGAGCAACAAGATGTCTATCGCTGGACACACGCTCGTCTGGCACAGCCAGACGCCCAACTGGGTCTTTCAAGGCACAAATCCGCCTCCTGCGACGGCCAACGCATCCGCGCCGACACCTGCCACCGCGAATGAGGCCGGGACGAATACGCCCGCTGGAGGCAGAAGAGGCCGTGGATTCGGCGGCGGTTTCACCGGCCCGCGCGCCTCCCGCGAGGAGTTGCTCCAGCGGATGCGCGATCACATCCACACCGTCGTCGGCCGCTACAAGGGCAAGATCAAGTCGTGGGACGTCGTGAACGAGGCCATCGCTGACGGTGGGGGCACGAACATCCTTCGAAGCTCCCTCTGGTCAGAGATCATTGGGCCGGACTTTATTGCCAAAGCGTTCCAATACGCCCACGAGGCGGACCCGAATGCGATTCTCCGCTACAACGACTACGGGTTGGAGAACCCGTTAAAACGCCAGAAGCTCATTACTCTAATCAAGTCTCTCCAGGCGCAGAAGGTGCCGGTCCACGTTATCGGTTCGCAAGCGCACGTCAACGTCTCGACGACCTTCGAGACCATGGATCAGGCGCTGACGGAGATGGCGAGTCTCGGCCTGCCTATTCACATCACGGAACTCGACGTCAACGGTGCGGCTGGAGGACTACGCGGCACAGGTGCCGATGTCGCAGCGAACATTTCGGCCACCCAAGGCGGCTTGGTGGACAATGTCAACCAGCGGCTGGCTGACGCGTACGCGGGGCTCTTTAGGGCGTTCCTCAAGCACCGCGATTCCCTGAAGGTGGTTACGTTCTGGGGCGTGAACGATGCGGTTTCATGGCGCGCCAATGGCAAGCCCCTCCTGTTCGACGGCAACAACCAACCCAAGCCCGCCTTCGACGCTGTAATCACCGAGGCAAAAAAGGCCGCCAAGGCCAGGTAACCGATTCGCCATAGCACGACACTTACTTTGAAAGCAGAGCTGCCCCTGTTCATTTTGGCAGGTTCACCGGCGGCGGCCACACGTGGATGAACGCCAGACACTACTTCACCGGAACGCTGCAGTTGTATTTCAAGTGGTGATCCTCAAGTCTCAAGCCGCCGCATCGTGAGCACAAGCCAAACATCTCAACCTTCCTTCGTAAGGGCCACCACCCGATAACGTGAGTTGCGCCCCCTCAGGCAAGCCTGTGCATTGGCGCGTTGAAGAATATCTCGAAAGAAGACAAGGTCGGTTTTCAAAGGTTGTTTTTTCAAGAAATTGGCTATTTTCGTGATGTCCCTCGGGGACAATGGCTGGAGATTCTCAAGAGAATCTGCGAAGAGAAAGTTGGGCGTTCCGGAGAAGTCGGAGAGATTGGCCAGGCTAAACTGTCATCTCTTCGCAAATTAGCGAATCCGCTTTCGACGAGAAACAGAAGCCGCCGATGGACGCGACTTGCGTTCTGCTCGCCGTCCATGCACAAAGCACGCAGCCTATGAGCGCCGCCGCAACTCCTCCGAACTCCGTCCGTCGCGTCGTCCTTGCGAGCTTCATAGGCACCACTATCGAGTGGTACGACTTTTTCCTCTACGGCACGGCCGCGGCACTGGTGTTCAATGGGCTCTTCTTTCCGACAATTGACCCGCACGCGGGCACGATGGCGGCGTTCGCGACTTACGCGGTGGGGTTCTTCGCGCGCCCGCTTGGCGGCATCCTCTTCGGCCATTTCGGCGATCGATTGGGGCGCAAGTCCATGCTCATCACCACCCTGATGCTGATGGGCGTGGCGACGTTCCTCATCGGCGTGTTGCCGACTTATGAACAGGCGGGCGTGCTCGCGCCGGTGCTGCTCGTGACGCTGCGGTTCGTTCAGGGACTCGGCGTTGGCGGCGAATGGGGTGGCGCGGTGCTGATGGCGGTCGAGCACGGAACGGCGGAGCGACGTGGCTTTCGCGCGAGCTGGGTGCAGGCGGGCGTGCCGGCGGGGTTGCTCCTGGCGACGCTGATGTTCCACATCTTCTCGTCGTTGCCTGAGAAGGAATTTCTCCTCTGGGGCTGGCGCGTGCCGTTCCTGCTCGGGATTGTTCTCATGGGCATCGGCTTGTTCATTCGGCTGTCGGTTTTGGAAAGCCCGATCTTCACCGCGATGCAATCGGAACGTCCGCGAGCACCGCGCCTGCCGATTCTCGAAGTGCTCGTCAAGTATCCGCGCAACGTCCTCCTCGCGTTGGGCGCGCGCTTCGCCGAGAACGCCTGCTTCTACATCTTCACCGTCTTTGTTTTGACCTACGCCACAAAGCAGCTCGCCATCGAGAAATCCACCATCCTCAACGGTGTGCTGCTGGGCTCGGTGGTTCAGTTGTTCTTCATCCCGTTCTTCGGCGCTCTCTCCGACCGCGTCGGGCGTCGGCCAGTTTATCTCGGCGGCGCAATCTTTCTTGCGCTGTTCGCGTTCCCGTTCTTCTGGCTCGTGGACACGAGGGCGACGGCAGCCGTGTGGACAGCCGTGGTGGTGGGTCTGATCGGCCACTCGGCCATGTATGGACC
>CAMAWP010000388.1 GCA_945861765.1 Akkermansia muciniphila | reverse complement strand
ACGGGCAAGAAACCTGCACCACTGAATAGCGGGCCTTAGCTTCCGCCGCGATAACGACCAGCACTAGTGAGGCGTGCCTCGGCGCAAAACTCAAGAAAGTTATTCGGCCCTGCCACGCGCCCTTCGCGCTTGGTTTGCTCATTTTGGCTTTCGACCGCCTGAAGGCGGGACTCCGTGCCTATGGAGTCCCGCCTTCAGCCGGTTCTTGGTGTTATCGGCGGCCATACGGAGAATTGCCGATACGGGAGAGGCTGTCCTTGACGGCTCCTCACCTTCATGCCAAGACTTCGCGCAGATGCTCAGCCCGATTCTTCCATGAAAACCACGGGACCAGACGGATGGTACGCTTTCCACTTCGGCAGCAAGCTCGTTAGCTCGACGGACTTCAATCCAGATCGGCTTTTCGAAGGTTCGAACAAGGAGTGCTCCGTGATGTTCGCCGATTTCTGCAGCTTTACTTCATTCACTCGAGCTACCGAGAACATCAAGGTGCTGGAAACGCTGCTCACCAGCTTTTACTCTCAAGCCCGCAGGATCATCCATAAACATTCCGGGATGCTCTATCAGATCGTCGGTGATTGTGTGATCGGTGTCTGGGGATTGCAGACCGACGAGGAGAGCAATGCCCAATCTGTGATGGAGACTGCCGCTGAGCTGGTTGAAATCACGCGCGAGGTGGCGGACGAATGGCAATCTCACCTTGATCTCCTCATCGAACCGAAAGGTTTGCGGCTCGGTTTGTCGAAGGGCGCAGTCACGGTGATCCGGCGTGACGGTGTCTATCCGGGATTGCTCCTCTTCGGCAATCCGCTCAATCTGGCATCGCGTCTTCAATCGGCGGCCCAGCCCAATCAATTGGTCTGCTCGAATGCTGCTTACAAAGAAATCGAACAAGCAGGGCTCAACTCAAAATTTCAGCCTTATCGCTGCGAATCCAGCGATGGCTATTTGGACGCAAAGAATTTTGGCCGTTTGAAAGCCTGGGTCTTGGACATCTCAAAGGGCTCTTGAACGAGGCGAAGTTCGATTAACCCCCGCACTCGACGGCATCGCCAGCCGGAAAGATGAGGCTTACATTGTTGAGAGCTTGTTGAGCCCGAACGCCAAAATCGCTGAAGGGTTCAAGCTCGCCGTTTCGCCAATGCCGC
Organism: Akkermansia muciniphila; assembly: GCA_945861765.1. Lineage (GTDB taxonomy): Bacteria > Verrucomicrobiota > Verrucomicrobiia > Limisphaerales > SIBE01 > SIBE01. The sequence continues at coordinate 5,092 of CAMAWP010000388.1, read as the reverse complement.
CCGTCGGGCTGATTTTGAAAGGGCAAGAACTGGCGGACGTAAAGGCATACCTTCTGACATTGAAAGCGGGCAAGTAGCATTTCCGGCTTGGGGGACCATGTGACGCCTGTTAGACTCCCTTCACATGCTGGGTAAAGTTTTAACGCTGGTCGCCTATGTGACCTCCCTCTGCGGCATCCCTGTATCCATTATTGGGGCCGCTGACTTGCGCATTCTCTCGTTGGAACGACGCGGCAATCTCAGTTGGACCAATGCTTTTTCCAGCGGAGTTTGCACCGTGGAAGCTGCCATCGCGCCAGTGGGGCCGTGGGTTCCGCACAAGAATGTTTTCACGACAGGATCCACCGGCATCATCCAACTCTCCTTGCGAGGCAACAATGCCTTTTATCGATTGAGGGCGTTTGATATCTCCAGTACCCCACAGGGATTTTCCAACCTCTGTTCCTCCTATTCGATCATGCGAACAATCGGTGGCAAAGGCGATTTCGGCACGGATGGATTCAACGGATGGGACGCACAATTCGAGGGTGGCCCAGCCACTGCGGCGGAACTCTCTCGGCCTCATTTCGCGATGGCGGACGATGCTGGAAATATCTACGTCGCCGATAAGGACGGGCATGCCATTCGCAAGCTGACTCCCGAGGGGCGGATCGTCACCGTCGCGGGCACCAACGAGCCGGGCGACGATGGGAACACGCCCGCACCCGGCACGCAGGTGCGGCTATCGTCGCCAAACGGTTTGTGGGTGCGCGGCGATGGCACGGTCTATATTCTGGATTTGGACAACGGCAAGATCCGACGCCTCGACACGAATGGCGTGATGACGACGCTGTTCAGCGTGAATGGGGGTATTGAGACTGGACGCGGATTGTGGGTGAACGACAATGAGACGCTTGCCTATGTGGCTTCGGGGACCTCTGTGAAACGATGGACTCCGAGCGCCGGTGTGAAGACTTTCGCCAACGATTTTGTCAACCTCGGCAACTTAGTGGTCGATCCATCGGGCAAATTGGTGGTGACCGATCGTGGTGGAAATCGGGTCTATCGCATTTCAAATGGTGGCAACCCCACGGCGATCGCGGGCAACGGCGAGACCACCGGCGGCGGTGATGGAGCCATGGCTTTGGAAACAGGTCTTCATGGAGTGCGAGGCGTTTGGTTCCTTCCGAACGGCGGATATTTCCTCGCCACTCATGAGGGTAGCCAGATTTGGTACGTGGACACAGCCGGCGTCATTCACCTTTTTGTGGACGGCGCTCGTAATTTCCACACTGGCGATGGCGAGTATTTCAAGGCACCCGGCTTGAAGGTCAGCGAGGTCCGGTCCATCACGATGGACAGGAGCGGCAATATCATTATTACCGAAAACGATTCCGGGTTTATCCGAGCCATTGATTTTCTTCGACTACCTGGGATCAACTGAGCGTTCGCGCTGCGGGGAAAAAGCCGAGCAACAAGCGATTCGGAATGCTGCAGTTGGCAACTTCGCTTTGGATCGGTTATGGCGCGTGCCATCCAGGCCGCAGCATGTTCGTTCTGGCTAGCGTGAGTTGAGCATCCTAAAAGACTTTCCGAAATTGAACGTGTCTGCGACATTCCTGCCTGAATTTTTTATCCCATGTTTAAACTCGCCTTATCCCTCGTTGTGTTGGCTTCCACGTCATCTGCTATTCACTCGATCGCTGCTGAGCGTCGCAGTGAATTTGAAGTCGTTGAGAATGATGAACGAATTTCCATTTCCACTTCTCTGGTCGAAGCGGTCGTTCGCAAGAAAGGCTACGTCACCGGTGTGGCAGCGGGAACGTTCTTAGATAAAAAGAGCGGCTTTCGAGATGCGGGTTATGGGCTGGATATCGTGGACTGGATCATGGAGCCGGGGAGCGACGAAGCTTATCGCGATCAGTTAAAGGGTGATCTGACCTACCTGTTCAACAACGCTTATCATGGTAATGGAGCCAAGCGCTCGATCGAAGGGCCTCAGATTTGTACCAAAGCCAAGGAGCTTTCGCCCACGGTTATTCGCGGCAAGGATTTCGTGGCCGTCACCATGAGTTTCAAATATCAGATTGCCGCGCCTGGGAAGAAGACTGGATCGGAGTGGAACCAAGTCATGGTTTTTCCAGCCGGCCAGCGTTACTTCATATCAAGTGACAAGATTACAAGCGTCAACTCGAGCGACGCCGCGTTCTTGCGTCTCGACATGCCGGGGCACATCAAGCACAAGCAGGGCGACTCCTTCAGCGAGGTGTACCTCAGCTATTTCGGCAAACTCTCACCGACTGAATTCTTAAAGGATTTCACCCCCGACGAGAAGTTTAAGTATCGTCGAGACATCAATCCGATGCCCAAGCGGTTCATCCGCGCGTATCGGTTGCGCGATCCGAAAACCGGTGGTGAAGGACCGTGGCTCGCGGGAATGACTCTTGATCCAGCAGTCGTTTATGAAGCATGGTGCCATCAACGCGGGTACGTTTGCATGATTGAGGAGTTCGGGGGAAAGCCAATCAAACCAGGTGAATCGTTTAGCGCCGCGTTTATTGTGGGCTACTTCGATTCAATCGAAGAAATGGAAAATGTTTATGATAAATACTCTGGCTATACCGGGCTGGAAGTGAACGACCAGGGCTGGAAGCTTACGCGATCCACGAAATGACCGCCTGCGCCCCCGAGTCGGGGATGATGAGGGCAATCTTATAGGCAAGGTGCGTGAACTTATGTTCGATATGAAAGATAAAACCATGCGTTTCTCGAAACGAGCAGCCAGTCTCATCTTAATTGCCGTAACGGCTTCGATTCCATTGCGCGGGTCTGAATCGCCCAGCTCGGATATCAAGTCGAGGCGCGCGGCTTTTTTAAAGGTGATTGATCGACCCAAGGTCGCGTTGGCGGCGGATGCGCGAGAGTTCCCCGCAACCAATGGATTGGTGCGAGTTCATTTCGGTTTCGCCACCGACGCTGAACAGCGTGTGCCCGGCATTCTCGTCAAGCCGTCGAAAGCGTCAGGTCGATTCCCTGTTGTCATCGTTTTGCACGGCACTGGAGGAAATAAGGAAGGGCAACTGGAGCTGTTGACGGAGCTGGCTGGGAAAAGATTTATTGGAGTGGCGATTGACGGTCGTTATCACGGGGAACGCACGAAGGCCGGCCGCGGGTCTGTGGAGTATCAGGAGGCGATTTTACGGACCTACCGAACAGGCAAGGAGCATCCCTTCTTGTACGACACTGTTTGGGATGTGATGCGGCTGATCGACTACCTTGAAACCCGCGACGATGTGGATGCAAAGCGGATTGGTTTGATAGGCTTCTCGAAAGGCGGCATGGAAACTTATCTTGCGGCCGCGGTCGATCCGCGCATTGCCGTGGCGGTGCCGTGCATTGGGGTGCAGAGTTTTCGTTGGTCCTTGGAACATAGCTCCTGGAAATCACGCGTGGAAACCATTCAGGCCGCCGTCAATTCCGCGGCCCTGGATGCTGGAGTGAGCGAGATCAATGCGGATTTCGTGCGCAGGTTTTATGATCGAGTTGTTCCAGGCATTTACGCAGAATTTGACGGTCCATCGATGCTCCCGTTGATTGCACCTCGCCCGCTGCTCGTTATCAACGGAGACTCGGACGCACGCACACCTCTCCCTGGGCTCGATGAATGCGCGACCTCGGCGAAGCAAGCTTACTTGGCGGTGCGGGCTGAAGCTAAATTCCAGCTCCTCATTCAGGAGAAGACAGGGCACAAAGTGACACCGGATTCGCTACAGGCGGCGGTTGGTTGGTTTGTCAAATGGCTCAACCCGTAGTGGTCCGGAGAATTCGCCGATCACCGAGCAACGCGCCGCCGCCGCGAAACTGGATTGGAGCAGTTGTCATTTTGGGAGGTATGTAGTCCCGGCTTTAGCCGGTCGCCCCGTGAAAACCGGCTAAAGCGGGGACTACATACGGCGAACGGAAGGTGCCCTGGGCCAAACTGAGAATTGCTGCCTTGCGGCATTCGCAGACGCTCGCCTGCCACTCTCGCGGCCCAACAAAGCTGAGTTGCTGAGTGATTACCGCCACTTCACGACCGGCTTTGCATTTTCTGGCCGATCTGCTACCAGTCTGGAATGAAAACCAGCGCTGTCAGATCGGGTTCATGTTTGCTCTCCCTAGCCGCTCTTTTCTTTACGCCAGCCTTGACGATATCAGCGCAGGACAAGCCTCTTGGGTCGGAAAGAATCCGCCAAGGAGCGGCGGCCGGTCTCCGTGTGATTGAAAAAAGTGCCGCGTCTTATCCGGACCAACGGACCTGCTTTTCCTGTCATCACCAGACCTTGCCGATGCAAGCGATGGTCGTCGCCCGTCAACACGGATTGACGATCAATGACGCACTGCTGCAGTCGCAGACCACATTGACCCACGACTCTTTCAAGGCGCGGATCATGAATCTAAAGCAAGGCACAGGAATTGGCGGTCGGTCCATGACGGTAGGTTTCGGTCTCTGGGCGTTGAGCCTCGGGGGCGGAGGAACGGACGAGACGACTTCAGCCATGATTTCGTTTTTGCTCAAGGACCAGGAAGCCGACGGCCATTTTTCTAGCAATCTGTCGCGTCCGCCGCTCGAGGACTCGATCGTGACCAGCACCACTATCGCCGCTTACTACATGCAGAAGTTTGCCACGGCTGAAAAGAAAGGCGAGGTGGAGCGGAGCGTGCAGACCGCCAGGGAATGGCTGATTCAAGCACAGCCCAAAAGCCAGGAAGATCGAAACTCGAGACTGTGGGGGCTGCATTTGTTGGATGCGAGTAAGCGGGATATGGAAAACGCGCGCGAAGTGGTCTTGCAAAGCCAGCGCGCGGACGGAGGCTGGTCGCAATTGCCTCTAACTGACATTTTGGCGATAAATGGAGCCAGAATTGGTCATAAATATCCTAACTCTTCTGCTTTCAATTGAGCCGATACGTGCTCGGAACTTATCTGGAGTGCGTCATTGAGAAAAGCCTCCACGGTCTGATCAATCGCTCCCATAATCTTTTGAATAACTTGGCGGCCCAAATCTTGGACCAGATCATCCAAGGCTCCTTCAATGAGAGCGCGAAACAACTGCCAGAGCAAGGAGGCATA
>CAMAWP010000387.1 GCA_945861765.1 Akkermansia muciniphila | reverse complement strand
TCGAACCCTGACCTTTTCTGGCGATCGAGCATGTCAGGGCTCGACGGCTTCCGGCTCGGAGACTACAGCTCGGAGAGAGTCTCGCCCCACCGTTCAAGGGCGCAATGCGCGCACAAAGTTCGGGGTGTTCTCATTTTGGCCCAGGGCACGTTCCTTTCGCCGTATGTAGTCCCGGCTTTAGCCGGTTTTCACGGGGCGACCGGCTAAAGCCGGGACTACATACCTCCCAAACTGAGAATTGCTGAGAGCATTACACTTGCGCTTGTTTGTTCGGACGGATTTGCGATTGTCTGATTCTTAAATGAAACCCTCAGTCCTCTCTCCTTGCTGGTCCAATTCCTACTCGAACAAATCCACCCGAGCGAGCTTCATCGCGATGGTGCTCTTGAGCTGGTCGATGGCGTTTTCCCACGCAGCCGGTCCCTCGCCTCGTGAGTCCTTGGAGCGGATGAAGGTCGCGGACGGTTTCGAAGTGAAGCTGTTCGCGAGCGAACCCGAGATCCGTCAGCCCATCACGATGTATTTCGATGAGCGCGGGCGAATGTGGGTCGTTCAATACCTCCAGTATCCAAACCCCGCCGGACTGAAACCGGTCAAGGTCGATCAATACATGCGCACCGTTTATGATCGGCTTCCCGAACCGCCACCCAAAGGCACGAAGGGTGCCGACCGAATTACGATTTGCGAAGACACCGATGGCGATGGACGGGCTGATCGCTTCAAGGATTTCGTCGGGGGATTGAACCTAGCGACTGGTCTGGCGCTTGGCTACGGCGGCGTCTTTGTGCTTCAGACGCCTTATCTCTTGTTTTATCCGGACAGGAATCATGACGATGTCCCGGACGGCGACCCGGAGGTTCTGCTTTCGCGCTTCGGGATGGAAGATGCTCACGCGGTGGCCAATTCACTTCAATGGGGACCGGACGGCTGGCTTTACGGGGCACAAGGGAGCACAGTGACCGCGAATGTTCGAGGCATTGAATTCCAGCAAGGCATCTGGCGCTATCACCCGTTGACCAAGGAATTTGAGTTGTTCGCCGAAGGGGGGGGTAACACTTGGGGGCTGGATTTCGACGAGCATGGAAATGCCATCGCCGGCACCAACTTCGGCGAGCAGATCGCTTTGCACCAGGTCCAGGGCGCTTATTACCTGAAAAATTTTGGAAAGCACGGTGAGCTGCACAACCCTTACGCTTTTGGCTACTTCGATCACATCCCTTACAAAGGGTTTAAAGGCGGGCATGTCACCTGCGGTGGCATCCTCTATCAAGGCGGCTCCTTTCCGAAACAATTCGATAACACCTATATTGCCGGGAACCTCTTGGCGAACTCCGTCTATTGGCACGTTGTTGAACCGAAAGGCTCCAGTTTTGTCGGCCATTTCGGAGGCGAGCTGCTCTTGGCCAACGACAATTGGTTCCGTCCCGTCGATTGCTCGCTCGGTCCTGACGGGTCCGTGTTCGTGGCCGATTGGTGCGATCAACGGGCCACGCACGTTGATCCCGCCGACAACTGGGATCGCAGCAATGGACGCATCTACAAGATCGAAGCGAAGGGAACTCAGCAGCCGTCGAAATTTGATTTAAGCAAGCTCTCCGGCAAAGCATTGATCGAGTTGCTGGCGCACCCGAATAATTGGTTTGGGCGCGAAGCGCTGCGAATTCTAGCAGAACGCCGTGATCCAAAAGCAATTGCGAATCTGCGCGACTCTATCTTTCAGATCAATGATGAGCGTCTGACCCTGCGGTCATTATGGGCGCTCAATGCCTCTGGCGGATTTGACGAAGCCATCGCAGAGAGACTCCTGAGCCATCCACATCAAGATATCCGTGCCTGGACCATTCGCTTGCTGGGCGATTCCCGGCACGTTTCGCCTGCGGTTGTGAAAGCTTTGATGGCACGGGCACAAACGGATTCGAGCGCAACGGTGCGGAGTCAGCTTGCCTGCACGAGCAAGCGGCTTCCTGGGAAAGATGCGTTGCCGATTATCCAAGAACTGCTGCGGCGGACTGATGACTCGGATGACACTCATATTCCATTGCTCCTCTGGTGGGCGCTTGAAGACAAAGCTCTGTCGGATCGCCCGCACATTGTATCCCTCTTCACTTCCCGTGAGACGTGGAAAATCCCGATGGTTCGCCAATATATTATCGAACGTTTGGCGCGGCGGTATGCGATGGAAGGGAAGGAAACCGACCTTGAAACATGCGCCCAGTTGATCGCACTGGCACCTGGACCAGAGGAAGTCACACAGTTGCTTCGAGGGATTGAGAACGCATTCATCGGTCGCCGACTGGGCAGGATTCCGTCCGCTTTGGAAGCTTCCATCAATCAGGTATGGAATCAAGGGCCGCCCAACATGACATTGATGCGGCTGGCTCTTCGGTTGGGCAATGAGCAGGCGCAAACCAAGGCGCTGCAATCGGTCGCTGATCGGAACTTTCCTGAATCGGATCGTGTCGGTCTCATTGAGATTATCGGTCAGGTGAATCAGGAAGGGTCAGTTCCGATATTGATGCAGTTGCTCAGCGGTGCGGAAAAGAAAAGTATTCAGTTCGCTGCTCTTCTCGCGTTGCAGCATTTCTCTGATCCGCAGATCGCCACCAAAGTTCTTGAACTGTATCGGAAGATGCCGCCTGACGTTCGGACTCGATCGCGCAATCTTTTGTTGAGCCGACCCAATTGGGCTCTCGAATTTCTGAAGTTCGTGGAGGAGCGGGCGGTTGACCCGAGCGAAGTTGCGTTTGATCAACTGCGGCAGATTGCTCTGCACCATGATTCGCGGCTCGACCGGTGGGTGGAGAAGCATTGGGGGAAGGTCCAAGCCGAAAGCGAAGGAATCAAACGCGCTCGAATCGGAGGCGTCGTGAGTATTCTGGGGCAGGCTAAAGGAGATCCTGCGCGGGGGAAGCCGCTATTTCAGCAGAGTTGCGGCATTTGCCATACTTTGTTTGGGGAAGGAAATATTATCGGGCCGGATCTGACAGGCTCGGACCGCAAGAGCAGAGATCTGATGTTGACGAGCATCGTCGATCCGAATTTGGTTATCAGGAAAGAATATATCAATCACGAGGTGGCCACGAAGGATGATCGTGCCTTGAGCGGATTGCTGGTCGAGTCAACTCCGAAAACAGTCACCCTACTCGACAGGAACAATCAGCGCACGGTCATAGCGCGGGACGAAATCAAGGAACTCAGGGAATCCTCCGTGTCACTGATGCCCGAGGGTATTCTTGACGCATTGCAGCCGCAGCAAATCCGCGATCTGATCAGTTACTTGCAAAGCGATGGACCATCGGCGAAATAAGGCGCGAGGCTGAGCGGAGCCTTCGAACGCAAATTCTGGATGCGCCGTTCTTCTTCACGGTTTCCGCTTGAACGCAAGACTCAGCTTTTTGGTCAACCGCCCGAAGAAGGACGGCTTCTCCCCTCGCTGCCGCTGTGCCGCCCCGATCGCCTTCTCGGTCATCGGCTCACATTGAGCCGTGCAGACGGGACAGAAGATCATCGACTGACCGCCCTCCAAACCAAGCACTCGGACGCAATCGCCACAGAACAGGTGTTCGCAGCGAGTACACTGTTGGGTTGCGCCGCGTCCGGGATGATTTAGGCAGGCTGCCTTCCCATCAAGCAAATAAGTCTGAATTACGGCCTGCGGAAGGCTTAAAGTTGGGATCGTCACTTGAGGTATCTCAGACTCCAGTCGCAATTCTGCACTCCCCAGACGGAGGGTTTGCCTCGATCTGATAGCGCGCTCATGAATCGGTTCTCCATCGATGAAGGTCCCATTGGTTGACCCTAAATCTCGGACCGTCGCTGAACTCTGCGAGACGATGATCTCGCAATGGAAGCCGGACACCGAGACATCGGAAATAGGAAAGTCGTTAGTGGAATCTCGGCCGAGCCGATTCGCGCCTGATCTCAGTTCAACCACCCAGGGTTGAGTCACGCCCTTTAACACAAATTGGGTCATACGACGCGGCTTGGCGATGGTTTCGAGGGCTTGATGTAATCAGCCGTCGCGCTGCCTGTCGAATCTAATAATGGATGCACTGAATATGAATGGACTCCGACATCTAAATCCTGTAATAGAAATTGCGAACTGGTTGATCTCGGAACGTACCTTACAAAACCTCGAACTATGAAAATATCCTCTATGTTTAGCCTCTGTATGGGGTTGGCTGCATGGCTCGGCAGTGGTGCCACGCATGTCAGAGCAGCCGAACCTTTAAAAGTGGGCGATCCTGCGCCCAATTTTGAACTGCCAGGGAGCGATGGCAAAACTTACAAGCTGTCCGGCTTCAAAGGCAAGCAGGCTGTCGTGCTTGCTTGGTTCCCCAAAGCTTTCACCGGTGGCTGAACGGCCGAGTGCAAGTCGCTCCGTGCGAGCGGCGATGCGATTCGGAAATTTGATGTGGCTTATTTCACCGCCAGCGTCGATCCAATGGAAGGCGAAAAGGGCAACAAAGCCTTTGCAGAGTCGTTGGGAATCGACTACCCCATTCTGAGCGATCCGACCAAGGAAACCGCCAAGGCTTATGGTGTCGTTCACGAGGGAAGAGCCGTCCCTGAGCGCTGGACCTATTACATCGGCAAAGATGGGAAGATTCTCGCCATTGACAAAGGGGTCAAGACCGGCTCCGCCGGCGCTGACATCGCAGCAAAGTTAGGTGAACTTGGAGTTGCGGCGAAGAAATAGATAACAACCGATCAATCGATTTACGAGCAAATGGGTCGGATTTAATCCGGCCCATTTTCTTTTTGTGGGGCTATTTGCCTTCCAAACCCTTCAGGTAAGCCAGAATTAAATCTGGCAAATCGCTGCTGTAACCGCCTTCCAAGATGCTGAACGCGGGAATTCCGAGCTGGCGGATCGATTGGCCCATCCAGTAAAAATCCTCCTCCTCCAGCGTCTCCTGCGCGATTGGATCACGGGCGTATGCATCGAACCCGGCTGACACCGCCACGAGATTCGGCTTGAATTTCTTGAGATCATCGAGCGCTTGCGTGAGTACCTTACGATAATCTGCCCGCGGCGTTCGTGGGGCGACCGGATAATTGAAGCAGTTCCGGCCGACGTTTTTCGTCCCGCTGCCGGGATAGCAAGGATGTTGATGAATGGAATAGAATGCAGCGTGCGGGTGATCGAGGAGGATGGCTTCGGTGCCGTTGCCGTGGTGAACATCGAAATCGAACACCGCCAAATTTGCGGTGCCTGTGGCGAGCGCCTCGAAGGCGGCAATGGCAATCGAGTTCAAATAACAGAAACCCATCGCTCGATCTCGCGTCGCATGATGCCCGGGAGGACGCAGGAGGCTGAAGGCAATCTCGCCATTCCGAGCGGCCTTCAACGCTTGGAGAGCGCCGCCCACTGACCTGAGCGCGTGGTTGAAGATATCCGGATGAGCCGGCGTATCGCCATCGAAACCAGCCGCCGCCGCCCTGACTCGCGCGATATGTTCCGCTGAGTGGGCGCGTCCGAGCATCTCTTCATCGACGGAGAGCGGCTCGACCCAAGTCAGCGTGAGTTCCTTTTGGCTGCGCAGTTTTTCGACCGTCTTGCTGATGCGGGCGGGTCGTTCCGGATGACCTGGGCTCGAGTAGGCGGTGCAGCGTTCGTCGGTAATGATTTTCATATTATGATTGAGCGGTAGATGCCGCACTTTGAATGTCGTTCATTTGCGGCGGAAAGCGGCCCGTCGCGGACTTGACGAGGCGCGCGTATTCACCTGGCTCGACCCGTTTTGGCACGGCGTGGCAGATTTTTTCAAAGCCAGGGAAATTCCAGAGATTTGGGAAATCGCGGCACTGCTGTGGTTTAACGGCTTGGACGGAACAATCATCGCCCTCCAGGAAAATACATTCGCCTGCAAGCTTGTCATTTAACACCAAGCACTGCCGGTCTTGGGCGAGCCGCGTGAACGTTTGGATGAAGCTGAATTCACTCACTGCTTTAAAAACTGCCAGCCGGGCGATGTCAGCTTCTTTCAAACGAACTTCGCCGGGCCATCGGCAACAGGCTGTGCATCGCCGACATTCATAGAAAATTGGCATCGGAGGAACCTAGCCGAAGGTCCGATTCGTGCCAACAGTGATTCACCAGGGTTAATGCGAACGAGTCGTCTTGGCCCGGAGGAGTCACGCTCATTGGCCAGGATACGCACCGACGGATGGTAGATATGCGAACTCTCAGATGAACTCGTTGATCAGGTTTTCGAGATACTCCTGGCGACCGCTCGTGTTGGTCCTCACTTCACC
>CAMAWP010000386.1 GCA_945861765.1 Akkermansia muciniphila | reverse complement strand
TTCGAGAATAGCCCAGCAGTTCACTGCTGGGTTCGAATGAGCCATCGCATAAGTCCCGCAGGGACGGCCGAATCCCCTAATGTCCTACGTCAGCACCTATTCTCACAGTCTGTTCAGGACAAAGGATCGCCCGAGAATGGCTCAACCGTTCCTTCGGGACTTTGGGGGTTGGCTACGCAACCCCACCCTTGAAAGGGTGAGCTACTCTCGAATCTCCCATCCGGGAGATAAGGGTGGGCCGGATGTCGGGCGGCTGGCGAGGCGCGAGAAATGAGCAAGCAAGGTTTGTGGTTTCCGATGGCGGCGTCATTTTGTTTTGAAAGATCCTGGCGAATGGACTGAATTATGGATTCAATCTGCGCCATGCTCACGACTGAACTTGTTCCCGCAACAGACCGAAACTCCCGGCGCTTGATGGTGGTGTTGCACGGGCTGGGCGACAGTATGGAAGGCTATCGTTGGTTGCCGCAAATGCTTGATTTGCCGTGGTTGAATTATCTGCTCGTCAATGCGCCAGATTCCTATTACGGCGGCTATTCGTGGTACGACTACGCGGGCGCTCCCGGGCCCGGCGTCCGCCGCAGCAGGGAACTTCTGTCGGGGCTGTTGGATCAACAACGTGAACGCGGGTTTCCGAATGACCAGACGATCTTATTCGGTTTTTCGCAGGGCTGCCTCATGACGATTGATGTCGGCCTCCGCTATCCGGAGCCCCTCGCTGGGCTGATCGGGATCAGCGGTTACGTCTTCGAGCCAGAGCGATTGCTCCAAGAACTTTCACCGGTAGCTTTGCAACAACGCCTGGTGCTGACCCATGGAACTCAAGACAGCATGATTCCCATCGCACCAGTTCGCGCCCAGGTGGCGGTCTTGAAATCTGCCGGGGTGCAGATCGAGTGGCGCGAGTTTGTGAAAGACCACACGATTGCAGGCGAAGAAGAATTGCGGGTCATTCGGGATTTCGTCCAGAGCCGACTCGGATCAAGCCACACTAGCGTTTGATTTGGTAGAAACGCCCGGTCCCACTCACCGGAGCCAAGGCGCGGAATTGCCCTGGGCTCTTGGTCTCAATCGTCGCGGTGGAATCCACCGCATAAGGCCCCGTAACAACGACGGCGCTGTGCAATGAAAAGACCGAAGGCGAATCCGTCGAAGCTCCCGTGAAATTGATCTCCACAGTGCCGGCGGTGACTTGGAGGCTTGTGATTCTCGGGGGCTGAACGCTGGTGGCGAGACTGAGCACGCGTATGTTATCGGCCAAACCGAAACTCGTGGCCTGGTTCGCGGTTTGACCCGCATTGATATCGAAGTAACCCACGAAAATGTTGTTCGATAGCTTGAGAGCAGACGCATCGATCGTGGCAATTCTTAATCCGTCGATAAACCAGGCGACATTGGTTCCTTGCTTGATGATAGCCACATCGCGCCAAGCCATGCCGACTGACCCTGCGCCGGTAGCCCCACTCTGATCCGGCTGCAAAGTAAGTTGGGCAGCCGACGCCGATTCCCGACCGAACTCGGCGTAGTAAGGGTCCGTATTGTTGCCGGCTCCGGATTGGTTTCCCGCAGCATAGATGCCATTAGTCGGCGACAATGGAGCACCCGCGCCGATGTAAGCACGGAAATCGACAGCGGCGCCACCATCACCGGTGACGGCAAAGTAAGCGCTGTCGGGAGTGCTCGACGGCCATTGCGGAGTCACTCCCGCGGTGCCAACGCCAGCCGTCATTGCCAAGGTGGATCCGGTGCCACCGCCATTGAGCGGCCCGTTGTAATTGATCCACATGTCGAACCGGAGCATGTAATCCCCGACGAAATTCTGCGCGATGGGTGAAGCGCTCAGTCCGGTAAAGACGCCGGTGCCGGTGTTTGCCTCCAATTTCAAACCTCGTGTCGTGCCGCTGTTCGAATTGGGGGCCGATGGAATGCCGTCGGCACTGTAGTCATAAAAGAAAGTGGCGATGTTATCGGACGCGTGCGCTTTGTTCACAGCCCAAGCGCCGGTGGTGTCTTTGTCGAAGTCATCCGAAAACAAAAGAGGCCCGGAAGGAAAATCGTCATCCCGTATCACAATCGTCCCATTGGTGGAGGGACCCAAAAGGTACGATCCCGCTGCCAAGGTCACGATGGCTGTTCGGTTGCCATCCATTTTGTTGTTGTTGATTGGCGTGAAAGTAATCAGCGCATTGGTTTGCCCGCTCGGGATTGTCACTGAGCCGGGCAAAGCGAGATAGTCCATCCCGGCAACGGCGGTTCCAGCCAGCGTGTAATTGACAACCATAGATGCCGCGGCAGGCGACGATAAAATCACATCGAACTGCCCGACTCGCCCTGGAATGGCTTCATACGCGGCAGCTCTCTTGATGGACAGATTCACCGATGCGTTGCCATCGCCGTCATCTGCGAGATTGACGGTGGCACTGATCGAGGAGCGGAGTTCATAGTCGGCGCCGCCCACCAATGTCAGGACGACGGTCTCGGTCAGCTCGGCTTTTGAATCATTCAACGGCTTGATGGGGACGACCACCGACTTTGATCCCGGCGGAATCGTCGCAAAAAGAGCGTTCGTCGGATAGTCCGCTCCAAACTCTGCGCTTCCACTCAAGCTGAAATTCACAGCGAGCGGGCTCGTCGTCTCGCCAGTGCGAGTGATCGTAAAAGCGCCAGTGTCAGAGCCAGGTTCGGAAGCCTCAGCATCGGTGGCTTCCACGCTCACGGTGGCGGGTTCGGCATCGAGTTTGACCACTCGGACGTTGTCGAAAAGGATGAAGTTGTCCGTCTTCGGATCAGCGATCGAGGCAAACGGGTCCATGCAACCCAGCATGATCGTGCCGGACGTAAAGGGCGCGGAGTTGGGCCTTTCCGCGAGGACATAACCATTGATCTTCCAAACCATGATTCCATTCCGCTGCATGACTTCAACCTCGACCCACCGCTTGCCCGGAGCGCCAGGAGTCTCGTACAAAGACGCCGGAAACCGCTCCTGGAAAACGGCCTCGCCGTCGTCGGCTCCGATTAAACCCGCGTCCAACCCGAGACGCTCGATGACGGTAATCCCATCAAACTCATAACTCCGATAATCTCGCGCTGCGCCCCCCTCACCCGCCACGGCGAACCAGATGCCGTCACCGGACGCTTCGTCGATTTGCCAATTGGACTGTGTGCCGGTGTGGTTGATCCCGAAGGTGCCAAACTCAGTGGACCCGGTTCCGCCGCTGCGCCCTCCGTTGTAATTGATCCACATGTCAAACCGCAGCGCATAATTCCCGCTGAATATCTGGCTCTTCGGATAAGCGCTGACACCTGCGATATCCGCGGCGTTATCATTCTTGTTGACCGTGAATTTCACGCCACGCGTTGTCCCGCCCACCGAATTTGGCGAAGGAGGAATGCGGCCGGACACGCCGTTCATCGTGTAAGTCGTCATCCCGTAATCGAAGGCAAACTCCACAGTATAGTCACTGGTGCCGCTGCCTGAATCGTCAAACAGACTCCAGTTGGGAGCGGTGTTGGTCTCGAAATTGTCCGTAAAGAGAATGGTTTCGGCGGCGCGCCCGCTCTGCCGGAGACCGAGGCCAACCACTAAGATGAGAGAGAAAGAGAGAATAGAGAGGTGTCGTGGATATCTGATTTTCATGGTTCGTATCGCTGTTTTGGGATTGCTTAGTTCACCGCCCAGAGCTCAAAGAGCCCAGGCGCTCGATCACCCGCGCCGTTTCTTCACTCGCTGCCCAACTCGGTCCACCCTTTCCATGAACCGGGGTGGGGTGAGACTCCGTCGAACCCTGATATTTTTGCCGATCAGAATATCTGGACTCGACGGAGTCTCGCCCCACCAGTGGATGGGTTCATGGCGCCGATTCGCGTCCGATTTTTGGAGGTTTTCCCTTTCCATGAACCCACCCCCAGCCCCTCCCTGGAGGGGAGCTTCGTCGTCCGCGCCCGTTGCAGGTTCCCCTCCTGGGAGGGGTAGGGGTGGGTTCAGAGTCGCCCTGCGCTCGCGAAGTCCAGGGTGGTCTCTCTCAGATGCAGTGGCAGCAGGCATAACGGGTTCATCCATCACGGTTGGGTGCGGTTTTCGTCCTGAGATATTTCAAAGCTGAAAAGATATTTTTTCGTCGGCACCCATTCAGCGTGGCCGTCGCAAAACTGAACATTGCCTCCCGCTTCGCCGTGATTGTCCAGTTTGTCGGGGTAGTTCTGCCGAGCACCAGAAAACAGTTCGTCGGCATCCAAAACCAGCCAAGTTCGCGAAGGGCCAGCAACGGTTCCTCTCAAGTTAAAAGCGTTAAAGTGATGCGCATGAGTCTGGACTGAACTCAACGTTTTCTTGATTCCCGGCTGCTGCTTTATCTGACCGTGGATTGGGATCTCGGTGAATGCCGTCGGCCAATTGTAGGCCATGAAACTAAAGATCTCGTAGCTGCTGCCTGCCTTGCCATTTTTCCCCGAAGCGGTCTGAAAGAGGTATCTCAGACCAAGATCACCGGTAATCGCATGCCTGCCCATATTGGTCGGAATCGTGTTCTGCGTGCTGGGACAAGTAAAAGACTTGATGGACGAAATGTAAGCTGGGTAGAGCCAGTTAAAATTGTCGTCTCCGTCAAAGACCGACGCGCTCAGGTTTCCCTTCGAATCATCCTCCGCATACAAAAGCGCTCCAAGACCGATTTGCTTTAAGTTATTGAGACAAACAATCTGTCGGCCCTTCTCCTTCGCTTGAGCCAGCGCCGGCAACAACAGCCCAGCCAGGACGCCAACAATCGCGATCACGACGAGTAACTCGATCAATGTGAACGCCGCGCGAGTCGCCCGAGCCGTCGGAAAAAAACAACGCTGGCAAAGACTGAGAGAAAGCTCCATCTGGTCAATGCCAGATGCAGCCCGGTAATCGCCAGTTGAAATCGGTTCCATCATCTCGCGCAACACCAAATTCTCAGACGCCTCCGTGCATCTCGCCATCCGCGGAAAGTGGGCCCTGCGCCGAGTTAAGCTAGGTCTCCCGGCCAATTGCTGTCAACGACTTCCCGGCTTCTCACGATGAGCGATTTCGCCCGACAGGGCTTTTCAGCCATTTACACCACAGAGGGGACTTGGAAGACGGTTTGCTTTACAATATTCACCCGAGATCGAAGCTGGAAAATGGCATGCAATCTTCCGGGCCAGGCCGCGAACGATGACGTCCCCGTTGGTATTTTTCTCGTAATGGAGTCATAGGCTGGCACTATGCCAACAGTGACTCCCCTCGTCTCCTCCGCCTTCCCACTCCGCGAAGCGGCTTCGTTCAACGCCGCAGATCACCGACCCGGCGCTCGTGGCGTCCGGCTTGAAACAGAGACGTCATCGTCGGCTTCGGTGCATCTGCTTTGTTAGGCCACGCTTTGGAGCTTCCCAATTCGCTATTATTTCAAAAACTCCCGTACACTGTCGTTCTCCCTTTTGAGCTTCTGCGTGACCTCCCTCGCCAACTTCGTAACGGTTGCGGTGTCGGTGGTCGGATCGGGCAGGTCATTTGGCAATGTTGCGATGATTTGCTCGTAACTCACTATGTCGGAGGTGAGGTCAACGAGAAACAGCGCGCCCTTTGCGGGATCGACGCCTTTGCCATTCATCGTGAGGGTTCGTGATCGTATTGTGCCGGTGTCCTTGTTCGCTTCAAGTTCAAGCGCAAGTTCGAAAGACTTTCCGTCGATGGTTACGCCGTCTCGCATGGAAGCCACCATGCCGGTGAAGCTGAGATCCTCGTTCTTCGTGTGTTGGGCAGTACTTCTGACCGCGTGTCGGAAGATTACGAAATACGAAAAGTCACGATTTCCGCCGGGTGTCTTCTGCATTCCAAAAAGCACGCCGGGTTCATTCGCTTGGAGAAATGTGCTACCGGATGAAAACCACCAACCGTCCCCGGAAACGCTGCCGCCACAGCCAACCATTGAGAAGTCCGGCGCTTTATTGCATCCCAGAAATGACGCGACCACAATCGCGGCAAGCGCGGTGGTGACTTGGCAGTGTATTCGTGACATGACGTAAAAGTCTCGCGGCAACCGGGTAGGCCCGAGCGGTCACCCGCTCAAGCCCCCCTCAGAACCGTACGTGAAAGTTTCCTTTCATACGGCTCAAGCCTTTCAAAGGACATATCCGGTCTGGCATGTCCCAGTCAACTCCAAGTGGAGCAACCTCAGCAGTTCTTCCAAATAACTTCTATGCGGCCTGTTCTGCCTCAACTAGTTCGAATCCGAGCTTTTGGGCTTCACGTCGCAGGTAACCAAGCCGGTGAGCTTGGGCCTGCGCGACGTATTTCTGCATATCCAGAGCTAGGAACTCCTCC
>CAMAWP010000385.1 GCA_945861765.1 Akkermansia muciniphila | reverse complement strand
CGATTTCACATCCAGATACCATATTTCGCTACTCGCCGGGACGTGTCCCAGGTAACGGTCGAACGTCAACACCTCATTCTGGGCGCCAACGGTAATATCGAAGCCGGTCTTCTTGACGATTTGGTCCAGGGTCTCGACGCCGGTGCCATAGATAATGGTGGCCTTGTTCACCACCTGGTCAACGAATCGGTTGGCCTCAATAATCGTGTCGCTGCGATTGGAGTCGAAGTTCAGGTCCAGCAACAGATCGTTCTGTCGGCCGTCGTTGGCAGTCGCCAGCGCCGTGAAGGTCGCTCCCCCGTCCCGGGAAATCGCCAAGTCGTATGCCGGAAGCAGCGCGCCGAACGCCCCGACGTAGTATGCAACGAAGGCCGCATCGGGATTGCTCTGCGCGTCAAACGTGGTCTTGTAGGTCGTCGTGCCGTCCGGATTCTTCAGCCCATGGATGTAGTTCCCCGATCCGTCCTTTTCGCTGATCAGATCGTAGGTGACGTCCAATTGCCTCGCCAAAACCCGGGTGGCGGGCTTGAGACTGAAATCATTCTGGAGCATCCCGAAGGTGGTCGAGACCCCTTCATTAGGAACGCCGGTCTGAACCAGGTTGCGCACCGCCGGCAGTTCCCCGGCCGCAGGTGCCGCCGGATTTGCCGGATAGGCGGTGCTCTGGAGGTAAGCCCGGGAAATCAGACCGCCCGTGCTGTGGGTAACCATGTCCACCATCGTCAGCGCCGCACTGGTCAGGTTCTGCCATATCTCCCCGGCCTTGCTCAGATAGAATCCCAGGTAGTCCAGGCCCGACTCAAAAGTCGAATTCGTGATGCTGCCTGTCGTGGCATTCAGCGATCCGTCCGAAGCGCCATCCGTCAGAGCAACGGGAACCCGCCAGTCCCACTTCACCACAAACAGATTGAGATCTGCAGTATAGCCAACGTTCACAAACGACTGGATGATGTCACTGTACGCGTTGGTCAACGGCTCCAAGGCCAGTTTGTCCGGATGAATTCCCCTTGTCAGGTAGTACTCCTGCAATCCGGCGGGCGAGTCATCCGCCGCGAACGTGCCCCCGAAGCCGGGAATGAAAAACAACGGCTGCGTGATTGTCGAACCCACGGTCGTGGCCACCGTGAGAGTCAGCTTGTTGCCAGCGAGAGTCGGCTTGAAGTAGAGGTTGTTCCCGATCGCCAGATTCTCATATTTCAGGAAATCCCCCGTTGAGGTACCGAAAGTGAGGACTTCGAAACTGTCGCCGACCTGAGGAGTGAACCCATTCAAGAGGGATATCTTCAGAGTCCCAGACAGCGAGACGTTGCCACTAACCACAACCTGATCGTGACCATTGGCTGCGCCCGCGCCACCTATGCCGGCGATCTCGATGAGCAACAGGCCACCGCTATTTCCAGAAAATCCGTCCGTGATCGTCGTCGCACCTCCGGCCGCCATGGTGAGGTTACCGACTATATTGACGACCCCAGGCGAGTTTCCCGGCTGGATTATACCTCCGTTTATCACATTGCCCGCGACCGTTCCCGATCCGGACAACCGGCCGCCCGAGCTCAACTTCAATTCATCGATGACGAGCGTTTCATCGGGATGGAGCTTGATTGAATCGTGACTTAAATCGAACGATCCAGAAATGGAAGAAGTCTTAGAAAGAAGAGGAGCAACGTCGTCAGGGCCTGCGGAATCTGCCCGTGTAGAAGCCTGCAAATCACTAGGGCGTAGCAGCTCAAAGAGTGCTAAAGAAGAATTTAAATCTAAACTAACAGCTTGATCTACAATAGTTTCGGGAGGTCCGTTCGCTGCGCGCAACGTTTCCACTAACTCTTCCGAGAATGAAGTTACTGAATCGTTGTCCGCAGGTGCCAGAGTAGCCTGCGAAACTCGCTGAGGCTCATGGATTCCAAAATTGTCTCCCAAAGTGGAGGAAGGAAGTTCACTTGCTTCGTGAACCAAATCAGTGCCGACTCTAGGTTCGGCCTCGGGCTGAACAGCCGCATCGGGCTGCAGATCTGGAGCGTTTGCGAAGGTATCAAAAAAGCTGTTCTCCGTCAGCGGTGAGGACTTGGCGAGCAGATCGTCAACGGAATGTTCTGCGGGCTCAAAGACCTTCTCCACGATGGTCTGTTGTTCAAGAACATGGAGCGTATCGCTTTCGCCGCCACCCACTAAGGGCAGTCCTGAAATACCGTCCCCAGAAAGGAGCAAACGGGGCTCCAAAGCTTCCAGAACGTAATGGCTTTTCGAACGCATTCTCGGCTCAATCTAAACTATGATTAATTCGGTGGTTACCTCACCTTGGCTGATCAGGAAGTCTCTTTTTAGGAAATCTGACGTCATCTCGTCAAGAGTGAAACTGAGAATTATTGAAATAAAATCAAAATTCCTCAGCCGATCTCTCGCCGGGGACCACGCGTGAAATGCCGTTGAAGGCCCTCCAGAAACCCGGTAACCGGTGACCAATCATCGTTAGAGGATCACGGTAAAAAGGAAAGGGTCTCCTCTATCCCAACTCCGAAAATGTCAGAAAATATCTTTGTCCAACACTCATCACAAAGCAAAAGGATCGGTCTTGCTTTTCGCGTCGCTTCGAGAGAAAACTCTCTCATGATCAAAATATCTTTCCCCAGAACTCTGTTGTTACTCGCTGTGGCCAGCGCTTCGATCGGTACGAACGCACTTGGCGCGGACAAAAAAAGTATCGGTTACAGCGACACCCCTATCATCCCCAACCAGAAGTGGCACGTCCACGATGGCGATCGTCCCCAACCGCGCATTGTGACGCCGGGAACCGCCTTCAGCCACTCAGCACCGCCTCCCTCGGATGCCACTGTGCTCTTCGACGGCAAGGATCTTTCCAAGTGGACCGGCAAAGGCGGCAAGCCGGGTTGGAAAGTTGAAAACGGGTATATGGAAGTTGTCGGTGGCAGCGGCAGCATCGATACACGGGACAAGTTCGCTGATTTCCAACTTCATCTTGAGTTCGCCACGCCTGCGGAAGTCAAAGGCGACAGCCAAGGGCGTGGTAATAGCGGCGTCTTGATCCATGGAATCTACGAAGTTCAGATCCTTGACTCCTACAAGAATCCTACTTACGCAGATGGCCAAGTGGGAGCCCTCTATGGCCAGACACCGCCCTTGGTGAGCGCTGCCAAGCCGCCGGGCGAGTGGCAGAGCTACGACATCGTTTGGGAAGCGCCCCGATGGGACGGAAATGGCAAGTTGGTCAAAAAGGCGAATGTGACCGTGATCCACAATGGAGTTCTGCTGCACCACAAGAAAGAATTGATCGGCAATACCCCTCACCGAGCAGTGGGCAATTACGAAAAACCTCACGCCCCGGAAGGCTTTATCCAACTCCAGGATCACGGAAACCCAATGCGCTTCCGCAATATCTGGCTCCGCGCGATCGGGGAATACGACAAATAGTTGGCGCGAGCCGGCAACAAGGGTAAGTCGAGGCACTCGGAGCCCAGGGTGAAGAGCTCCCGACCGGATCTCCGCCAACCTACGCAGCGAACCGGTCGGCGAACTTATTCCAGCATTCGAGTGAGTTGGAGTTTTTTAGCTCTAGAACCTGAAGTCACTTGCTTGCGCTCCCGGGGCATCACCCGATTAGGTGCCGAAACACGTCCGCAAAAAGCTTGCGGATAAAATCACCGGCATTGGCTCAGCGGTGCGGATCATCAAATTGGAGTTCAACAGGGCTTGTTTCCGAATCGACTGAGTGGATGGCTTTGCGGATAGCTATTGACCTGACAAGAGTCGTCGCCGGAAACGGGCAAACCAATGGGCAAACATCGTAAAGAGATCAACTCGCTGACTGACGAGGATGCTAGATCGTCAGATTGCGATCTCTTTGTGACACTGGATTACTCGAAGGGTTTCATACTCCTCGAGTGGACTGAAATCCAAACCAACTTCCCCGTCGGCGAGATGAGCGTCCGGTGCACGGGATGGGACGAACTGAGCTGGAAGCTCGAGGGATCGGTCGGGCAGCCCTCCATTAAAACCACGCATCAGAGTGCGGCGATACGCTCGCGTCTGAATCATCTTCGTAAGGTATTTCGAGTAGCTCCGGAAGACATCTGCATTGGCTTCCGAGATCCGAGCAAGTCATCGGGCAAGTCAAAGTCAGATGATTGGAGTTTCATCGATATGCCCGACGGAAAATCACGTTGGAGATTTCTGGAGACCCTGATTGGTCAGATGGCCAAAGATGTCCGAGTTCAGTTCACTCCTCTGGAGCAGATCTTGAGTGAAAACGACTTCGTTGACGCTGAACGGGAACTCCGGCTCAAACAAAAGCGGATCGAGAAAGCTGAGAAACAGAGGGCGGAGCTAGCTCAACGCATGTGGCAAACGCAGCACCGCACACCACAACAGGGCCGACGCCAAGAAGCACCGCAGCAGGCAGATCGGAATACGAACGGCAAAACCCCCGCTCCGACGCCGACAGCGGCTCCGCAAGCACCGCGTCCTCCGCTGCCGCCCGTCCCGCTCTCCATTGATGTGCCGCTGCTGCAGCTCCAAGAGACGAAAGAACCGCTGGCCGACCTCCGTTCTTACTTTCTGCTCGAACGGGCCTCGCTCTGGTGGGTTTCCAATCAATCGGATGATTTGCTGGCTCTGCCCTATTGCAACATCCAACGCCTTGAATACCAGATTCGAACCGCCCTGCGTGTAATCGGCCCGCTGCGAGGCCGCGCGTTGCTTTCGGACGAAGTCGGCTTGGGTAAAACCATCGAATCGGGCTTGGTGATCAAGGAATATCTGACGCGCGGCATGATCAAACGCTT
Source organism: Akkermansia muciniphila (assembly GCA_945861765.1). GTDB lineage: Bacteria > Verrucomicrobiota > Verrucomicrobiia > Limisphaerales > SIBE01 > SIBE01. The sequence continues at coordinate 1,619 of CAMAWP010000385.1, read as the reverse complement.
TCTCGTCCTGACGGTGCCTTCGCTCGTGGATCAATGGCAGGAAGAGCTTCAGGAAAAATTTCATCTCGACACGGCCACCACCAATCAGCCGTCGTTCCGAGCCGATCCCGCGGCATTTTGGCAGCAAAACACTGGCATCGTCGCCTCGCTACACACTCTTAAGCAGCCCGCGCAACTCGCCGTGGCGCAAAATATTAACTGGGACATGCTGGTGATTGACGAAGCCCATTACCTCCGCAACCGCACATCCCAAGCCTGGCAAGCAGTCAACGCTCTGCCACGTCAATTTCTCCTGTTGCTCAGCGCCACGCCGGTCCAAAACTCGCTCGAAGAACTTTACAATCTCGTCACTCTCCTGCAGCCAGGTCAGCTTCCATCACCCAAAGAATTTCGGGATCGGTTCATCGATAAAAAGCGTCCGCACCAACCGAAGGAACCGGAAGAGTTGCGCCGACTACTTGGCCAAGTCATGATCCGGAACACGCGCGCCAACGCCGGGATCAACTTACCGCCACGCCGCGCCGAGACCGTCATCTTTGAACCTGACGAAGCAGAACGCCTCTTTTGGCAACAATGGGAGACTGAGCTTCGCGCGGAGTTGTCCAAATTGAGCGCCAGCCAATCCAGTTTGTGGGGACGCCTGCTGTTGCAGACCGCCGGCAGCAGTCCGGCTGCGTGGAGAGACACGCTCCGATCATTTCCCAACAAGGCCGCCGCCAAGACTTGGCGCGAACAATCACCGTTGGAATCGAGCTGGAAAAAGAAGTGTAATCTGGTCGTGCCTCTTACTCAGGGTGAAGGAGGCGTTGTGGTCTTCACGCAATTCCTCGAGACTCAAGCCGCGCTCTCCCAGCACCTCCAATTGCTCAAACTGCCGGTCTGGGTCATCAACGGCCAAACACCAGCCCCGCAGCGTCAGCCCCTAACCGAGGAATTTCGGCGGAAGGGCGGCGCGCTTCTGCTCACTCACAGCGGCACCGAAGGACGCAACCTTCAATTTTGCCATCGCCTGGTCAACTTTGATCTCCCCTGGAACCCGATGGAAATCGAGCAACGCATCGGACGCCTGCACCGTCTCGGGCAGCAGCACCCAGTCCAAATTTACAATTTCGTTCAAACGCATTCGTTGCAGGAGCACCTGCTCCACGTGCTGCAGGAGAAGTTGAATCTGTTCGAGTTGGTCGTCGGCGAAACGGGATTGATCCTGGGTGACCGCTTCAGCAGCGACGAGTTTGCCGAGGAAATTTTCCGGCGCTGGCGAGACAATGAAGGCCGCGTCGGCGCATCCATCAAATCGCTCGGCGATGAACTGGCTGCCGCGCGCGAAGCCTACAACGAAGTCAAAAAGCTCGATGAAACGCTTTTCGCTCAGGATTACGAATCGCTCTGATGAAACTGGCCAAACTTCCACACGACCCCGGAGCATTGATCGAGTTTTTCCAGGAAGGCCTTGAACATTTGGGCGCTGTTTGTGAGCGGACTTGGCACGACCGCCTCCAAGTCGTCGCCGAAGGCACCGCCGCAAAGCTCTGGAATCCGCGCGGCGCGCTGCTGGAAACAGAGATCTATTTCCCTCCACCCGGAGATCCATCGCCTCGCCAAGCCGAGAGAGAGGTTTT
>CAMAWP010000384.1 GCA_945861765.1 Akkermansia muciniphila | reverse complement strand
CCCACCAACACCTCACTCTTTGTCTCGGCGGTGTTTCCAGACAAAATGTTTTCATGTCGGCAGTGTGAACCGGCGGGATCGCTTTCCGCAAATCAACGGACGTCCGGGGACGTTCACGCGGAATACCCGGATGAAAACTGTTCCCTCATGCTCGGCTGGATTTTTGCGGAGACTAGAATCAGGCATCGCGGAGCACAATGGGAAAACGTGAATTGCAGCGGTTCCGAACAGATTGGGGGCGATCTGCTCGTAAGAGCCTTCGACACGGCTGGCTCGTTCGAGAGTGGAATACAGGCCGGGTTCGCTTTGCTCCACGCTGTACGGCTTGGCCGGATCGTTCAAGGGGTTGATTTTCAAAACGATCTTTTGCTCCTGTTCAGAAAGCCGGAAAATTCGCAGACCAGCGGCGTCCTTAGGTCACGACCGCGGTTCCGTCCTCGGCCTCTTTTCGCCTTGTTAGCCGAAGGTTGGAGACGCGCGAACCGTCCCTGGCCTCGACGCGCAAATCATAATTGGCGAGCTTCAAAACATCTCCAAGATTCGGGAAGCCTCCCAGTCGATGAGTGACGTAACCGCTGGTCGTCGTGATTCCCTCCTCCGCCAAGTCTTCGCCCACCAACTCCGCCAGCCCATGCAATGGCAGCGCTCCGTCGAGTTCCCAGGTGTTATCGTCGATCTTTTGCAGCAACGGCTTTTCCTGGTCGAACTCATCCTGGATCTGGCCGACGAGTTCCTCGAGAATGTTTTCGAGCGTCACCATGCCGACCGTGCCACCATATTCGTCCACGACGATTGCCATGTGGAGTTTCCGTTCCAAGAACAGTTGGAGCAGTTGTTCAAGCTTCGCGGTTTCCGGAACGTAGATCAGCTTGCGAGCCACGGAGACGAGATCAGCGCCGCGTTTGGCTCTTAAGCGCATTGCGAACAAATCTTTGGAATGGATGACACCCGCGGTTTTGTCGAGATCACCTCCCTCACACAAAGGGAATCGAGAATAGCGGGTCTTTTCCGCGACATCGAGGCACTCGGTAACGCTCGCTTCGGTGTCCAAGCCGACGATTTCCAGGCGTGGCCGCATGACATCGCGCGCGATGCGATGGCGCAGCGAGAGAGCGTTCAGGACGATGTCCCGCCCCAGGACAGTTCCTCCGGCGTCTTCGTGGGAGGCCGCAAAAAGAAGTCTCAGCTCTTCCTCTGAATGAGCCTGTTCGGCTTCGCTGGCTGGGTGAATGCCTAACTGCCGCAGAATCCAGAGTGAAGCGTGGTTGAGCAGCCAGATGAACGGATAGGAAGCGCGATGGAACCATTCCAACGGCTGAACGACCCACAGGGCGGTAGGCAGCGGTTTTTGGATCGCGAGCCATTTTGGCGCCTGCTCGCCGGCGGTGATGTGGAGGAATGTGATCGCGCAAAAACCAACTACCACGGCGATTGACTCTCTCAAGGTTGATGTCTTGATTTGTAACCAGTCCATCAAGGGCGCGAGCAAGGCGGAGAAGACGGGCTCACCCACCCAGCCCAAGGCCAAGCTCGCCAAAGTTATTCCTAGCTGACAGGCGCTGAGCGAGGCATCCAAGTTACCGATGACCCGGCGGGCAATTCTCGCGCGCCGATGGCCTTTGTTTATGAGGGGATTGAGTTGCGTGTCGCGCACTTTGACGATGGCGAATTCGGCGGCGACAAAGAACCCATTGATCAACACCAACAAGAAAACAAGCAGCAAGTTCAAACCAATGCTGACCAGATGCGAGCCGCTTTCATGCGCGGCTTTACCCAATGCGGAGACGATCAGCAATTTCAGGCCGATGCTGCTGAGGGTTTCAAGACTCATGTTACAGGCTGACGTCTCCAAAGATGGATTTTAAAATGTCCTGCAAGCTGACAATTCCCAGCTCTTGTTGATCAAGTCCCAGGACAATAGCCAACCTCTGGCCGCTTCGCTGCATCCGGCGCAAGGCTTCTTCCAATCGCAGCCCTTCGTGCACGTAGAGCGCCGGTTCCAAATAGGCTGCGGCGGGCTTGTCTGGATCGAACTCCTGGGCATAGAGAAACGATCGCAAACTCAAAATCCCTGCGATCCGCCGCGAATTATTTTCGACCTGCCAGACCGGGATTCGCGTGAGTTGGTGCTGCCGGCAGAGGTTCAAGACGTCCTGGGTGGGTGTTTGGGTGGTGACAGAGATGACCTTATGGAACGGGACCGTGACAGCTCGCACCGTGACGTTTTGCAAATCCAAAACGCGATTGATCATGGCGCGTTCTTCCGAAGTCAAATCGTGGCCGGATTCCTGCATGGCCAGCCGCAGTTCGCTCCGGCTGGCAAACAAATGCCCCTTGAAGCTTCTCCCTCCGGTCAGCCGCAATAGACCGTTGGAAAACCAGGCCAGCAACGCAACCAGCGGTGATAGCGCGAAATGGATAAAACGGAACGGAACCACGAGCAACAAACAGAGCCTCGTCGGAAAGAGACGAAACAGTATCTTTGGCAGCAGATCACAAAAGGCATAGAACATGAACGTGATGCTGATGAGTGCTAAGAGGAATAAAACCAGGTGCTCGCCGAGCGATTCATACAAAGCGACCACGATCAAGCTGAACGTGGCAAAGGTGGCGAGTGTATTCCCAATGAAAATCGTCCAAAGAAAATTCTCCGGATTCTCCAGATACCTATGCAAAAGTTCGGCGCGACGTTTGCCTGAGCGCATTTGCCGACGAATGCGCAATCGGCTTAACGCGAAGACGCCCGCTTCCATCCCTGAGAGCAGAAAGGACAGGGCGGCGCAAAGCCCAACAATCCAATAGAATCCAAACGTCAGTTTCATCGTCGCTCGATGAGTGTCGATGATGCTCCGCCCAGCGCCAACCGTGGATGGCTCAATTGTTTTTTCACTTTTTCAAGACCTCGGCGAATAGCTCGCGAACGCGCCGTTCGTCCACCACAGACGCGGTGAGCCGTAGCCCACGAAGAGTCGCGGTCTGCCCCTGAACCGGTATCACTCCCAGTTGGTCTGTGAGAAGCCCGCCCATCGTGTCCACTCCCGCAGCTCCGCCCAACGCTGGATATTCCCGCCTGAAGTCGTCCAGGCGCATCGTCCCGTTGACACGCCAGCGCCCAGGGCCGAGTTTTTCCATGACGAATCCGGGAGCTTTGCCCTCGCCGTGAAGGTCACCCACGACTTCTTCCAGAATATCTTCCATCGTGACAAGCCCCGCCGTGCCACCGAATTCGTCCATCACAATGGCAAGGCCGCGTTGCTGGCGCTGGAAGCTCTTGAACAGTTGCAGGAGATTCATCGTTTCGGGCACGAATGAAGGAAACTCGATCGCTTCCGCAAGGTCGGTTTGCGGATCAAGCAATAGAATCCGAGTGTTGAGAATGCCGACAATTGTGTCCGGCGTCTCGTCGTACATCGGAAGGCGTCGGTGCTTGAGCTTGCGGGCGGCAGCGATCATTTCTTCGATGGACAGGTCATCCGCAATGCAAGCCATCTGCGAGCGTGGCCTCATGACATCCTTAGCCGTCTTTTGATCCAAGCTGATGATTTGCAAAATAATTTCCTTTTCAGAACGCGCTAAGGTGCCCTGTTGCGCGGCCATTTCCAGCAACTCCTGATATTCCGCGTCCGTGAGGGCCGTCTGTGGCTTCAAGGTCTTCGGAACCGCCCTCAGAATGAAAGCGTTGAGTTCTTGAGCGACTCTTCGGACCGGTCGGGTGACTCGCCGAAGAAACATCATCGGCCTGGCCAGGCGCAGCGACCACTTTTCCGGCGAACGGACGGCCAAGGTTTTAGGAACAATCTCGCATCCGATCAAAACAAGGAGAAGGACGCCGGCCACGGTCAAGCCGAGCGGCCAGTTCCCGTCGAGAGCTACCCAGAGGGCTGTGGTCACCAATCCCGCGTTGGCGAACGTATTTCCAAGGACGATCGTGGCCAGCAAATCTTGAGGTTCGCTCAACAAACGGACCACTTGAGTTCCCAATTCTGGAGATTGTTCCGCCAGTTGCTGGGCCCGCCATTTTCCGAGCGAAAAAAGGGCTGACTCCGCCAAAGCGAAGAAAAAACTTGCGCCGGCAAAGGCCAGGATACCAAAAATCGCCAGGTCAGGCATGATTACCATTGAGTTCAATATCGAGAAAAGAGCGGCAAGGCAAAAGCCAAAACTCTCGATCAATCTCGATCGAAGACCAAATCCCGGGCTCGAGAGGCCAGGCAGCGAGAGACTCCCCCAAGGTCCTGAAACTTCCTTGTCTTCATGTTTCCGACGACTACACTCCGCCCGCGCATGCTGAATTTGAGTTCACTCAATCCGCAACAACGACAGGCAGTCGAGACAATCCAGGGTCCACTTTTGATCTTGGCGGGAGCAGGCACGGGCAAAACGCGCGTGATCACGTGCCGCATCGCGCACATGGTCGAACGCGGGATTGAGCCTCGCCAGATTCTTGGCGTTACATTTACCAACAAGGCGGCGAGAGAGATGAGAGAACGGGTCCGGCAATTAATTCCTCGATCGAACTCCCGGTCAAAAGAAGACAAACAAGAGGGCTCAACGATTTGCACTTTTCATTCGTTGTGCGTGCGAATTTTGCGCGAACATATCGAACGTTTAGGCTACAAAAGGAACTTTGTCATCTATGACGAGAGCGAGCAACTCGCGGCCATAAAGAAGATTCTGAGTCACATTTCAGCGAAGGGCGAGAAGACCGATCCCAAGCTCATTCTTAGTTTTCTGAGCCGATTCAAAAACGGCGGCACATCCTCTGGCGCCTCCGTAGATCCAAGTGTCGCGGCCGTGGCCAGCCACATTTTATCGCGCTATGAATCTGCTCTCCGCGCCTGCAACGCGGTTGACTTCGATGACTTGATTCTACTGACGCTCAAGCTGTTTACCGAGCACGCCGATGCCCTTGCTGCCTGCCGCGACCATTACCGATACCTCATGGTGGATGAGTACCAGGACACCAACGCCGCCCAATTTCGATTGGTCCATCTATTAACTCAACAGCACCGCAATCTCTGCGTGGTGGGCGATGACGACCAAAGCATCTATGGCTGGCGGGGGGCGGAGATTGCCAATCTGCTGGACATGGAGAAGCATTTTCCGGAGGTCAAGGTGATCAAGCTGGAGCAAAATTACCGTTCCACCAATGTCATTCTCACCGCCGCCAACGCTCTCATAAAAAACAATACCCGGCGCCGCGGCAAACATCTCTGGTCCCAAAAGGGCGAAGGATCAAAGATCATTCTGCACACCTTTGCGGATGACGAGGCGGAAGCCCGCACCATTGCCGAGGAAATCGAGTACACTCGTCAGATCAAGCGCGTGCCCTGGTCGGAACAGGCGATCTTGTTTCGGACCAACCTTCAATCCCGACCGCTGGAGACGGCCTTGCGGAAAGCGAGCATTCGTTACCATCTCATCGGTGGCCAGAGCTTTTTTGATCGGCGCGAAGTGAAAGATTTGCTGGCCTATCTGAAGATTTTTCTCAACCCACATGATGATATCAACTTGCTCCGCGTGGCCAACGTTCCGCCACGGGGCTTGAGCGATGTCACCATGGAACGTCTCTTGGCAGCCAGTCAGGAGCGGCAATGTTCGGTCTTTGCAGCCATGGTCAATCCTGCGGTGATCATGACCTTCAACGCCAGAGCACGCCAATGCGTGACAGATTTTGTGGATCTAATCGAACGAACGCGATCCCGTCTAAAATCCGAAAAGGACTTATCGCTTCGACTTTGGGCCGACACTTTTCTCACCGAAATTGGTTACTTTGAGGACTTGCGCCGATCTGAAAAAGACATTGAAACGGCGGACAATCGGATTCGCAACCTGAAGGATTTGATGGCCACGTTCGATAATAGCGCTGTGGCGGGCACAGATCCCAGCGAACGCCTTGAGCGATTCTTGGAAGATCTGATGCTGGACAATGACCGCGCCGAGAAAGAACCCGAGGGCGAAGCGGTCACGCTGATTACAGTCCACAGTTGCAAGGGCCTCGAGTTCCCGCACGTTTATATTGTCGGCCTGGAAGATGGGCTGCTGCCGCATAGCCGCTCGAAAGTCGAGGGAACTCTGGATGAAGAGCGGCGGTTGTTCTACGTGGCGATCACTCGTGCGATGCGCAGCCTGACTCTCAGCTATTGCAATGGCAGAAAGAAATACGGCCAAATCCTGCCGTGTCATCCTTCGCCATTTCTCCAAGAAATTCCTGGGCACCTCATCGAGGCGGCTGAAGAAAAAGGCAAACAGCCGGTTGCGGTCGATGCGGGGAAAAATTTCTTCGCCAACCTGCGGTCGAGTTTGAGCTGACTCATCCCGCGTAGAACGGGCCTCGTCGCAGTGTGTTCAACAGCAATTCTTCCAATGAACCTGGTTCCCCGCTGTTTTCAGTGGAACCATTTCCGTGTCCGGGCTGGAAGACTCACTCCGGTCGGGTGCCTGGAGTTTGGACAT
>CAMAWP010000383.1 GCA_945861765.1 Akkermansia muciniphila | reverse complement strand
TTGGCCCTGGACCGGCCCCAATCGGCCTGAATCCGCGAGCTATCACCAAAAAGAGAAAGCACATTCAATGCCATTCTAAGATGTAATACATTGACCACCAATGTATTACAGGTTTCCTACCAGGCACTATGTAGTCCCGGCTTTAGCCGGTCGCCCCGTGAAAACCGGCTAAAGCCGGGACTACATACGACGAGCGAACAGTGTCCTGGGCCAAAATGAGAACACCCCGAACTTTGTGCGCGCATTGCGCCCTTGAACGGTGGGGCGAGACTCTCTCCGAGCTGTAGTCTCCGAGCTGTAGTCTCCGAGCCGGAAGCCGTCGAGCCCTGACATGCTCGAGCGCCAGAAAAGGTCAGGGTTCGAGGGGACTCTCACCCCACCCAGGTTCATGGGCAGAATTGCTGACCGCTCCTGATGATGATCTTCTCATTTGAAACGGCGCCCTGTTGGCGATTCCAGCAATGATGACGAGAAGCCGACCCAACCATAAAAAGCAACTTCACGACCCTGCTGCGCCTGGAGCCAGAAACAAGAACGCGCGGGGATACCTCCACACGGAAAACGCGAAATACTACTGTCCATCTCTACTCGTTGTGATAAGCGGAGCTCACCTTCGCTCAATCCTTCGCTCCGTTGATTGGGATGGCTAAGTTTTCTTTGCTGTGGTAGGGTCCGCACGTAACCAATCAATCGTTAGCCTTGCTATGAAAACAATCACGCGCAGGAATTTTCTGAACACCTCTTTGACGGCCGGACTGGCGCTCGGGATGCCTAGAATAGTGATCGGCGCCCAGGGTTCGTCCCGGGCTCCGGGCCCCAATGACACCGTGCGTGTCGCAGTGATAGGACTCGGATCAACCACGGTCGTGGGCGGTGTCGGCGGGCGAGGGCATCAGCTCATCCCCCGAGTGCGGGAGGTTCCCGGCGCAAAGATCGTCGCGCTGTGCGACGTGGACCAGGCGCACCTCGATCGCGAAGCCAAACCGTTCAAAGATCGGGGCGAAGAGGTCGCGACTTACCGCGATCTTCGCAGGGTTTTCGACGACAAAAGCATCGACGCCGTGGTCATCGCCCTGCCCAATCATTGGCATGCGCTGGCGACGGTTTGGGCCTGTCAAGCTGGCAAGGACGTTTATGTCGAGAAGCCATTTTCCTACAACCTTTGGGAAGGACAGCAAATGGTGGCGGCGGCCAGGAAGTACGGCCGAATGGTCCAGGTGGGCACGCAGAATCGGTCGAGCCCGCTCCTGCGCCAGGCGTTCGACTACCTGCGCAGCGGCCAAGTGGGACCCATGCGCTATGTGCATGCGCTGGTCTATCGGGCCCGTGACGGCATCGGCACGGTCAACACACCTGCGCCCTTGCCCGCCACCGTGGACTACGATCTTTGGTGCGGTCCCGCGCCAAAGACGCCGCTGATGCGCAAACAACTGCACTACGAATGGCACTGGTTCTGGGCTACCGGCAACGGCGAGATGGGCAATAATGGAATTCACGTCATCGACATTTCCCGATGGGCTTTGGGACAGAATCAGCCGCCGCCACGCGCGATGAGCATTGGAGGACGGTTGGCATTCAACGACTGCGGCGAGACAGCTAATACACACATCGCGATGTTCGATTACCAACCGGCTCCGCTCATCTGCGAGATCCGCAATGTGCGCGCCTCCAAGAACCCGGACGCGATGGGCAAATTCCGAAACAAAAGCAGCGGCCTTGTGATTGATTGCGAAGGCGGTTACTTCGCCGGCGACTCGTCCGGCGGCGCGCTCTTCGATAAGCAGGGCAAGAAGATCAAAGACTTTCCAGATGACGGTAGCTCGAAGGGGTTGGAAACCTCTCACATGTCGAACTTCGTGGCCGCAGTTCGCAGTCGAAAGGCTACCGAGCTGGCGGCTGAGGCGTTGCAGGGGCACCACTCCACGGCCTGCTGCCACATGGCGAACATTTCCTATCGACTCGGCAAACAGGCGCGGTCTGAGGTCATCCGCGATACGATCCTCGCGAAGCCAGAACTCTCGGATGCCTTCGAACGCTGCCGCGATTACTTGCGCGAAAACGAAGTGAACTTGGAGACGACGCCCGCGTCGCTTGGGCCGTGGGTCACCTTTGATTCGAAGCAGGAACGATTCGTCGGCGATTTCGCGAACCAAGCGAACGCGCTTTCGCAGCGGGAATACCGACAACCTTTCGAGGTGCCGAAGGTCGCGTAACGGTTGCAGCGGGTCTACCTATACCAGGCACGCCGTTGGTCATGTTGCCGGGAGGTTCGTGCCGAACATGCGCTGGTTTTGCAGCCAGCCGACACAGCGATCGGTCCAGGTCGAGCAGGGCAGAGCTGCTCTTCCGGACGCCGAATCCGAGGTCGCCACGCGCATAGACATGCATTTCCGGCCCCACGGCACGCCGGAGATTTTCACGCTCGACGACTATCGAAACCGTTACGCCCTCTACAAAACCGATCCGGCGCTGCCCTTGCGATCGACCATTTCGGATTCATGAGTATTTCGCGTAAGCTCGTGTCCAGGTCGCGCATCGGAGGGTTTGACCTCATCATTCCGGGTGTGGCGCTAACGAGACGTTCAAGCGTGAAGCGGTCAACAACTAGCTTTCCAGCGGCAAGTCCGCTGAGGTTATCGCTCAGGATCTGGGTCTGAGAGTCGAGAAGCTCGATTCTTGGAGGAAGCGCTTTGCCTCGGCTCCTGCGCTGGCCTCCAACGGCGATGAGCAGCCAGGATCCGAAACGGCTGCGCGCCCTTGGATACGTCAAATAGTCCAAGATAAAAATCTTGTTCCAAAACGCGCTAGCAGTCTATCCTAAGTTCCATACCCGAAAAGCAAACTCCGAAAAACAAATCCATGCAAATCCCTGCCCTTATCTTGATTGGAATTGCCTTGTTGCTGACGTCTTGTTCGCGACCGCATTCCACCAAAGTCTCGCCGTCGGGTGACCGATCGCTCGTCCTGGCCCTTGCTGTTTTGGGCGAGAACGACGATGGAACGCCAAAGACAATGCCGGGGCGTTTGGGGATCCTCACCCACCAGGATGGAAAGTGGAATCACCGCATCCTGGAGGACACGGACAATAATGTTTTCCACAAGGCCATGGCCTACGGATCAGAGGGATTGCTCACGCTCGGCGGGACGAAGGCTGCTGTGAAACTTTGGCGACCCGATGGGACGCGCGAGCTGCTTTGGGAAGCCGATTTTGGCGGGCAGTTCAGCCGCATGCGCGACGCCGAGGCGGGCAACATTTATGGCGACGGGAAGGCGGCCATTGCCATCGCCACTCACGACCACGGTGTGGTGGCCGTGCTTCGGCGCGATGCTTCGGGCAAGTTCAAGGTCGAGGAACTGGATCGCCAGCCGGAAACTGTGGTGCATGAGATCGAACTGGGCGACATGGACGGGGACGGCGTAATGGAGATTTATGCGACGCCAACCGCTCCGAACAAGGTCGATGGAACGCCCCAACCGGGCAAGGTAGTGCGTTACATCCCGGCGCGCGGCCAGGGCCGGACGGTCGTCGCCGATCTCGCTGACCGCCACGCGAAGGAGATTCTGGTCACCGATCTGGATGGCGACGGTCGCGACGAACTTTATGTTTCGGTGGAAGCTGTCTCCGGCGGACGAGTCGAGATCCTCCGCTACCTGGCCAACACGGATCCGCGCCAAGGCGAGCTGGTCGCCACGATCGATGACACGCTATGCCGCTTCCTGACGGTCGGCGATGTCGATGGCGACGGGAAGAAGGAGATTGTGGCGGCCGCGAACAAGAGTGGGCTTTGGCTGCTCCGCCCCTACCCCAACGGACCTTGGGACAAAGAGTTGATCGACGCAGGCTCCGGTGGCTTCGAGCATGCCTCGATCCTGCTCGACCTGGATGGGGACAAGCGGGACGAGCTCTACGTGGCGAGTGACAACCAAAAGGAAGTGCGGCGCTACGACTGGACGCCCAAGGGCTGGCGTCATGAGGTGTTGTGGAAGTATGACGACAAGCTGAGCCGGTTAACCTGGAACATCATGGCCGTTCCCACGGCGCTTCTGCCCGCGTCCGGCGTGGCGATCACGGATACCGCTCCAGCAGCTACCTTCACAAAGCTTGATCCACCGAAACCCAAGGAAACGCCGCCGCCTGCAGTCGCCAAGAAACCCGACGTTCCTGAAAAGCCAAGCGAGCCTCGAGGTCTGCGGTTGAACTCAATCGAAGCCGAGCCGGGATACGTGCTCTACGCTCCGCTCTTGGGTGACTTGACCTATCTGATCGACGCCAAGGGTGTCGTGGTCCACACATGGAAGAGCGACTACGCGCCGGCGGGGACGATTTACCTGCTGGACAACGGCAACCTGCTGCGCGGCGCGCGGGAACCGAAGGTTGAGGTTTTCAAGGGCGGCGGACAGGGCGGTCGAATCCAGGAGTTTTCATGGGACGGAAAACTTCTCTGGGATTGGAAATACGCCACGACAAATCACCTGTTGCATCACGACATCGAACCGCTCCCGAACGGGAACATTCTCGCCATCGCGTGGGAGGCCAGGAGCGCGAAGGAAGCCAATCGCGCGGGAAGGCGGCCGGACTTGACACCGCAGGCCGGGATTTGGCCCGACCACATCATCGAGATCGAACCGCGACGGCCCAACGATGCGCGCATCGTGTGGGAGTGGCACATGTGGGATCATCTCATCCAGAATTACGATGCGGAGAAGGCGAATTACGGAGACCCCTCCCAACATCCGGAGCTGATCGACATCAATGGCGACGGTGAACCTCCCAAGGTTGACCCGGCGGAATTGGCGCGCCTCAAAGCGCTGGGTTACGTCCCCGCCGGCGCGAAGCAAAGCGACATCGGATCCGATCTGTTGCACATCAACGCGGTCGCCTACAATGCCGAACTCGATCAGATCGTTCTCAGCACTCCGAGGTTTAACGAAATCTGGATCATCGACCACAGCACCACCACGGCGGAGGCAGCCGGCCACTCGGGAGGGCGCTGGAAGAAGGGAGGCGATCTCTTGTATCGCTGGGGTAACCCACGAGCCTATTCTCGAGGCGGCAAAGAGCAACAGACGCTCTTTGGTCAGCACGACATTCGTTGGATCGAGAAAGGCCTCCCCGGGGCCGGACATCTCACGGTCTTCAACAACAATGTAAAAGGTCCGGCCGGACCGCATTCGGCAGTTTTGGAGTTGATGCCTCCCACGCAAAATGACGGTTCGTATGTGGTCCCGGAGAAAGGCCCATTCGGCCCCACTGAACCGGTCTGGAAATATGAGGCGCCTGACAAAAAATCTTTCCATAGCAGTTTCATCTCGGGCGCGCGGCGACTGTCCGGCGGCAACACTCTTATCTGCTCTGGCGCCGATGGCCGGATTTTTGAAGTGACGAAAGAAGGCAAGATCGTGTGGGAATACTGGGACCCCTACTCCGGTCAAGTCCGAGCCGCGGACGGCGGACAAGCGCAGCCTGTGGGCAGGAACACCTACGCAGTTTTCCGCGCCGCAAAGATCCCTCCGTCGCACCCGGCGGTCGCCGGACGCGATCTGCGCCCGATCGATCCCCAGCCGCGACCCGCAGTCCCGGCAACTGCCAAAGAGTGAATGGCCAGGCCGGTTGCCCTGCCGGACAGGGTCGGAGCCATCCGGACGTTGGCTTTGATTCTCTGCTGCTCGCCGCTCCGCGTCGGGGAGGTGACGCTTTCCCCAACCCCACCCGCCAGAGGCCGCAGCCCCCGTCCATATCTACGCCACGGCCGAGAACATCTCACCTTCAAAGGCGGGACCTCGCTTTCAAAGGCATGGAAGCTTATCGAACGATTCTCCGAAGACATCGACCTCGTCGTGGACAAGGAAATCCTCGGTTTCGGGGGTGATGCCGCTCCGGACAAAGCTCCCAGCAACAAACAGCGAAAGGCGCGGTTGGAAAGCCTCATGGATGCCTGCCGCCTTTGGGTCCAGGGAACGATTCAACCGGCGTTCGCCGCCCGCATCGCGAAGGCGTTGGGCGATTCCGAGTGGAAATTGGAGATCGATCCCGAAATGGCCGACGGCCAATGCCTGCTGTTCCATTATCCATCCGTCTTTCAGGCGGGCAGTGCTGGTTATGTCCGACCGGTCGTGAAAATCGAACTCGGTGCCCGCTCCGACGACTGGCCGCACGAGACAAAATCGATCCAGCCCTACGTGATCGAGCACTTTCCGGCGCTCGATCCAGATGCTTCGTTCACGGTTCAGGTTCTCGCTGCCGAACGCACGTTTTGGGAAAAGGCCTGTCTGCTCCACGAAGAAACCTTTCGCCCTGCCGACAAGCCGCGAAAACTTCGTATGGCCAGGCACTATTACGACCTCTGGTGTCTGCTTCGAGCGGGCGTGGGCGACATGGCCCTCGCGAACAAAACTCTTTTCCGGCGGGTTGCCGAGCACCGGGAAATCTTCTTCCGCTATTCCTGGGTGGACTACTCGACCCACAAGCCCGGGACG
>CAMAWP010000382.1 GCA_945861765.1 Akkermansia muciniphila | reverse complement strand
GCCAAATCTCCGGGGGATCAATCGTCGCTTCGCGACTCTTGAGATCCCCCGGCTCATTCCGTGGGTTGAAACCCACGGCTACCGTCAAATCATCGCTCCGCGATGTCCAGCGATCGTCCCCATTCACCAACAACTTCGGGATGCACCGAATCATTGAACATTGGAATGTTGGTGCTTGACCCGCCTTGCACTCTGGCATACCGAGAGTGCCGATGCATTTCCCGTCTGGTTCACAACTCTCTGCGCGGCCTTTTGCTTCGAGCCTATTTGGCGCGAGTGTGAATATCCCCAAGCGCCTGGCGCTGGCGGCGTTGTTCTGGCTAGTTGCTTTGCCTGCGTTTCCGGGGGACATCCTGGAGCGCCTTAAATACAACCATCCGGGCCTCGTAGTTGACCTTGGCGTCGGCCTCTGGGCGTTTCCACTTCCGATGGATTTCGACGGCGATGGCGACTTCGACCTCGTGGTGAGTTGTCCAGACAAGCCTTACAACGGAGTGTATATCTTCGAGAACGCGAGCGGTGACACGGCGAAGAACAAGATGCCCGTCTTCAAGCCAGCGTGGCGCATCAGCAAGGGCCTGCAATTTGCACAGGTCTCGTTTGTGGACGGCCAACCCCGCGTGCTCACGCCAGGCTTCGAGTACCCTGGCTTCCGCAAGACCGGCTTGGATAATGGAATCAAGCTGCCGCTGTCGGCGAATGTTCACTCGAACAAAGTGCGAGGGAACTTCTGGCGTTACTTGGATTACGATGGCGACGGCCCGATGGACATCATTGTGGGCGCTGACGATTGGACGGATTACGGCTGGGACAACGCTTACAGGCCGGATGGAAAATGGACGAACGGGCCGCTGCGCGGGTTCGTCTATCTCGCGCGCAATACTGGCACGACAGCGAAACCGGTTTATGACAAGCCGATGAAAATCATGGCGGATGACAAGCCGGTTGAAACCTTCGGCTGGCCTTCGCCCAGCTTCGCGGACTTCGACAAAGACGGCGACCTTGACCTGCTTTGCGGCGAGTTTCTGGACGGGTTCACCTATTTCGAAAACATCGGCACGCGCACGCAGCCCAGGTATGCACGGGGCAAACGTCTTAAAACAGGAGACGCCAAAGCGCTCGTCATGGATTTGGAGATGATCACCCCGACCGCGGTTGATTGGGACAAGGACGGCGATTTCGATCTCATCGTCGGCGACGAGGATGGGCGCGTGGCATTGATCGAAAACACCGGCAGATTTGCCCCTGACCGCACGCCGATTTTTTTCCCGCCGGTTTATTTCAAACAGGAAGCCGACGATTTGAAATTTGGCGCGCTGGCCACTCCGGTCGGCTTTGACTGGGATGGCGATGGCGACATTGATATCCTCAGCGGCAACACGGCCGGCTACATCGCATTCATCGAGAACCTCAGCGGGCCGCGTGTCGAGAAGCCCAGGTGGGCCGCGCCTCAACTCCTCAAGGCCGACGGCAAAATAATTCGCCTGATGGCGGGAGACAACGGGAGTATCCAAGGCCCGTGCGAAGCAAAGTGGGGTTACACCACCCAGACCGTGGCCGATTGGGATGGTGATGGACTGGCCGACATCCTCGTGAATTCGATTCTCGGTAAAGTTCACTGGTACCGAAATGTCGGCACGCGCGAGAGGCCCAAGCTCGCCGCAGCACAGCCCATTGAGGTCGAGTGGAACGGTCCGCAACCCGCGCTCGCCTACGGGTGGCTCCGGCCCGAGGGCAAGGCGCTCCTCACGCAATGGCGCACCACACCTGTCGCGGTGGACTGGAACAAGGACGGTCTCATGGACCTCATCATGCTCGACCACCAAGGCTACCTTGCGTTTTTCGAGCGCATGAGACGCCACGGGCAGCTCGACTTGCTTGCGCCACGGCGCCTCTTCGTTGGTGACAATTTCTCAGTCACTGACAGTCGCCACACAATCAAGGACGCGACACCCGGCCTTATTCGCTTCAATGACGGCACTGCCGGCAAGAGCGGCCGTCGAAAACTCTGCATCGTGGATTGGGACGGCGACGGCGGCTTCGACCTTCTGGCCAACGCCGCCAACGCGAAGTTTCTCCGCCAGACGACTGCGCGCGACGGCCGGTTCTTCTTTCGCGACCAGGGATTACTGGCGAACGAAAATATCGAAGGCCACGACGTCAGCCCGGCCACAGTGGATTTCAACGGCGACGGCATTCCCGACTTCCTCGGCGGCGCGGAGGATGGTCGGTTTTACTACCTGCGCAACCCACGCTCAAAATAACCGACCCCTATGAAACATTTGATTCCTCTGTTGCTCATTGTGTCCACGATCACGCCCAAAGCTGCCCAATCCGGATTGCTCAAATCGGAGTTCATCTACGAGACGGCGCCCTTTCCCAGTTGCCACGCTTCGACCATTGCCGAAACTTCGGACGGCGGTCTCGTGGTTGCGTGGTTCGGCGGCACGCGCGAGAAACATCCGGATGTCGGCATCTGGATGTCGCGAAGTGAGGCGGGCAAATGGACCGCACCCGTCGAGATCGCCAATGGCGTGCAGTATCGCAAACCCGACGGCTCGGTGCATCGGCATCCGACCTGGAATCCCGTGCTTTTCCAACCCGCGAGCGGCCCGCTCATGCTGTTCTTCAAGGCTGGGCCAACTCCACAAACCTGGTGGGGCCTGCTCTCAACCTCCACTGACGACGGCAAGACCTGGACCGAACCACGCCGTTTGCCGGAAAATATTCTCGGCCCCGTCAAGAACAAGCCCGTGCAGTTGCCCAACGGCGATATTCTCAGCCCCGTCAGCCTCGAGACCGATGAAAGGCAGAGCAAGTGGAGCGTGCATTTCGAGCGAACCAGCGACTTCGGCAAGACATGGCAGCACTCGGGTCCGGTCAATGACGGAATTGAAATCGGCGCAATTCAGCCCAGCATCCTATTCACAGGTGGTGACAAGCTCCTGGCCATCGGCCGTTCACGCCAGAACCGCATCTTCCAAGTCGCATCGGACGACGCTGGCAAGACATGGGGACCGATGACTCTCGGCACCTTGCCTAATCCCAACTCCGGCACGGATGCGATCACCTTGAAGGATGGTCGCCACCTCATCGTTTACAATCACGTCCCCGGCACACCCGGCCAATGGGGTGGGAGACGCACTCCGTTGAACCTCGCCGTCTCCAACGATGGTCGCACCTGGCAGGCCGCGCTGGTGCTCGAAGACGAACCAAGGGTTGAGTTCAGCTATCCCGCCATCATCCAGACCTACGACGGCCTCGTGCATGTCACCTACACATGGAAACGTCAACGTGTGAAGCACAGTGTCATCGATCCCGCGAAACTTCAGCCAGGAGAGATGGTCGGCGGCGAGTGGCCGAAGTGAGCATTCAATCGGTCCCGATGAAATCCATCCCGAGTAGCGCCATCGACTTAAATGGAATCCAGTCCCGCAATTGGCAAGTTTGGATGAAACCAACCGAGGCATGGGCATGGGAGGACACGGCGGACGAGAAACCGACCGCTGAGGCGTTCACCGTGATTATTTCCAAATGAGTCATTGACGCCGCGCGATCTTGGATTACCCTTTCCCGCTCGTCGCCGCAGACAGAATCAATGCTCCGGCTCCAACGGAGTTACACGAAACTTCTCTCCGTTCAGCGACGGCAAGCCGTTGGCGACCATAATTATTTCATGCTTACAATTCGAGATCTTAAGATGTCCTTGGGCGGGCGACTGCTCTTCGAGAACGCGTCGTTTCAGGTGAACTACGGCGACCGTGTCGCTCTGGTTGGGCCTAACGGCGCTGGCAAGACCACTCTCCTATCCCTCATCCTCAAGCAGAAGGTGCCCGACGCCGGCACGATCGAGCGCGATGAATGGACGATGGTCGGCTACCTCCCGCAGGAAGGGGAAGCGCACGGCGAAGAAACGATTCTGGATGTTGCCACAGGCCGGGTGGACGAATTACCGAAGCTGGAGAAGCGGCTGCACGAACTCGAGGCCGCTGGGGCGGTTTCGACCCCGGAATACATGGAGACGCACGCGAAGCACGATGCGTTGAATGATCCGCAGGTCGAAACCAAAGCGAAGAGAATGTTACGCGGGCTGGGCTATCGCGACACGGATTTCGACCGGAAGGCGCAGGAGATGAGCGGCGGTTGGATCATGCGCGCCCGGCTGGCTCGGCTGCTGGTGATGGAGCCGGATCTTCTCTTACTCGACGAACCGACGAATCACCTCGACCTGCTCGCCCTCCTCTGGCTCCAAAGCTATCTCAAAAATTATTCCGGCGCCCTGCTGTTGATTTCTCACGATCGCCAATTCATGGACGAAGTGGTGAGCCAGGTGCATGAGATATCAGAGAAGAAGCTGATTGACTACACCGGCAACTACTCGGATTACCTCCGCGAACGGGAGGAACGTTACGAGCAGCAATTGGCCGCCCACAAAAACCAGCAGAAGGAAATCCAAGCCCTCCAGGAATTCGCCGACAGGTTCCGCGCGATCCCGTCCAAAGCCTCGCAAGCGATGAGCAAGCTCAAGCAGATCGAGCGGCTGGAGTTGATCGAAAAGCCGGTGGCGCCGCGCAAACCGTTTCGGTTTCAAATCCCGCAACCGCCCCGGGGCGGGCAGCGATCCGTTACCCTGGAGGAGATCCACATGGCCTACGGCGCCAATCAAGTCTATGCGGGTCTCGACCTGAGCATCGAGCGCGGCGAGCGGACGGTGCTGATCGGCCCGAACGGCGCAGGGAAATCGACGCTGCTGAAGATTTTAGCGGGCGTTGTTGCGTTTCAACAAGGGGAGCGGAAGCTCGGGCACAACGCCAAGATCGGTTACTTCAGCCAGCATCGCGCCGACACGCTCGATCCCGAAAAGACGGTGCTCGACGAAGTTTTGGCCAGCGCACCGCTCATGCCGGAGAACGAAGCACGAGCGGTTCTCGGGTCCTTCATGTTTCGCAAGGACGATATTTTCAAGAAGACCGGCGTGCTGAGTGGCGGTGAGAAAAGCCGGCTCAACCTCATTCGGTTTCTGGTCGATCCACCGAACATCCTGCTCATGGACGAGCCGACGACACATCTTGATATCCACACCGTCGAGTCGCTCACGCTCGCGCTGGAGCGTTATGAAGGAACGCTCATTTTCATTTCCCATGACGTGCATTTCATCCGCCAGCTAGCCACGAAGGTCCTGCACGTCAGCGGCGGCCAAGTCGTCCCCTACGCCGGAGGCTACGATTACTTTCTGGAGAAGACCGGGGCCGTCGATGATGCTCGAGCCGCTCTCACGGCAGCATAGTTTGCTGCCGGAGAATATCTGATCACGCCACAGTGATTTCTTTGTTGAGATAGACATCCTGGATGGCGTTCAGCAGGGCGATGCCTTCGTTCATCGGACGCTGAAACGCTTTGCGTCCGGAAATTAATCCCGTGCCGCCGGCGCGTTTGTTGACCACGGCGGTGGCGACCGCCTGCTCCATGTCGCCTTTGCCTTTGGATTCTCCGCCGCTGTTGATGAGGCCAGCGCGACCCATGTAACAGTTGGCTATCTGATACCGGCAAAGGTCAATCGGATGATCGCTCGTCAACTCCGTGTAAATCCGCTCATCGAGCTTGCCGTAGCTCGATGAGCCACTGTTCAGCGCCTTGAAGCCGCCGTTGTTCTCGGGAAGCTTCTGCTTTATGATGTCCGCCTGAATTGTCACACCGAGATGATTGGCTTGGCCGGTGAGATCGGTCGCGACGTGATAATCCGTGGACTGGCCATCGGCGCCTTTAATCTTGAAACCGTTGTTCCGCAAATAACACCACAACACGGTGGCCAGGCCCAGTTCATGAGCCTGGGCGAACGCCTGCGCGACCTCGACAATCTGCCGCCCGCTCAGATCGGAGCCGAAATAAATCGTCGCGCCGACCGCCACCGCGCCCATGTCCGCCGCCTGTTTCACGGTGCCGAACATGATTTGATCGGCTTTGTTCGGATAGGTGAGCAGTTCGTTGTGATTGATCTTTACGAGAAAAGGAATTTTGTGAGCGTATTTCCGAGCAACGGCACCGAGCACGCCGTAGGTGGACGCGACCGCATTGCAACCCCCTTCGAGGGCCAGCTTCACAATGTTTTCAGGATCGAAGTAATCCGGGTTCTTCGCGAAGCTCGCGCCGGCGGAGTGTTCGATTCCCTGATCCACCGGCAAAATCGAAAGATACCCAGTGCCGCTGAGTCGGCCACAATTAAAGAGCCGGTGCAGGTTCCCGAGCGCACGATTGTTGCGGTCGGACACAGAAAAAATCCGATCAATGAAGTCGGGCCCTGGAACATGGAGGCGTTCTTTTGAAATCTTTGGGCTGTTGAAATTGAGGAGATAATCGGCTTTATCGCCGAGGAGTTTTGCGATTTGTGTCATAATTCAGTGTTCGAATAACCGGCAACCAAGTTCGTCATCGGAGCCACCATAACCGATTCAACCAACCACTCAAGCCGGGAAAATTCCGGTTGCCGCCCCC
>CAMAWP010000381.1 GCA_945861765.1 Akkermansia muciniphila | reverse complement strand
ATCACGGTGTATGGACCCTCGGGAACTGCGGCCCAAGTGGAGTGGTCAACGAGCCTTGGGAATGGGGTGGTTTCCGAGTGGCATTTGCTGAAAACAGTGACGATGGGGACGGCCGAAGCGACGGTGGTGGATTTGGATGTGGGCACGGTGCCACGTTTTTACCGGGCGGTGGCTGTGCAAACGGTCCCTGCAAGTGTCGGTTTCGTTTTCATTCCCGCTGGCACGTTCACGATGGGCAGCCCCACGACGGAGGAGGATCGTGATAGTGGAGAAACGCAGCACAGTGTGACACTGACGCGGGGGCTTTGGATGAGCGACCACGAAACGACGCAGGAGGAGTATGTGGCGGTGATGGGAAGCAATCCGAGCGCGGTCGGGTTCAAAGGAGCCACCCTACCGGTGGAGCATGTGGGTTGGAATGATGCGATGAGTTATTGCGCGAAGGTAACGCAAGCGGAGCGAGCGGCGGGACGGTTGCCGGTTGGGTGGGAGTATCGGTTGCCGACGGAAGCGGAGTGGGAGTATGCGTGTCGGGCGGGGACGACGAGTCCCTACGCCGGGGACTTGGAGGCCATTGCGTGGTATGACATGAACTCTGAGAGCAGAACTCATGCGGTGAAGACGAAGCGCGCGAATGCGTGGGGTTTGTACGACATGCACGGGAATGTGTGGGAATTGTGTTTGGATGGTTATAGAGAGTATCTCAGTGGGAGTGCGACTGACCCTCGAGGTTCCACTACAGGTAATTCCCGAGCTATTCGTGGGGGCGGGTGGTTCAACTCCGCCGGGGGCTGCCGGTCAGCGACCCGCTCGAACCACGACCAGCCGAGTGACAGGGGCATCAATATTGGCTTCCGTCCGGTTCTGGCCCCAGTTCTAGTTCTGTGAGCAGCAGCACGGTGGAGCGGCATCGGTAGCCGTCGCTCGTCGGCCAGAGCGCGACGCTACGGCACCGCCAGACGACGCGACGCGCGAGTCCTCTGCCCTCGGATACGGGCAAAAGGTCCTGGAGCGACATTTGAGATTTGGCGGTTTTCGGTCTAAACAAGCCCTCAAGTCTGTGGTTGTTTCGGAGCACTCCATACAGTCGGACGCATCGACACATTTCCTCCTCCGAGCTTTACGAGATTGGGTAATTGGTGAGATTTGAGGTCCGTCAACGGAAGGAACTTAGCCGTGACCCCCATTCGCCGATAAAAATCCAGACGCCTGAGGGCTTGCTCTTGGATCAGGGCAGGGATATAGACTGAAATCTTGATCCCAGAACAGTTGGCCTTGACCCACTGGAGAGGCGGCTGCGCATCAGAGTCTCCCGAGACAACAACCATGGAATCGCAATTCCCCTTGAAAGCGTCAGAGAGAATTTCGACGGCGATATTCACGTCTGTTTTCTTTTCCTCCGGAACCTTGTACTTAAGCTTACAGTTTGCGCGGCACGTCACTTCTCGATCTTGAAACTTTCCGAGGATCACCCGAACTTTTAGGAGTGTCTTGAGGGCATCGACATATTTGATGTGTCTCTCTCGCGCGTCGCTATCAAGCTTTTCTTCATCCACGATCGCTGTGAAGAATTTCACCAATAGGATATCTTCGTCGGGTCGCATAGCCTCAAAAAAACTCTGGATATTCAGCCACTTCCATTCTGGCCTGTGCTTGAATATTGCGTGATACCAGTTATATCCATCGATATAGACAATCGTCCTGTGCTTTTGCGGCATAAGTTGGTTGACAAATGGGGCCCAATGTAGGAACGTCCACCCACTTCTCGCCGTAAGGCGATGGGGCGATTCCGAAAGGAGTTTCCCCTTCAATTTCTGGGCTCGCTATTGCGGGCCCTTTTGTTTCCCCGTGTAACACCCGAGAGATCTTGCGTTCAAATGCAATTGGAGTCGAGCACCGAGCGGAAACAAAAACACAGACCCTTGAGAAGTGTTGACGGAATCCCCCCATGAATTTTCCCGCTGTATTCCGCGTGTGTTCTTTTGAGATAGAATGAGAAAACGAGAGAAAAAAGCAAAGTGAAGCATCGCCAATATCCATGCGGGTTTGATAACGCACGATCACTTGAGAGAAAATGAGAGAAGCCGCCTTCTTTGATTAAGAGTCAACTGCTCTAATATCCTGCCGCCGGGTTACGCGCGGGTCCGCACTTTTGGCTGGTTGCATCCGGCGGCCAAAGTCCGCGCCAACCGCGTGCGCGCTCTTCTTAAACAAGCACCGCTGCTCACCCCGCAAGAACAACAAACCTGGAAGCCTTCCTCGCCGGCGCCCCAAAGGCCCGGACCAACTCCGGCACCGGAGCCTGTTTATCATCCGCCGCCCTGTCCTTGTTGCCGCAAACCGATGCGTTTGACCTGCGTTTGGTCAGCCGGACACCGGCCTGCGGTTGCTCCGTGCAACCGACCGCCATGAAGCCACTGTGGGGACCAGTCGAGTGTTCCGATCACACGAGCCGACTCATGCATCGGCGGACTTTGTCTGCCACGGGCCTTGGCAGGCCCGTGCAACGCGCGGGGCGCGGCGCACTCTGCTCTCCAGGCCCTGAGCATTGGGGGAGGAGCGCGAGTTGGAAGATAAAACCCGGCTCTCGGGCTGGTTATTTCGACTTGAGCCGGGGACGGAGCAAAAACTTTCCGTAAGGGACTTCAAGTTGAGGGAGGGGAGACGGCGGGCGAGTTTGCCGCAGCTTCGTTCAACCAGGGAATGCAAATAACCCGGAGTGAAGCGTAATCGTGCCCCCAGACCAGTCCAACGCCCCTGCCGCTTCGCTCCGGGTTATCTACATTCCTTCTTCTGTTCGGCAGCGCGGGAAGGACTAAGCACTTATTATATTACTGGAGAACGAATGCGAAGCCGTTCAGTGCAATTCGCGGCTTGTGTTCGGCGGTTTTGCTGCTTATCTCTCTGCGCGAACCATGGACGCCATGAGCAGGGACACGTTGGTCATTGTGCCAACTTACAACGAGCGTGAAAATCTACCGACGCTCGTCGAGCGACTTTTGAAGCTGCCGGTTTCTGTGGACCTGCTCATTGTGGATGACAGTTCCCCGGATGGCACTGGCCAATTGGCGGACAGTCTTTCGCTGAAACATCCGGAAGTTCATGTCCTCCACCGCAGCCAAAAACAAGGGTTGGGTCGTGCGTATTGCGCGGGTTTTGCCTGGGCTTTGGAAAAAGGCTTCGACTTTATTTTCGAGATGGATGGTGATCTCTCGCATAACCCGGATGACATTCCCGCTTTCCTAAAGGCGGCCCAGAATGCTGATCTGGTTCTAGGCTCGCGTTACTGCAACGGAATCCGGGTCATCAACTGGCCATTGAACCGGCTCATGCTCAGCCTCTGCGCGGCAAAATACGTTCAGATGATCACAGGAATGCCGTTCAGTGATCCGACTGGTGGATTCAAATGCTTTCGACGCCAAACTCTGCAATCGATTGATCTCGGAAGCGTGGATTCGAATGGATACAGCTTCCAAATTGAAATGACGCACAAGATCTGGCGTCAAGGCCTCCGCATTGTCGAGGTGCCGATCATATTCACCGACCGCTTCCATGGCACCTCCAAGATGTCGCCCAAGATCGTTCGCGAGGCACTCCGGATTACGTGGAAGCTCCTCTTCCAAAATCGGCTGCGCCGTTCGCCCCAAAAATAGCCTCGGGCGGCGACACTCTGCCAGCGCTCACCCGAGAGGCGGTTCGCAATTTCTCCTCCCAGTTCGCCATTCTCACTTGCTTGAGCGCCCGGTGATGATCATTCTCGCGCCATGATTACCCTGATCGTCGGAACAAATCGACCCGGAAGCAACACGCGCCGTGTCGGTCATCTCATTGAAGAAATATATCGTGAATTGCAGACTCCTCTGAAGACATTGGATCTGGCGCACCTTCCGGTCGATATCTTCCATCCAAGCTCTTACCAGCAAAAGCCCGCCGCGTTTAGTCCGTTCGCCGATGCCATCGTTCAAGCGAAAGGCCTTATCATCGCCACGCCTGAATACAACGGCAGCGTTCCTGGCGTTCTGAAATACTTTATCGACATGCTGAAGTTTCCGGAGAGTTTTGAACGACGTCCCGTTTGCTTCGTGGGCGTCGCCGCAGGCATGTGGGGCGCGCTCCGACCGGTCGAACAGTTGCAACAAATCTTCGGTTATCGAAACGCTTATAATTATCCGGATCGGGTGTTCCTCCCTAAAATCAACGATCTCCTGGACGACGCCGGACGACTCACAGATCCAGAAATTCTGGCCCGGCTAAAAGCGCAAGCGACGGGCTTCATTGAATTTGTCGAAAAATTAAATGGCGTTAAACTCGGCAAGAGCGCGTAGAAAATACTTCTTCAAATGAAAACCACCCTTCTTGATCGCTTGGCGGTTTGTAGCTGGTCCCTGCAGCCCGCGAATCCCAGCCAGTTGATTCAACAGATGCAGGAGATAGGTCTTAATCGCATGCAGTGCGCGCTCGACCCGATCCGCGAAAATCCAACCCTCTGGGGAAATCTCCCGGACGAATGTGCGAAGGCGGGGATCGATATCGTCTCTGGGATGTTCGGATGCGTGGGAGAAGATTATTCCACCATGGATTCCATTCGCCGCACGGGAGGCATCGTCCCGGATTCCAACTGGGATGAGAATTGGAAAAATATTCAAGCGGTCGCTCAAATCGCCAAGAAAATGGATCTGAAGCTGATCAGCTTTCACGCCGGTTTTCTGCCTCACGACGAGAAAGATCCCGCCTACAAGGTATTACTCGAACGGCTCAGGCTCGTGGCCGACGTCTTTGCCACCAATGGAATCGACCTTGCTTTGGAAACCGGACAAGAAGGAGCAGAAACCCTGAATTACTTTTTGGAAAAACTGAGCCGAGCCAACGTGGGGGTTAACTTCGATCCCGCCAATATGATCCTCTATCAGAAAGGTAATCCAATAGAAGCTCTCCAGATTCTTGGGCCTTGGCTAAAGCAGTGTCATATCAAGGATGCCACCAAGACCCTCGTCCCCGGGACTTGGGGGGAAGAAATGGTCGCTGGAATGGGTGAAGTGGATTGGCCCGATTTTTTTCAAACTTTGGAGAACTTGAAATTCGACGGCTATTTGTGCATCGAACGAGAAGCAGGCACTCAGAGAGTCCAGGACATTCGAGCCGCACGTCTGTTCGTGGAGAAGCTGTCCAAGAGCGATCAAGGGAAATGAATATTCTCGAGCCGTCACAGCGGTGACTAGAGCACTGAAAAAATAGACTCCTGAGAAATATGATTAACGTAGGCATCGTTGGTTTGGGCTTCATGGCCGCCACGCACATCAAAGCGTATCGCCAAGTGCGCGGCGTGCGCGTCGCCGCTATTTGCAACCCCAGCGGCCGTCACTTGGACGGCGACTTCTCCGACGTCGCTGGCAACATCGCCATCGCCGACCCGATAAAACTCGACATGACGCGGGTGAGGGCAAGCCGCGAGATTGCAGAGCTATTGACGAATCCAGAGATCGATCTCATCGACATCTGTGCCCCCACCCCCTCGCATCATTCACTCGCCATCGCAGCGCTGAAGGCAGGCAAACATGTGCTTTGCGAAAAGCCAATGGCGCGAACAGCGAAGTTGGCGAGTGAAATCGCGACGGCTGCCAGCAAGGCCAAGGGATTTTTCATGCCAGCTATGTGCATGAGGTTTTGGCCCGAATGGGTCTGGGTCAAAGAGGCCATCGATGACAACCGCTTCGGGAAGGTTTTGGCCGCGCGATTCCGCCGTGTCGCTGAACCACCCGCTTGGGGACAAAAGAACTTTTTCAACGGCGAGCGGTCTGGAGGCGCGCTTTTGGATTTGCACATTCACGACGTTGATTTCGTTCACTTCTGCTTCGGACGGCCACTGGCGGTTTACTCCAACGGCTACACCAAGCTGAGCGGAGCCATAGACCACGTTGTGACGCAATACCACGTCGCCTCCGGCGCGATCGTGCATGCCGAAGGGAGCTGGGCCATGACGTCCGGCTTCGGTTTCAGCATGAGCTATACGGTCAACTTCGAGAAGGCAACCGTAGATTACGATTTCAGCCGCGGCATTGATTCGCTCCGGCTCTGCCAGAGTGGGCGATCCGCTCGCACCGTCAAATGCAAGGGCAAGGACGGCTACGTCGGGGAATTAAGCCACCTGGTGGAATGCATTCGCAGTCGCCGTGCTCCCACCATCGTCACCGCCGCCGATGGAAAAATCGCAGTCGAGATTTGCGAAGCAGAGGAAAAATCGATTCGTGACGGAAAGCCCGTAAAACTCGCGGCATAGTCTCGACCGGGCCTTGAACTCCCTCGCAGCGCAGCCAAGTCGCCGCTCGCACTCGAACAGCCCACCAAGCATCGCACGATTAGAAGCCTGCGAGGTGATCAAGTTAAAAGCTCCAGAAACTGTTAAATGTTGTTATCTCGCGCCGCTTGGCTTTTGATTCACCGCCATGACTCCGACAGAAGCTCTGCAGATTTTTCGAGACACCGGCGCGTTTTTGGAAGGTCACT
>CAMAWP010000380.1 GCA_945861765.1 Akkermansia muciniphila | reverse complement strand
TCAAAAAGTAGGACTCCTGAACGAACAAAAAACCGGTCGCTCCTAGGCTCCTGTTCGTCGCCTCCTTCGCTGCCGTTGCTGCCGTCGCGAGACTCAGTTTTGAAAATCTTGCGAATGTCTCGCGACGGCAGCGACGGCAGCGAAGGAGGCGACGAACAGGAGCCTAGGAGCGACCGGTTTTTTGTTCGTTCAGGAGTCCTACTTTTTGAACGGCCTCGATCGTTCCTACGGGAGATTCATGGAGAACGGTCTGCCAACCTCGACGATTTGCCGTGGCAATATTTTCCGGACGATCGTCGATGTAGAGCAAGTCAGACCCATTCTGGCCCGTGTAACGTTCAACGATCTCGTAAAGTCGCTCATCCGGTTTCATAACTCCGTGCTCGCAGGATAAGATATAGCCATCGAAGTCTTGGAAAAACGGATAGCGCATCCGGATATGCCGAACGGCGAGGTGATTCGTGTTGGAAAAAATGTAGGCTGGCATCTGCCGCGCCCGAAGAGCGGCATGAAGCTGTAGCATCGGTTCGATCGGGGTGAAAATGTTACCAAAGATTTCCCCAAACTCCGCTAAATCACCCAAAAAACCAGACTTCGACTGGATCTCACCGAAGAATTGTTCCGTCGTCATCAGGTTCGTCTCGAAGCGGTAGAGTAGCGGAGATTGGTCAATGATCTTAAGGAGTTCTTCCGCCGAGATGCGGCAACGGGGTTGAAGTTTGCGCGCGGCGATCGAGTAGTCGAAATCAAGAAGCACTTTGCCTAAATCAAAAACGATAGTTTTGGGAATCATTGTCTTGGGGCCAACGTGGAAGTCGGTATAATCAAATCTTGAAATAGAGAATAGAAATTAGCAAATCGAGCTGATCGTCAAGGTGCGATTCTCGCAAAAATAATTGAAATTGCGAAATCCGCTCCACAATGCTTGCATTTGTTCCTGGCAGAACCGCGTGCGATGAGAAAAGTGTTGATCGTCGAAAAAGACCCTGTGCAAAGCATGGCCTATATGAGGGCCTTCATTGTCGCAGGTTTCGACGTTGACCGAGCGACCAACGAGGGGTCCGCATTTGAAGCAATCAATCGCTTGCGGCCGCAAGTGGTGCTCATAAACGTTCTGCTCGGAGGAGACAAAGGGCTGAACCTGATCAGGACGATTCGCGCGGAGTCCAAGCACCGCGCATTGCCGATCATCGGTTTCGCCCGTGAAAATGCCGACGACACCATCGTGGCCGCTCAGATGGCCGGTGCCACCGAGTGTCACCTCATAACAAAGGCCGGCGCTCAAGAATTGTTAGCGGCCGTTCGTAACGTTCTGCAACCGGCAGCAGCAGCGAACCCAGCCGATCCCGCGGCATTCCAACCCGCCCAACGATCGAGTCCAGCCCCATCTCCTTTTCTTACACCTCTGCTCCCTGCGCCACCCCCACCTCGTGCAATCCATCCGGTTGCAGCACTACCACCCCCACCCCCGCCGCCGCCGCAGGATGAGATTATTGAAACTCATTCGCCGCCGCAGTCGGCCGTCAAGGCATTCGCGCGGAGCGATCGGCAGAAACTCTTAGTGAAGCTTAAGGAGCTTTCGGGATCGCTGCTCAGAGCCGAGAACAAGGCGACGCAGCCGCCGTTGGTGCATGAGTTGTATCGGAAAGCCGAGGAGTTCGCAGCCGACGAGTCGGTGTGCAACGCGACCCTGCTGAAGAGAGTCGCGAATGTGCTGGTGGTATTGCTCAAAGATTTGTCTGGGCTGCCTCAGGCTGTGAATTCTTCCAGCATGCGGACAGTGAATCAAACCGTGAATTTTCTCGACGTTCTGTCCAAGCACCCACTTGGCCGCGCAAGCGAGAACGACGATCCTTTTAACGTTTTGATTGTGGATGATGAGGCGATCGCTCGCCGGGTGGTTGCGGGAGCTTTGGGACTGGTTCAACTTAAGCCCGACACCGCGAAGGATCCGAGCGAGGCGCTCGAATTGTCCAGAGTCCACCACTACAACTTATTCGTCTTGGATGTGAACATGCCGGGGATGACCGGTTATGATCTTTGCGAAAGGCTCCGCAAATCGGACAACTACCGGGAAACTCCGGTCATCTTCGTTACGGGATGGAACACCTTTGAGAGCCGTCTCCGTTTTGCCCGGAGCGGCGGCGACGATTTCATATCGAAGCCATTTCTTCCACCGGAGCTTGCCGCAAAAACGCTCATCCACCTCCTTGGGCGCAGGATGGGTCTGGGCAAAGAATAGACCGGCTTATCAAGATCCGTGAACCTGAAAGCGGCAGTTGGATGGCCGAAAAAAACGAAAGATGCCGAAAGAAAGGAAGTTCTGAGTCAGGCACCATTCACCCGGCAGGTGTGTGTTCGCGTTTGCGTAAAGCCCTCGAATTCTTTCGTTTCTTTCGTTTCTTTCGGCTGAACTGCTGTTTCTAGGGTGAAACCTATCGCTTATTCCAAATCGTGTTCATGATGAGGAGAATTCGCTCAACCCTTGGCCCTCCAGTTTTTCCGGGGGACTGGGACCGTCGGCATCACTGTCGGCGACTCGGAGGCTGAAGATGCCGCCAAGATGGCGGCGCTCCCAGTGGATCGCCAACTTCGAAAAAGTCCGAGGGGCGCACCTCATCGAGAAAGCTCATCGGCATTAAACCTTATCCGGCAGTTGGATGGCCGAAAGAAACGAAAAATGCCGAAAGAAAAGAAGTTCTAAGGCATCTGCCTTTCACCCGGTTGGTGGGTGGCCGCGTTTGCGTAAAGCCCTCGAATGCTTTCGCTTCTTTCGTTTCTTTCGGCTGAACTGCGGCTTTTAGGTTAACCGAAGGTCTGTCGCCCTTCGATCGCCCTGCTCAAGGTGAGTTCATCGGCGAATTCCAAACCGCTTCCTACCGGCAAGCCATGCGCAATGCGGGTCACTTTTACCGCTTTTCCCAAGAACAGCTTCGCCATGTAGAAGCTCGTGGCATCGCCTTCGACATCCGAAGGGAGCGCAATGATAATCTCCTGGATGGGCTCATTCGAAAGGCGTTTTTCCAGGTCAGCGATCCGCAAATCTTCTGGGCCAACTCCATTCAACGGTGAGATTTTCCCGCCGAGGACATGGAACTTGCCGCGGTAGGTGCCAGACTTTTCAATGCTGATGATGTCCACGGGCCGTTCGACCAAGCAGATCAAAGAACTATCGCGCCGTGCATCCGAACAGATGCCACACGGCTGACGCTCGGTCAACGCCCCGCAGATCGAACAGTGGCTGACGCGCTCGCGAGCTTCGATCAGAACACGTGCCAGATCCTTAACTGAACTGAGTTCAGTCTGGACCAAGTGAAGCGAGATACGCTCCGCCGATCGAGGTCCGATACCAGGCAATTTGCTCAGCGCTGCGACAAGACTCGTGATCGGTTCAGGAAGAGACGCCATGTTTACCAGTTTTTGAGATGGGCAGTAACCCTGCCCCTAGCCGCTCCGGCGACCCCGTGGACTGATTTGTTAAAGTCGATCATCCCTCGGAAATGAACGCGCCTTCGCAAGGACAGCGACTTCTGATGCTGGGGTGCTCAGCATTCCGTCCGACACGGCGGCTTAAACTAAACCAGGGATATTCAGGCCGGAGGTGACTTTGCCCATTTCGGCGTTAGAGGTTTCCTTGGCTTGACTCAATGCGCTGTTAACGGCCGTCAAGATCAAGTCCTCGAGTAATTCTGTGTCGGCTGGATTGACCGCTTGAGGGTCGATTTTGATCGACGCAAGGGTGCCGTCACATTTGGCGGCGACCTTAACCACGCCTCCGCCACTGCTCGTTTCGACAGTTTTGCTGGCAAGCTGGCTTTGGACGTCTTCCATCTGCCGCTGAATGCGAGCGGCTTGTTTCATGAGTTTTCCGATGCTGGACATAAATACGGTTGGGAGTGTGAGAGTTGAGGTTTGAGAGTGAGCGTCAGGCGCGAATTTCGACGATGGTGCCCTTGAATAGTTCAAGCGCCTCTTTGATGAGTGGATCGTTCTTAAAATCTTCCTTGTTCATTTTGGCAGGCGCTTGCTTTTCTGGCTTTGTTCCCAGGTTCGTCACACCCGCTGCGGGCGGTGGTGCGGGAGCGGGCCCGCTAACCGCCGGATCGGGACGCATCCAATGAGCCGGAGTTTCCGCGACTATAAATTTCACTTGAGCTTCCCGGTAGCCCATTTCCTGCAGCTTCGTTTGAAGAATCGTGCGGTTCTTCGAGTTATCAACCAAGCCGACATGATCCGCAAATTCGGGGTCAAAGCCAATCGTGAGAACGTTTTTCGCAAAGGAAACGGGGTGGGATTCGAGCAGATAGGTCTTGGCAAATGGACTGACCCGTCCGACCGCCTCAACAATATTGCTCCAAAGCTGCGCTAAATCATCTTCGCGATTTGCAGGGACGCTCTCCGCCGCTTTGATGGTGTGGACGGGCTCAGCTTTTTTTGGGCTCAATTCCGCAGTTGGCAACGCTTGAGCTGATTTGGGGGCGGGGGTCGGCGCGCGCTGAACGGACGAGGCGGGGAGAACCTCACCAGGACTGAACTCGCCTTTCAGCGCCTGCAGCTTCTTGAGCACGGTCTCGATATGCACCGCATTCCTTGCCTGGATAGACTTGAGCAGAGTCACCTCGACGAAAATCTTCTTCGATGCCACATCGCGGAGACGCCCCTCGCAGTCGGTCAACACTTCCATGATGCGGGTCAAGCCATCGGTGTCGATACTTGAAGCGGCTTCTTTCAGAGTTGAAGCCTCCGCCTCGGAAATCTCGAGCAAGCTCAAATCGCCTCTCGAAACCTGAAAGAGAAGCAGGTTACGGAAGTGATTCAACAAATCAGAAAGTAATCGGCCGAGGTCCTTTCCGTTTTTCGCCAGATCGTTTAATTCTCGAAGGGCCGTTTCAGCTTCGCCGTGAACGACCGCGTGGGCCAGAGCCAATATCTGGCTTCTTGCGGTCAATCCGAACATCGAAAGCACGTCCGCCTCGACAATTTCACTGCCGCAGAAACTGATTAATTGGTCCAACGTGGACTCCGCATCGCGCATCCCGCCATCGGCACCCCGACCAATGGCATAGAGAGCAGCGTTGTCGATGGTGACTTTCTCCAGGGCGGCGATGTGCGCCAGATGTTTGACGATGAGAGCTGTTGGAATTCTCCTCAAATCGAACCGCTGGCACCGCGAGAGAATCGTCGGCAGAACCTTCTCGGGTTCGGTGGTAGCAAACATGAATTTCACGTGCTCGGGCGGCTCTTCAAGAGTTTTGAGCAAGGCATTGAAAGCCTCTTTGGTGAGCATGTGAACTTCATCAAGGATGTAAATCTTGTATCGACAGGTCGCCGGAACGTACTTAACCGTCTCGCGAAGTTGTCGAATCTCCTCAATGCCGCGGTTGCTTGCGCCGTCGATTTCCAATACATCGAGAGATCGGCCCTCCGCAATCTCCTGGCAACGCGGATCATCGTCTGGAAAATCGGCTTTGGGACCGCCCGTGCAGTTCAGGCATTTGGCGAAAATGCGAGCCAAGGTGGTTTTACCTGTGCCGCGCGGGCCGACGAACAAATAGGCATGGGCAATGCGATTCTGATGGATCGCATTAGCCAGCGTCTGGGTGACATGCTCCTGGCCGACGACATCGGCAAACCGCTGAGGTCGGTATTTGCGAGCTATGACTTGATAGGACATTTCTAAAACTGAAAACGCCAGGGTGACCACGGCGGATGTGGAGCAAACTGCCGTTGCTGCATTCCTGCCCTCGCGGGGTTCGTAAGTCCACATTCCATGGGCCCTGGCAAAATCTCTGCTGAAAGTTAAGCGGCGTCAGCCATGGCATCAAGAAGAATTCTGATTCTCCGTTGTTTCGAGTGGAATCATTTCCGTGTCCGGACAGGAGAACTCACTCCCGAGGCGTGCTTAGAGTTTGGACATTTCCCGGACGTGTGCTGTTGTATCCGACGAGCCATTTCCGACTGACATCTCCCGGAGGGCAGATTCGAGACTAGCCCGCACCTATCTCCCGGAGGGAGACTTGAGGATCGCCCGCACCTATCTCCCGGAGGGAGATCTGAGAATAGCCCACCCTTTCAAGGGTGGGATTGCGTGGCAAATACCCAAAGTCCCGAAGGGACGGTTGAGCCATTCTCGGGCGATCCTTTGTCCTGAACAGACTGTGAGAATAGGTGCTGACGTAGGACATTGGGCGATTCGGACGTCCCTCCGGGATTTATGCGATGGCTAATTCGAACCCAGCAGTGAACTGCTGGGCTATTCTCGAATCTCCCTCCGGGAGACGAAGGCGGCCGATAGGTCCAGACTCCCGTCATCCCGGCGAGATGGAAAAATGGTCTTCATCCGCTGTGGAACTATTCCATTGAAAACAGCGAGCGCCCATTAGCTTTCCGCCTTGATCACGACGACCACGCACGCGAGTGGATTGATGTATTTTCGCGCCACGGCTTTGGTCTGCTCAAGAGTAACGGCTTCGTAATGCGCGTCCTCGGAATCGCAGTTCGCGTAACCCAGTCCATACAACTCATCCAAAGC
>CAMAWP010000379.1 GCA_945861765.1 Akkermansia muciniphila | reverse complement strand
TTAACCTTGGTGATCTTCGCCTTGGGCAACGCGGCTTGCGCGCGAGGGAGACCAAGCGCGATCGCGCCCGAGGCGAGGGTGGCTGATCTGAGGAATGTTCGTCGGTTCATAAATCAATTGTTTGCAATCGGGGTGACTCAGGATTGATGACAAAGATCAGTGGCGTACGGAAGCCTATTCGAGAAGTGTCGCCGCCACCTCCGCTCTCTGGGATCTCCATTCATTGCCGGTCTTGTCTGGCTTCAGCTCGCGCTCAATGGGAAACGATTTGCAGATCGCGGAGGAAAACTCCCGGAGCGTCCCACACGTTAGATACCAGGGGACTCTGAATCGGCGTCGGCAGAAAATAATCGATGAATGCCTTGTCGGTGGCCTGCGACGAGGCACAGACGGCAAATGATCTCACTGCAAATAGCCTTCTTAGGGTTTGCATCGAACGTATTCGGATCCTTGGTGATTGTGATCAACTGAAAATCCGCTGGGAAAACAGATACAAATTGTTTCGCCACTCCGGAGAGTCGTGGGCGTTGCCGTCCACGTGCCAGATGTGCGGCACGTTCTTCTCCTTAAGCTAGGCGTGGACGCCCTGACTGATGCGGATCAAGCCGTCCTTGTTGCCGCAGGAAAGCCAGAGCAGCTTCAACTGGCGTGTTGCTGTTGCCGGATCGGGCACGAGTTGTTCTGGCGGTTTTGTGTTCGGCGCCGACGAAAGCCCACCCACCCAGGCGAAGGTGTCGAGGTGAGCCAGACCGAAATTAAGCGACTGGCCGCCCCCCATCGAAAGCCCGGCCAGAGCGCGATGCTCGCGGTCGGCTTGCACGGAATAATGGACCTCAATCGTGGGAATCACGTCATCCAACAGATCGCGTTCGAAGTTCGCGAACGCGGCGGCTCCAGCGAAGACATCACCTTCAGCGCGGTTTCTTTTCTGCGCACGCCTATTCGGCAGAACCACGATCATCGGCACGAGTTTCCCGTCGGCCAGCAGATTGTCGAGGATCACATTGGGCATCGCGAAGCGAGTCCATTCCGTCTCGTCGCACCCGATGCCGTGCAGCAGGTAAAGCACGGGATACTTTTTGTCCTTCGAGTAACCGGGCGGCGTATAAACCTGCATCTTGCGGCTGGTGCCGACGGTCTTCGAATCGTATTCGATCATTTCCAACTGCCCGTGCGGGATGCCCTCGTGCTTCTCATTGAATCCGGCCGGCGGGTCGGCAAACGCGGGCTTGTCATCGGCATTCAGCACGATTGGCCCGCCAAAGCCGCCGCAGCCACCACGACCTCGCTGACCGCCCGCCGCCGCGTTCGTAGAACTCGCGACCGCGGGAGCTGGAGCCGCCGGAGCCGCCACCTGAACTCGCTTGGCTGTGAACTCCTCGGTGGCGAACTCGCCAAACTTCCGAGTGAACTTGATTTCGCTCTCGGCGAGCTTGCCCTTGTATTTGATGCGGATTTCGTTGTCCTGAAACGTGAACATTTCCACGAACGTCAAGGTGTCGCCCTCGATCTTGCCTTCCCGCAGCTCCACTTCGCGCTTTTGATCGCCGACTTCCAAGTTGGCTTTGCCGGTTACTTTCCCGCTGTGAGCTTTGAAGGAGTAGAGGTATTTCTGCAGACCGATTTGCGTGTCGAACTCCGCGCGCCATTGGCCGGAAACATCCGCGGCCTGCATCGCCGCCGCCGTCAGTAGTCCGGAAAAGGCTGCGGCCAGTAGTCTCATTAGTCTCTTCGTATGCTTCATGTTGTTGTGTTTGTTTCAAAAGCTACGAAGCGGAACCAAACTTGAAGTGCCGATTCCAGAAGTAAAGCACGCGTCGTCCGTTCGTTTCGACTCGGTCTCCTGGCATGCCCAGGAATAGCCAAGCAGAGCGGCAGAAGCCGCGAATCTCCTGGTGGCCTAGGAAGGCGTCGAAAGCTTCGCGATAGAGAAGCTCCGGCCTGAAGTAGTAGGGGTCCGATTCGCTGCCGGTTCCGAACATGTCTCGGCCCGGCTTGATATTCAAATTCCGAATCGTGCCTTTTTGGATGGCAGCACGAACTATTTCCAAATTCCCAGCAGTTCGCAATCCGTCCGGTCGTGCCATCCGGCCGGCTGCCGAAACCACAGGACCATGGAGCCGGAACAGCACCTCTGGCCGCTCGAAGTAGGCAAGCACCATCACAACTTTGGCAAACTGTTTCTCGGCAATTGGCTCGCTGCCCGGCTCCAACAGATCGCTGCCCGTCAATCTGTCACCGTGGATTACACGGGAGAACCAGTCGTAGAGGAACCAGATGTCACTTTCTTCATGGAAAGCTTTCTCAACTGCTGTTTCGAGATTGACGTGTTGCGCGCGTGCAGCAGCAAGCCAGCGCGACCTCCACGCAGTCGTAGCTTCAGCCGTACGTTTGGTCCCAGCCAGGAAACGCCCCACGTCGGACTCCAATTCATTGAGAAGGGGGAAAAGATCCCGGCTGGAACGAGCAGCATCCTCGATCTTGTCCCACGCGGCCTTGAACTTTTCCGACAACCAAGCCGCCACGGCGTAATGCTCCATCACTGACCTGGCGCACAAGATCGCACCGAACAAGTTCCCATCAGTCACGCTCCGCATCGCTGCGACCTGCATTAAGTGCATCTTGTGTGTCCCCGCCATTATGGAGAACTCCACTGCGGTCTTCAGAAACACTACCCATTTGTCGTAGGGCGGCGCTTTGGGAAATGCGTCCTCTTCGCCGAGGACAGAGACGGTCTGTTCGAGCGTGACTGCGCAGCGCCGTAGGCTAGACAACCTAAACCAGTCGTCCACTGTAGCAGGCAAACCGAGACCGGCCTCTCGCTTGGGAAGGTAAAACACATCCTCCGGTGACAGCGATGCGCTTTCCGAACCTACACCCATCGCCAATGCACCCAGAGTTTCCAAGATGCCCCCGCCGAAGTCGTCCGGCCTCGCGGTCCAAAACTTATCCCATTTCCGTGTCGCGTGCGCGAGTCTCTCCCGGAAGACGCTGAGAAAACTGGAATCGAGACTCCATTCCTCGGGATACCCATGTTCATCAAGGAGCGTCTTGCTGAGGCGGGGCAGTGTTTCATCCACGAACATCACCACTTGGTCCCAACTCGTTGCCGGCTTCGAGTGGTCGTGGGGGATGGATACACCTACCGGCCGTCTGGCCCAATCAAAGCTGAGAAAAGTGCGGTAAATGGTTACGAATGATTTGAGGAGCACCATTCCGGCGCTCGCTTGCTCGGGCCAGACGGCCTGAACGTGGCTTCCGTAGTTTGGATGAAAGTAGTCATTGAGAGCACCAAAAGCCTCAGCGAGATCAACCCTCCTCGGCACAATCCTTGGTGGCATTTCCAGTTTGCGTGTCATTGATTCGCGATCTGGCATTTCCAGCATTGGTAGAAAACGTGCCCAGAGCATCGTGGCGTGATCTCGGATGCGCCGGCAATCTGCGTCTGTAGCCGGGACGGGTGAGTTCAACTGGCTGAACTCCGAGAGATGATTTTCGTAGGCCTGCAATAGCAGCAGATCGTCCAGCGTTTCAATCTGTGTCCGCAACACCAAGGCAGCCGCCAAGAGATCGCCGGCTGTTGACGCGCTGGAGAATGCTCGCTCAAGGAGAAGCCAGCGCGGCCACTTGGAAGCGTCAACTAGGGGCTGGAGGCCACAAATGGCAGTGGCGTATTCACGGTGGAATTGAAACGGCCCGTTGGAGTCTGGTAGAGGCAGCGTATCGTAGAGGTGCCGAAAGTTGTGGAGGGTTCTTGCGAGGTCCCCGAGTGGGTCTGAGCTCGGACAGACGCTCAAACCTTTGTTGCGCTCTCCAATCAGTGTTCCAGCCTCTTTGCACAAGCCCGACATTTCGGGATCACTTTCCCAACGATGGTGCAAGGACGGAAATAGCGGTGACTCAAGCATAGAGCAGTGTTTCCCTGACAGGATTGAGAAGTGTTCTTTTCTTAGCCGTGGCGTCCACTTGGTCTGTAATTGCTCCACCAGCGCATTCAGTTGAAACGAGACTGAACTCCGGCCTGAACGAACCGCGCCAGATCCGTAAGGCGGGATTCCTCTGCGTTTCGTTGACGGTGTCATGCCTTTGGTGGTCGAGGGCTTTCATTGATTAGGTGGTTGTCAGGAGACGTTGCAGCGCATTCAGCTTTTCACGCACTTCTTGAATGATGTCCTTCGGGTCGGCGAAGGGGATGAGCAGATGAAGGTCCCCTTTGCGCAGCAACATCGGCATCCCTGTGACCTTCCCAAGACGCCTATAGAACTCCTCGGCAAAGTCGCTCAGTTTGACTCGCGCTGTGCTGGTCGTCCATATAAGGGCCGCTGCCGCTGGCTCGGCAGCCGAATAGGTCTGGAAAGCAGTTTCGTCGCTGGCAAACACACGCTCCAGAATCAACTGATCGAGCGTGGACTTGATTTCTTGTCGAAAGCCGGCAAACAACTCCAAGGACGAGAGTTTTTCCTCCGCGTACCGCCGCAAGATGGCCGGTGTCACGAAGTAGTTTTCGCCCTCGTATCGGCTCCAATAGAGAATTTCGAGTCCACCTTCATTTCTTGTGGTGCGGTTGCGTCCGTCATTGTCCAAGATGGCCAGTCCTCGCAGTTGAGGGAGCATGCGCCGCAAGGCAAAGAAATGCTCCACGGGTTGAATACCAAAGCCACCCTCGACGCGTTCGAGCTCGGCTTCCAGTTCGCGCTGAGCATTCGGAAAGTTGTCTTGAACGTAATAGACGTTCACCAGGTGATTCTCTTCCAACTGGCTGGCCACGGGATGACCAAGGCGGAGCGCGAATCCCCGCAATATGTCCACATCCGTGCTGCCCTCCATGTATAGGATGCTCCCCGTTTCACGCGCACGAACGTAATGCTCCGCGCCAAAGTGTTTGAGCGAGTTCTTAATATCGTCCTTCCCCGCCAGGTCGTCCGCAACCCCTTCGAGAATCAACGTCAGGTTGCGGTCGAGAGCTTCGGACAGGACAACTTCCGAATGTGTCACGAGAATGACCTGCGACTCATTCCGATGGGCTACGTCCCGGAGTAGAACATAGACTTGGCGCTGGCGCAGGATTTCAAGATGAGCGTCCGGCTCGTCGATGAGGAGGACACTACGCTTGTGCGAGAAGAGGTAGGCGAAAAGCAGAAGCAACTGCTGAAAGCCGCGTCCAGACATGCTGATGTCGAGCGGTTCCTTCACGTCCACTTGCCTGTAGGAGAGTTCGATGGCGCCTCGTTCGTTTTCCTGCGGCTGTTCAAGCTCCGCCTGAAAGAGTCGCCGCATCAGCGAAACAATCTGATCCCAGTCTTTGGGTGAGTCTTTCGCAACCATGAGGCACAAATTGCGAAGCACCTGGGCGGTCTGTCCCTGTCCCAGCAGCACATTGAGGCGCCCGGGCTTTAAGACCGGCTCCTCGGTTTCCATGCCGGACATCGGATGAAGCAATTCGACATTCAGGGACGTGGCATGCTTGATGAGGTCCATGTCTGCCAGCGCTAGTTCATCTGGCTCGCAATAAACCAGTTCGTCATTGCGGGAAATGAAAATCATGGAAAGCCGCTTCACTTGCCCTTTGTGCTCGATGCCCACAGTGATCGTCACCGGAATCGGCGTGTTGCCCACGCGCACTCTCGCGTTATTCCAGAAGAATCGAGTTCGCGTCACGGGAACGGCCACGATGTTGAGCCGATTGATCCCAGTGGCCACGCGCTCGCTGGCCGACGAATCCTTGCGCTCCACATACCAGGTCTTCACTCCCATGGCCCACAACGCGATGGCTTGAATGGCGCTTGTCTTGCCGCAGTTGTTGGGTCCAATGAGAACCGCAGGGTGGTCGAGTTCAATGCGCTGCTTTTCACCGAAGCGCTTAAAGTTCTCAATCTCGACGTAATGTAAGAGGCGCATAGCTTTTCCGGGAATTGACTTGGCTGCTGGGAATACGATCACGCCTTCGCGCGAACCACTTCTTCCTTGTCCACGAATTCTAACAGCCTCGCTTCACTGTGTTTTTTCAACATCACGGGTGCGGTCGGACCCTGTTCGGCGGTGTGTTGGGGAAGGTCTGCGGTGATTTTCATGTTCCAAGAATGCGTGTTTTTGCGCCGTTGGCCAGAACGAATCCGGCACCGACTCTGACGTCAAGCCCCTCGGAAGATTTTAAGAGATCGTCGCTGATGGCGAGATCCAGAAGAGAAGATGGGGCGTGGCGGGCATTGGTTGTTGAGATGTCACTCACCACGTCGCTTCCGAACCGAAGTCCGGCCACTTCGTTTGCCAGGCGGATGATCGTCGGCACATTGCTGAGGTTGTAGGCCCTCAGCCATCCGCCGGGCATCGCCGTCAAGAATGCCCACGTTCACCGTCCTCAACCGCTCGGGCAAAGGCGAATACGAGCGGCGACAGTTGAATTCGCAGATTGCTCTGGTTTCAATGTTCGCTATAACCAGCGGCCATGTTAAAGCAACTGACGGACTGGTATTCCAACGTGCTGGATGAATGGGGCTATTGGGCGGTCGCACTTCTGATGGCCGCCGAAAGCACGGTGCTGCCCATCCCCAGCGAG
>CAMAWP010000378.1 GCA_945861765.1 Akkermansia muciniphila | reverse complement strand
GATACTCGGATTCTTCCGTGGTGCCAGCGTAGAGATCGCTGTGGCCAGAAAGAAACGGGCGCAACGAAGCTAACGTTTGCGTGACTGCTTCCGACACCGCGCTAACATCGAGTTCCAATGTGCCCTGAGAAAGGCGGGCTGGATGAGCGCCTCGCGCGCATATTTTCGCCCGGCTTGATTCAAATCAATTTCTGCCTGCACAATCATTTCGTCGCGATTGTTGGCTAGGGCGAGGAACCGCGAATCCGGCGCTACGATCTTCGAATCGCCCGCCGACCACAGTCCGTCGCCCTGAGGTCCCACCGAGTTAGCAAAGACGTAATAGATCTCATTCTCGAAGGCTCGGACCGCGATGCCATCGCGACCGCGGTGTTTTGATCTCGAGACTGGCAGGGAGTCCAAACCTGCATTTGGATGAAAGACTATTTGCGCTCCCATCATGACTGGCAAGCGCACCAGCTCTGGAAAGCGCCGTTCATGGCAGATGATGGCCGTGGCCGCCACGCCATCGACATGAAAGAACGCCAGCGAATTTCCAGGCGAAAAAAAGTGGGCGTC
Source organism: Akkermansia muciniphila (assembly GCA_945861765.1). Lineage (GTDB taxonomy): Bacteria > Verrucomicrobiota > Verrucomicrobiia > Limisphaerales > SIBE01 > SIBE01. The sequence continues at coordinate 6,001 of CAMAWP010000378.1, read as the reverse complement.
TCGAGAGGTCAAGTGGATCTTGGAATAGCGAAAACTTTCCCGTCCTCGGCGGTCAAACACGATCAACGAATTGAATCGGCTGCGGCCTATGAAGGTCGGGCACCCGACAAGGACATAACAACGGCATGATCGGGCCGCGCGAGCGATTTGGGCGAGGGCGGTATCAATGGACGCTTTCGAGATTTCCGCGAAATCGATGTTGTAGCCGGTCACGGCACATTCAGGGAACAGAATGGCATCGACTCGTTCCTTGGCAGCGAATTGAACGCTCTGGATGATTCGCTCCACATTTTCCGCCACCGACGGACGAAACTTCATCTGAACCGAGGCAACCCTTAACATTGAGGATTTCACGATTCTCGATTGCTACGAATCAATGGGGAAGTCGGGAGCTTTTCATCCTGTATCACTTCGATCTGGGCTGCCTCGACCTTGATATAATTCAAAATCACCGGAGCCAGGATCATTCCGGGAATGCCCATCAATCTTTCGCCTAGAATCAAGCCGAGGAGCGTCAGCCAGACCGGGTTCTTGATGCGATCACCAACGATTTTGCTGTTGAGGAAGTATTCGAGCTTATGGAGGGCGATCAGGAAGACCAAAGCTCCCACAGCGAGTTTCGGAGAAACAGTAAAGGCAATTCCCACAATCAGTGTATTGCTAATCAGGTTTCCGATGATGGGAAGCAAGCCGCACAGAAACGTCACGCCAATAATGACCGCAGCGTGAGGATGCATATCCCGAACGGCAAGGGTAAAAGTAGTAGTTAACACGGTGTTGATGGCTGATATGGTGATTTGCGCTCCCATGACGGTGGCAAAACTCTGATAGAAAGCGCGGAAGCGAGCCGCAATTTCGTCGCAACAGACGGAATAAAGGTTATTTGGAAACCGATGATCTTCCCGGCCGAGGTCAATCTTTGGATTGATAAACATGCTTGTGGCCACGACAAAACCAATCAGCAGAAACACGAATTCCTTCGTCGCAATTTTCGCGAAATTCCCCAGGTAGCGCAGTTGATCCTTGACGCCTTCCAAGATCAGATCCTTGAGGCTCTGCACGTCGGTGAACGGCAGTTCGATGCCATGCCTTTCAGCGTAATCGATAATCATCGGGACGGAGGTTGAAGCGATGTGTGGCACGGCGATGAACGCTTGTTTGAGGAAATAGACAAAACCGTAGAAGATGCCTGAGACCAGAAATAGGCACAGCACAACTGCCACCCATTTATGCCTGCTGAAGTTGAGCTTGCTCAAGGCGAAGTAGCAAAGCAAAGCAGCGATCAACGGGGTGGCCAAATGCAGCCAGGCGACAAGCACGATCACCAAAAAAATGAACACATAGGAAATGCGCGCCGGTTTCGTCATAAGGTTGCTCACACTCCCCAGCACGTTAGGAGTGACGACTCGCTTTGGGAAGGGCAAAAATCAATCCGCAAACAGATAGTGCAAGTCCTCCAGCGTGAGCGCTTGGGAGAATTTTTCCTCGCCAAACACGTCTTGAGCAATAGCAGACTTTTGTTTTTGCAATGCGCGGATTTTTCCCTCGATGCTGTCTTTGATCAGCAGACGATACGCGATCACTTTACTGGTCTGCCCAATCCGGTGCGTGCGGTCGATCGCCTGATTCTCCACCGCCGGATTCCACCACGGATCGAACAGGACCACATAACTGGCGGCCGTCAGGTTCAATCCGAAACCGCCCGCTTTGAGTGAGATCAAAAACACCGCCTCGCCTTTCACCGATTGGAATTGCTGCACCAGCTCGCCACGGTTTTCGGTGTTGCCGGCGAGGTAGAATATCGGCCATCCCCTCTCGGTGAGTGGCGGTCGAAGCAAGTCAAGCATCGTGACGAATTGGGAGAAGACGAGCACTTTGTTACCTTCCTCCATCAGCGGTTCCAGTTGTTCGAGCAGCGCGTTGACTTTGGCGCTCTCGGCTTTGGACTCGGGGTTGACGAGCGCGGGATGGCAGCAGATCTGGCGCAAGCGAAGGAGCGAGGTTAGAACGTGAAATCGTTCTTTGGCAAGCTGGTGCTGGGTCGTCACGCGCAAGAGCAATTGCTGGGCGCGCTTGAGCTCGGCGCGGTAGAGGGCTTTCTGTTCGCCCTCGATCTCACACAACAGATCCTCCTCAATGCGGTCGGGGAGGTCCTTGGCCACTTGCGTTTTGGTCCGGCGCAAGAGGAACGGACGCACGCGAGCCGCCAGGCGTCGGCGGGCAAAGGGGTCTCCTTTCTGATCGTAAAGCTGGGCAAACTGCGCGCGGCTGCCGAGGACGCCCGGCATCGCAAAGGCCATCAAGCTCCAGAGGTCGAGCAAGCGATTCTCAATGGGGGTGCCGGACAGCGCGAGGCGATAATCGGCGCGCAGAGCGCGGGCCACTTGAGCCGTCTGCGAACTGGGGTTCTTGATATATTGGCCTTCGTCGAGAATTACCGCGAGCCACGCTGCTGGCGCTAGCGATTCGCCCACAAGCCGAAGCTGAGTGTAGTTGAGCACATGAAGGTCAGCGTCTTGAAGATGATCCAACAACGTATCCACTTCGCCCGCTGGCCAGACCTTTACTCGCAGATCCGGGGTGAAGCGCTCGGCTTCGGAGCGCCAGATGTCCATAACGGATTTGGGGCAGACCACCAGGCTCGGTTTGCATCGAGACAAGCGCGCTTGGCTGGTCGTCTGGCCTTCTTCGATCGGTTGAGCGGACATCGCCGACGCAATACCATCGGCGGCTGGCTGGCCACCTGTCGCGTTCTGTTCCCGCAGCCAGGCAAGCCAGGTGAGCGTTTGCACGGTTTTACCAAGGCCCATGTCGTCCGCCAAAATCCCGCCAAACCGGTTGGCCGAGAGATAGGCGAGGAAATGAAAACCTTCGAGCTGGTAGGGACGCAGTTCAGCCCGCACCTGCGCCGGAACCTCAGGTGTCACGCTCGCTTTGATTTCACATGCGCGCCGTTGGATTTGGGCGACCTGTTCCTCGGGTAAAAATCGTGCTGCGGCTTGGTCCGCAAGCTGGAGCGCATGCAACCGCTGCGGTTCTGAACTCAATTCGCGCGGATTAAGCCCGAGGCGCGCCAGTCGTTCGTCTTCCTCTGCATCGAGATTGAACTCCAAACGCCGCCATCCCTTTGTCTCGAGCCGCACGTAACGCCCCTTCGCGTCTAGCAACAGCTTGAGTTCTTCCGAAGTGAGCTCGGTGTCGGAAACATTCAGAACAACCAACAAATCGAACCAATCGACGCTGACCTCTGTGACATCCAGTTTCAATTGCGCTGCCACTGGGTCGAGCGCTAGCGAGGCCAGGTCCCCATCCAGTTGGACTTCGATATGTGGCGGAAGCGATTTGAGCCATGGAACGAAAATATCGGGGAGCTTCTTGGTGACTCGCATCGATAGCGTTTCATTGTAACCTTCCCACTTGAGATCGAGAGGCGTCATCAGCCCAGCGACCTCCTCCAACACGGAGCGGTCATAAACCGTGAAGAACGGCTCTCGATCCTTGACCTTTTTGGTGCTTTTCGGCCGCGCGGTATCCTCCCAGAATGAACCGGTCCACATCTCCTCTAGCATGTTGTCCTCGGTTTGAGCGATGACCTTTACGTGACAGCACTCGGTCTTGCTGCCTGGGTACCGTTCCTGGAGCGAGCACGATATTTTGATACGCCACGGCACTCGCCTCACCCGGTTCTGCAACCGTGGGGGCAACTCCACTCCAAGTTGATTGATGAACTCGACTCCGATGCGACTTTCAATCGCCGCAGCCGGAATCACATTCTCGTCGCGCGGGCTGAGAACCTTGTCATCAATAGGTGGTCCCGTGAAGATCGTGGTATCCGTGACGTAGAACGGCGGATTGCCGGGCAGCACCACGATGTCACGGGGTAGGGGAGTGTTGTCCGCCCGAACGAGCCGAAGGCGATAGCTGTCGTGTTCATGTTGCGCTGGTGTCATGGCCCAACGTAGCGGCTCGGTCGCGCGGAGGAAGGGTTGACCCTGTTCATTGACGATCCGGTCATTGAGGCTGCGCAATCGAAGCAACCGAGCCAGGGTCCGTTTCGATTCGGCATCGTCGTACATCAATTGCATGAGGTTGCCGTTGTAAGAATCCTCGAAGCTTCCCCAGATTATCTCGGCTTCCGGAGTCAGATGAACTCGCTCGGCGGTGTAATCGCAATCCAACTGCCTACTCTGGCTTTGCTTCATTGGCTCAAACTGCCCTGCGTTGGGCCGCTTCCATTCCAGGCTGGCGTGTTTAATGTGGAATTTGACTTGCAGGTCTATTTGCCCCTGGCTTTTCGAGGTAGCCATTCGTCCGTTGCGCGTATTCTCCATTGTCTTCCGCCAGCGGTCAACCTCCCGCGCTCGCTTCCATCGACCGAGCTCGTCACTGACAACACTCAAATCCGTCACAGGCTCCATGAAGGGTGGAATCGGCCGCTTTTGCTCCAGCGCGGCGTTAGCGATATAAAGCCAAAACTCGTGCTCGTCCCGTGGAAACGAGGGCCAGATCTTCAAGTCTCCCCAACCCGAGTTGACCAGGGACAGGCCAAGCTCGGAAAGATCCCAAGACGAAATAGTGCGCGTGGCACAGCAGCGCTGATACAACTCGGAAAGGTTGCGCAGAAAGAAGGTTTCCTCTCTGAGCAGCGGACGTTCCACGGCGGCGGATAGCATTTTAGACAAGTTTATGGTGGGGCCGGGGCTTTGTTTTGGCTGATCCTTGGGCATGGGTTTAACGGGGCGAGAGCCGGCGCTGAGAATATGCACGCAAGCCGCAGTGTGCTCGACCAACAATGACTTCAGAACCAAATAGGTATGCTTGCAACCAATGTGCGGATTACAAGAACACATCGCATCCCACCCATCCTCAGCGAGGTAGAAAACCGTGACCTTGTAAGTGGAGCCACCTTCGGGAACATCTGCCGAGTAACTTATGCCTGGCTCATCGCACTTCAAATTTAGGACTTGGCCTTTCTGAAAAAGCTCCTCGCCGCTGCGCCGCGCCGCCGTCGGCAGCGTGGCTAGCAAGGTCTCGGCGTCTTCCGGTTCGGACAATTGAAACTGGTTGTTCATAAGCCGTGAGAAACTTAGGGGCTCGGAGCGTAATCACAAGCAGAGAGTGCGAGTGGATTATTCACCCTGATCACTCCGACCACCTGCTCGTAAGGAGTCTCGATTGCATCGAAGCCTTGCCTCTGTTTTGCAATGGCTGGCTGGTCTGATTTCGCGGTTCTTAAAGCTCTGGATGAGGCACCGAGCGCATCGAGAATATCCAAGCGCCGCTGAGAGTTTATGATTGAGTTGAGCTTGGAGATTTCCAAACAATGGCAGTTGTGAAAATCTCAGTTGTCGTCCCTGCGTTTAACGAGGAAAAGTTGATCCAACGGTCTTTACAAAGCATCAAAGCAGCGAGCGCCGGGTTCCACGAGCTTGGCTGGGAGATCGAATTGATTGTGTGTGATAATAACTCGAGTGATCTCACCGCGGATTTGGCCAAGGCGGAAGGCGCCCATGTTGTCTCCGAACCGATCAATCAGATCGCGCGCGCCCGAAACGCTGGCGCGGCCGCAGCTTCTGGTGATTGGATGGTGTTCGTGGACGCCGATTCCTACCCGAGCCGCGAATTATTTCAAGACGTGGCTCGAGAGATTCGCGGCGGCTGTTGTCTGGCGGGTGGCTGCACCGTTCGAGTGGATGAAAACCATTTCCTCGCCAACCTTTTGACGCGTGGGTGGAATAGTTTAAGCCGAATGGTCAAGTGGGCGGCGGGTTCGTTTATTTTTTGCGAATCGACGGCGTTTCGTGCAGTGGGGGGATTTAGCAATGAGCTATTTGCTGGGGAAGAGATTGAGCTCTCGAGACGGCTGAAACGCCTTGCGCGGACCAGAGGGATGAAGATGGTGATCTTACATCGGCATCCGCTATTGACCTCCGCGCGCAAGATCCATCTTTACTCGAAGCGCGAGCATCTGTCCTTTCTGTTGAGGGTTTTCCGCGAGCCG
>CAMAWP010000377.1 GCA_945861765.1 Akkermansia muciniphila | reverse complement strand
TCGAGATCGGCGCATAGCCTTGCCTACGCCTCAGTGAGCTTCCAGACAAGCCCAAACTCAGCCCACCGCCGGATTTTCGCAAAATTCGATTCTTGTCGCGCTCCCCGAACCAAAAAATAGGGTCGGAGGTTTTTCACCAGAATCAATATGGAGGGGATTCAGCTGGGAGTCGGGGTGGTATGCAGGACTACGGACAATCTAAAATGTGGACAACTGTGGTTGGTCCGGGGACAGTCTCGTTCTACTGGAAGGTCAGTTCGGAACAAGACTACGATTTCCTCATATTTTATATTGATAATAGTTTCCGGGACGCTATCTCCGGTGATGTCGCTTGGGAGCTAAAGACCTTCGACGTTCCATCAGGCATCCACAAACTGACCTGGATGTATTGGAAGGATGGGTATTGGTCAGGCGGCGCAGATCAAGGATGGGTCGATTCGGTCCAATTCTTGCCTGATTCAGACGGAGACGGCCTACCAGAAAGCTGGGAAACCCAATACTTCGGAAATACCACGAGCCAAAACGGGACTGGAGATTACGATGCGGATGGCTATGACAACCTAACCGAGTTCATTAGCGGCACGAATCCCACCGTCGCCGAGTTGCGAGTCAAGATCGCCTCGCCTCGAAAAAGCTCGCTGCTGCCGTAAAGATTACTCGATCCGAATTCTCTAAAAGGAAACCAAGGCTTATGAATCTCGTTAATTATTCCACCCGGCTCGTCGTTGTCTTCTGGCTCTCCGTGGCTTCGGTCTCAACTTGGGCTACGTATCCCAATCGCATCAAAGACGCCGAAGACGAACTCTTCGGTCAGTCCGGTCCGCTGGCTTCGACCGGTGTCCCGACTTGGGCTGTCTCGGAGCCATACATCAATCTCTGGCTCTTTGATCAGCCGCTTACCTACACGACTTCCTACAGTCAATCGATTGGTTTTGGTGTCGCATACAAGCAGCGCGATTACCGGTCCAATTCCAAAGTCTTCGGCTTGGGTCCGTCCTGGCAATCCTCGTGGCTCTCCTATACGGAATATACCACCAGCGGAGGGACGGTGACTGCCGGAACGAATTACGTCAGATTGGGCGGAGCCAGAATGTACGTCGCTGATGGCGCGACCAAGGAGTTTAAGAGCATCGGCACGATGGCCAAGCTCACGGATGGTGGTGGAAACTTCGCCGCCTTTCAGATCAGTTCCCCCTCGGGAGCCAAGGAGACCTACGGTTATCTTCTGATCGTATCAGCCAGCGAAAACTACGCCTTCCTGAGCGAACAGATCGATTCTATAGGCCGCACCAATCGGTTTGTCTATGACACGATTGGCGGTGTGGTTCGCCTGCGCCAGATGATTGACTCTGACACTCGCACCAGCACCGTCCGTTACCTTGACTCTAGCTTCGACAAACAAATCACCGAGGTGGAGGATCCTTACGGCCGCAAAGCCAAGTTCGCCTATGACGGCAACGGCCGAGTCCAGAGCATCATTAACGTCGGTAACTTGACCAACTCCTTTGGCTATGATGGTCAAGGCCTCATTACCAATCTGACGACGGTCTATGGAACAACCAGTTTCAAATCCACGACGAACCAAGTCAGTAGCGAAACACTAGGTGGGAATAATCAGGTTAACCGCTCGCTTGAAGTGACGCTTCCAGATGCAAACAAGCAGTTGTTTCTCTACCGGGATCAATCGACAAAACTCAATTCCGGCTCGACAACAGATCTTATTCCCACTTCATACAGCAGCGGTGAAGTCCCGAATACATCCGTTCCTAATCCTCCTGCTCTGGCGAACACGTTCGATAATTCCTACCAGGATGCCCGCAATAGCTTTTCTTGGAATGCCAAGCAGTATGCGGCTCTCTCCGCGTCCTTTCGCGGCAGCGGCAACTTCAACGACCTGACGTTGGGTGACTATATGATTGCCAGCCGTCGGCATTGGTTGCGGCGTTACAACAACGATGATGTGGTTGTTGACACGGTTTCCTTGGAACAAGCTGCGAGTCCAGAAGGAACCAATTGGGGACAAAAGCTCTGGTACGACTACGCCGCCAAGGCTGGTGGGAATTGGTGCCGTGGGACCAATGTTTCTCCGCGCTTTGCGGCGCTTGTCTTGCCGGACGGAAACACACGCTACACCTATAGCGAACGCAATCAGTGGGAGAAGACGACGCGGATCGTCGATACTTACAGCAGTGGATCGAGTGTCGCTGCACGCACGAACAAGTTCGTCTTTGCTTCCAATGGCATTGATCTCATCGAGTGGCGCGGTCCCAGCAACGAACTGCTCTCCAGCAACGCCTACAATGGCTTTCACCAGATTGTCACCAGCTTTAACGCGGTCAATGATCGGACTGACTTTACATATAACTCTGCCGGGCGCCTGACGGGTATTCAGTGGCCCAGCGCCCTGGTGACCACGAACTTCTATTATTCGAGCGGCACAAATCTCGGCTGGCTTCAATCGAGCGTCGATTTCGACGCGGCGACTGGCACGCCCTTTCGCACCAATTCCATCAATTCCTATTTCAAAGCCTTGCCCGCCTCCAGCACCGATGCTCGCGGGTTGACCGTGGATACCACGTGGGATGACCTCCAGCGGCCGTCCACAGTCACGGTTCCGGCGGGCACTTACACCAGCCAATACAACAAGCTTGACCTGGAAAAGGTGATCGACCCGCTCCAAAGCACGAACAGGTTTACCTTCGATGCCATGGAGCACCTCAGTGCTGTGATCGATTCCAAAGGGACCAACGCCTTTAAATATCTTTGCGGGTGGCTCTGCCATTCGACCAATGCCCTTCAGCAGGTCGAAAAGTACGACTACGACTTGAACGGCCACATGATAGCGGTCACTTACCCGGACACCAGCGTTCTGAATCTCAAGTTCAATCTCTTGGGGCAACTGACAAATCGGATCGACGCGCTGAATGCGACAGCAAGCTTTTTCTACAACAACCAAGGGCTCGTCTCCTCTGCGAGCAACGCTTTTGGCCAGGTGCTGTTGCGCAAGTATGACCTCAGAGATCGACCGATCACCGAAGTAAATGCAAACGGTGTCTCGACGACCAACACGTACGACAATCTGAGCCGGCTGCTCACCCGCAGCTATCCTGACGGAGGAGTCGAGAAGTTCGAATATTCAGTGCGGGGCTTGATCGCCTACACCAACCAATTGGGGTTTGTCACGCGCTATGGTTACGACGCTCTGGGCCGCAGACTTGCCCTGACCAACGCCAACAGCGAAGTCCTGCGCTACGCTTATACTGCAGCGGGTGATCTGATCAGCTTCACCGATGGCAAAAGCCAGGCCGTCCAGTTTGGGTACGATGTGTATGGCCGGCTCGCGAGCAAGACCAATGCGGCGGGCGCAGAGATTCTGCGCTTCAAATATGACGCCGCAGGGCGGATGACCAACCGCTGGACCATTGGCAAGGGCGATGTCTTCTATTCCTACGACTCGGCCAATAACCTGACCAACATCAACTACGCGATCAGTCCGGACATTTCCTTTGGCTACGACCCGCTGCACCGCATCACGAACATGGTCGATGGCTACAGCGGCTACATGAGTCCTGGCAGTCCGAATTCCGCTCCGACGGTCTTCGCGTTCACCAGTTTTGGGGATTTGCGGACGGAGGATGGACCGCTGGCCAACGACACCGTCACCTACGATTACCACACAAACCACATTCGTTTCGCACTTTCGATGCTGCAAAAAAGCGGGACCAATTGGGTGCAAAGCTACGGGTACGACGCTGCGTTGCGATTGAACGCGGTGGCTTCGCCCGCGGGATTGTTTACCAACATTTTCAGTTCCGGTGTTCTAGGAGGAACAACCTGCGGCTCCGCTTTGATCCAGAAGATCGTTTATCCCGGCGGCGCTTACGTGACCAATAGCTTTGACAGTGTGGCGCGATTGGCTTTCACCAAACTCAAGACAAGCGGACATCTGGACTTAAACGTTCACAGCTACCTCTACAACACGGGTAACCAGCGATCCAAGCAGACGCGCACCGACGGAAGCTATGTCGATTACGGCTATGACGGTGTTGGACAGTTGAGGAGCGCCTCGGGAAAGGAATCCGGAGGAACAAGCCGGCTCAATGAGCAATTGAGTTACGGGTATGACGCGGCCTGGAACCTGCAATCCCGGACCAACAACGCCCTGGTGCAAACATTTACGGCCAATAGCCGCAATCAACTGACCGGAATTAGCCGCAACAACAGCCTGACGGTGGCCGGGAATACTTCGGTGACAGCGACCAATGTGACGATTAACGGAGTGACGGCCACCCGCTACGGCGACAACACTTACGTCAAGGATGGGTTCTCGCTGGCCAGTGGAAACAACACCTTCACCGTGATCGCGCAGGATAGCTACGGCCGCGGTGACACTAACGTGATCACGGCCAATCTGCCAGCGACCGTCAACTTCACCTGTGACTCGAATGGGAACCTGACCAGTGATGGATTGCGGGGTTTTGAGTATGACGACGAGAATCAGTTGACGCGGATTACGGTGACCAACAGTTGGAAGAGTGAGTTTGTCTATGACGGATTGGGCAGGAGAAGAGTGCGCAACGAGTCTGTCTGGTTCAATGGTGCCTGGGCGTGGACGACGCGGGTCTGGTATGTGTACGACGGCAACGTGGTGGCGCACGAGCGGTGGGATGGAGATGAGCCGCCGGTCAATTATACGCGAGGCTCGGATGCCAGCGGATCATTGCAAGGAGGCGGAGGAATCGGGGGTTTGCTGGCGCGCTCGGCCAATATCAGTGCTGTTCCGCAGCATCATTACTATCACAGCGACGGTAACGGCAATGTCACGGCTCTGATCAATGCGAGTCAGCAGGTCACGGCGAAGTATCTCTACGATCCCTTTGGACGGGTCATTGCTTCCAGCGGGTTCATGGCGGACGTGAACCTGTATCGGTTCAGCAGCAAGGAAGCCCATGAGAACTCAGGGCTCATTTCTTATGGACTGAGGTTCTATGACCCGTCGTTGCAGCGTTGGCTAAATGGTGATCCGCTCAAGGAAGGGGGCGGGATTAACCTGTATCGGTTCTGCGGCGGTGATCCGATCAATGCCATTGATCCATGGGGTTTGGACAATATCTACCGTCCGTTGGCTGGCCAAAACGCTCCAGTAAACGTGATCGCGTCTCGCCCAATCTCCGGCGGGCCGGTGGAGGTTGTGGACGGAGGGACTGATTATTTACTGTCGATTTTGCCAATCACTGCCAACCCAGCCTTCGGGCTGATAATGTCGCCAGTTACCATCGTGCACGGAATTGATGATGCCATGGACCCGACGTTGAGTCTTCCAGAACGCATCGGAGGTGGGCTCACCGCAGGCGGTACGGCGATCCTCTTGTTTGCGCCAGTGGCGAATCTGACTAAACCGACCAGTCTGGCGGCTCCAACCGTCAGGGCTGCAAACCCAAAAGGAAGTGGGCCTTCGCCAGGATTGCTTGAGATCAGCGACAACTTTACTTCCACGAAAGCTGTTCAAAGGTTCCGCTCGCCTACACCTGCTAATTTTGTCTTCGACGCGAAGACGGGCAGATTTGTGATAGGCACAAACGAGACGATGCCAGGCAAATCTGGCGTATTTCAGAGGGGACATCCGGAAACAGCATTAGAAGCAGGAATCAAGATTGATTCGCAGGTTGTTGGTGGAAGTATTAGATTTATAGACGGTAAGCTCGTGACGGACGAGCGGAGTGGGCGATTAGGCTTGAACTGGACGCCCGAAATTCGAACTCAATATTTGGAATTCATGGGGAAGCACGGCATAGACATCGAACATATCCCCTGGAAGTAGAAACATGAAATGGCTTGAGCACATCGAGAAATCCATCTTGAGGGAATCGCATCGATACAATTCAAATCAAACCGATGTTGTTCGATGGGTGCCATTGATAGGATTTTACGGAGGTGAGAAATCACTGGGGTTATCAGAGAATGGGAAGTGGGTTATTGGGGGAAACGATTCGGTTTACGAGTTTTCCAATTCTAGCGAGCCGGTATTCTTTCTCCCTTGTCTCGAAAAAGACTACAACGAATTCGCAGAAGAATTGACAGCAGCCCTTAATGAAAAGTCAATTCCACCAGAGCTTCGAGCGAGTTTTCCCTTCTTATCTATTTTAAAGACCGGCCTTCTCAGCTCGTCATCCCACTGGCTTCCTCTCGCGCAGCGATGGCTGAACGATATTCCCCTAACCGAAAAGCTGGCAGCTATGCTTCACGAATCCCTCAAGCATGAGAGTCGCATCAGGATGCCGGAAAGAGTTTCAGATTACCTAAGGCACTGGAGAAAGGAGTTGGCTGCTAGCAGCTATCCAAGGATTTGAACGTGAACCCGTCCTGGCTACAGGTTAGCGGAACCTGTCTCGGACGCGGGGTTGAAAAGGGGGCAGTCCCGAATGGCGCTTAGATAAGGCCCTTTGTTTTTGAGTGGTTGGATTTTCTGTATTTGCTGCGATGAGGTGTGTCTTTGAAGAGGCGGCGGTGTTTGTTGAGCAGAGCAAAAGGCTTGGGGCGACGTTTGCCCGCTCGGGGTTCG
>CAMAWP010000376.1 GCA_945861765.1 Akkermansia muciniphila | reverse complement strand
GGCTGAAAAGACCAAAACTTGCGGCCTTCCACAAAATTGACACCTGCTTTGGATGGCGGCTGGCCGACATTTCCCGAACGCGGATCTGGCGCGCCTGAGCGAATCCACTGTTCGAAATCGGCCACGACAGTATCGGCCAACTTCTCTTTCGGGGGCATTTGAAGATGCTCGTCCTTGTATCGGATCGCCCGGATCAAAAGACTCTCGTTCACTTTCCCAGGCACGAGGGCCGGACCGGATTCACCGCCTCGAAGCAGGGCCTCCCGCGTGTCCAGCCGCAAGCCGCCTTTCAGTTTCTCCGCTTGAGCTGAATGGCATTTGTAGCATCGATCGGCCAGGATTGGACGAATCCGCTTCTCGAAGAAATCGTCGCCGTCTTGAGAGATGCCAGTAGGTTCGGCACCACTCGCGTGCGCCAACACCAGAAAAATCACCACTAAACCTGCGCTGATATTAACGAGTGTTGTCGTGATCTTTGCCAACATAGGGATGCGTAATGTGCGCCAGCTTACCTCGCGCGGAGTCAGGAGACCAGTGATTTGGTGGCAAACCTTGGCCATCCGGTGCATCCCGAAGTTGTTGGTGGGGGATGAACGATCTGAAGGATATGGACTGCGTCGGCAGAGCGCAGCGGCGACGGCGCTTTGGGCCGCGCGAGGGTCGCTGGTTCTGGTGGAGCGCTCGGCGGGTCTTACGCCAAAGCGGCGTCGCGTTTCGCTTGCCGCCGCAGTCCAAAAAGTCACCAACAACTTCGGGATGCACGGTTGGCCGTCAGTGGCGTGAGGAACGTCATCGCATTTCGCACCGATGGCACTTAGACTCAGCGACAGATGAAACCACGAGTCTTGATCACTGCTGATGTTCCCTGCGATCGCCACCTGCTCAATGGTGATAATCTGTTCGGAATGAAACGCGGCGCAATCTTGCTCAACGTCGCACGTGGAGCGGTGGTTGACGAAACGGCATTGTGCCGCGCTCTGGAGAGCGGGCATCTCGGCGGTGCCGGCATCGACGTCCAAGAATTTGAACCCCAAGTGCCGGCTGCTGTGTTGGGTAAGAAGAAGCAGAATCCATCATGTCGGTTCTCCCATTGAGTGATTTGAAATGAGTGCGAAGCCGGATGCACCACTGATGAGGTCGCTAATGCAGCCGACGCGCGTTCGGTACAAAGTGGTCGCACTGACCGTGCTGCTGGCGATGGTTACGTACTTGGATCGGGTCTGCATCTCGAAGCTGGCTCCGGATATCATGCGTGATTTCGACTTGTCGAAGATCCAGATGGGTTACGTCTTCAGCGCCTTCGCCTTGGCCTACGCATGCTTCGAAATCCCGACTGCGTGGTGGGCGGACCGCATCGGCACGCGCACGGTGCTGGCGCGCATTGTCATCTGGTGGTCCTGTTTCACGATCGCGACTGCGATGGCGTTCAACTATGTGACCCTGCTGCTGACCCGTTTTCTATTTGGCGCGGGGGAGGCGGGTGCGTGGCCGTGCGTGGCGCGGACCTTCTCGCGTTGGATCCCACGGCACGAGCGGGGCACGATCCAGGGGATCTTTTTTGCCGGGGCGCACCTCGCGGGTGGGCTGACCCCAATGCTGGTCGTGTTGCTGCTTCCGTACATGCACTGGCGGGCTATGTTCGTTTGCTTTGGCGCGTTGGGCTTTGTTTGGGCCATGGCTTGGCATTCCTGGTTTCGCAATGATCCCGCGCAACATCCAGCCGTCAACGAGGCGGAATTAGAGCGCATCGTTGCCGGAAGGCTAGCCGACACCGCGCATCCGGCGGGCTGGTCTTATTGGCGCCGATTGTTCCGCCATCGGAACGTCATCGCTCTCTGCATCATGTATCTCCCGAACAGTGTGATCTTCTACTTCTGCATTACATGGCTCCCTACTTACTTGCACGAGCGACACGGTTTCGACGCGACAAAGCTGGGCTTCTTGTCCGGCCTGCCGTTGCTCCTAAGCGTCGTGAGCGATCTGTTTGGAGGAGTCATCACAGACCGTGTCGCTGCACGCTACGGATTGCGGGTCGGACGATGCGTGGTGGGTGCCACAGCCTACTTGATTGCGGCCGTCGCTCTGCTCATCGCAGCGGCGTCCTCTGCGCCGATCCTCGCGGCGGTCCTGATTTCGATAGCCACCGCGGCGTGCATGTTCACCACGGCGGCGGCTTGGGGCACGTGTATCGAAATAGGCCGCGATCACGCGGGTGTGGTCAGCGCTACCATGAACACAGCGGGGCAGATTGGCAGCCTGCTTTGTCCGCTGATTGTCGCTTACTCAGTCGAGTGGTTTGCAAATTGGAACCTGCCGCTCTATCTGATGGGATTCCTCTTTTTGCTCGGCGGAGTCTGCTGGTTGCTTATCGACCCTCAACAATCCGTCTTCGATCCGCCGATAGAGCCGCTGCTGCTCGGCCGGTCGTGACCTGAGCGATGAAACCTTCCTGGACGAATTTGGTGGAGGGCGTCGTTGAATCGGTTATACGTTTTTGAATAGGGAGATCTGCTCCCGACCCGGCAGTGTCCAAAACTTAATCCATTCATTATGAAATTAGGCATTATCAATAGCGCATTCCAGCAAGTCGGAATTGATACCGTCACTGGGCTAAAGCATATCTCCCGCATCGGCTTTGACACAGTGGATATTTTCACTGAGGCCGTCGGTATTGCAAAAAGAGAAGTGAGCCTCGTGGCCAAAGCCGCTGAAAAGCTAGGCTTGCCAATCGTTTCGTTGCCGGTGGTGGCCGTCGGCTTGATCGATTTCAATGGTCCGGTCCGCGAATTTCATCTGGAACGCTGCCGCCGATTCATCGACTTGGCGAAAGCCTGGGGCGCGAAAAATATCCTACTCGTGTTGGGCGAATATATCTGGCAGCGCGAAGTCATTCCTGCCGCCGCCCAATGGCAATGGGGTCTTGAAACCTGCCGCCGTCTTGGCGATTACGCCGAGAAAAAGAAAATCGACATCGCCCTCGAGATGGAGCCCTTCCGGCTCAGCCTATTGAACAATATCAATGAAATGGTCCGCTTCGTGGATGAGTGCAATCATCCCCGCGTGAGAGCCAACATCGATATCAGCCATCTTGTTCTCTCCGATAGCAGCCCGGCGGAAGTAAAAAAGCTGCGAGGAAGAGCAATTCACGTGCACCTGAGCGATTGCGACGGTAAAGTTCATGGCGATCTTCCGCCCGGTCGCGGCGTTGTAAAGTTCGCACCCTACTTGCAAGCGATCAAAGAGCTGGCGATCGACGGAGTAGTGTCGATCGAACTGGAGTATGCGCCCGATCCTTCCAAGATAGTCGAGTGGGTCGAGGAAGCGTACCGCGAGACGGCCAAGCTGATGGAGCTGGTGGGACTGCGTGGGGAGAGCGGTTCAGTTTGAAGTGAGAAACTTTAAGAGCTCAATTTGTTCCCGGTCGCTCAGCGACTCGATAAGGCCCTCGGGCATTAGCGACTTCTCGCCCGTCGTGCGCTGAGCGATGTCCTCGTTGGCGGTGACCGTTTCTCCCGCAGTCGTGCGCATCGTCAGGGCGGTGGGCGTTTGCTGGATGACGAGGCCGGAGATGACGTCGCCTTTCTTCGTTTCAATCGTGGTCATTTGGAAATCGGTTCCGATGACGGCGTTCGGGTCGATGACGTTCTCGAGGTAATAGCGGATTCCGTTCTTTCCGGCGCCAGTCAACTCCGGCCCGAGGAGCGTGCCTTCGCCGCGCAGCAGGTGGCACGTCGCGCATAGTTTTTGAAAGTGCAGGCGGCCCGCACTGGCGTCGTAGGCCCACAACGGCGCTTCGTTGAACACCTTTTCCAAGCGCGCCATCTGCGCTTGTTTCTCCGCCGGACTTTGCAGAATCTTTCCCCAGTGAGCCGTGACGCGCCGATCCACCTCGGGGTTTTTCAGTTCAGTGAGCTGGCGAATGTGAAAGGCGGTGAGCTGGTCCCGCTTGATCCGGCGAGCAGCAACCGCATCCAGCAATGCCAGCGCGAAGGTTGAGCGGCTGGCCAGCGTATTCAGCGCGGCCAATCGCTCGGCGGGCGAGAATTTATCGAAGCGGCGCAGCACTTCCTCGGAAATGTCCATCCCATCAAAGCGAGCCAGCAGATGGATCGTTTGCGAGCGGAACTCCCGGTCATCGAGCAGAGCGAGGAACGTCGGAAGCGACCCGCGGTCCTGCGCACGACTCAGAATCGCGAACGCATGTCGGCGCGACTCGACATCGGCGCTGGCATTGGCCAACTGTTCGCGCAGCCCCGGAAACATCGAGACATCGCCGAACACAGCTGCCAAACGCACCGCTTGCCGATGAATGCGGGGGTCGCCGCTTGCAGAGAGTTTTGTCGCGACCTGCTTCCACGAAGAGGGCATGGCGACGTGCCCTCGCGCGTTCATCGCCAGTTCGATGCCAGCAAGTCGGCGACGCAGCGTTTCGCCGTAGATGTTGTTCAGACTTTCAACGACGCGGTTCAATGGGTTTCCACCGAAGGTTGCGGCGTACCAGTAAATATACTCCGCAAGTTGAGTGATCTGCGTGTTTGCCGCCACGTCGAATGCGCGATCGAGGGAAATTGATCCCGAGCGAGTCGCGGCCATGCGTTGCGCGAGACCTTGCCAGAGCAGCGAGGGAAGATTTCGGTCGTCGCCATCTTCGGCGTGCTGCGCGAGTTCATCGATCAACTCCCACGCCGTCCTTTCGGGCAAGCGCTGGATCGCGGACGCGAGGTAGCGCCTGACCACGGGCGAAGGATCAGTCTTAGCAAGCCTGATGAACTGCTGTCGTTGATCGGTGGGTTCTTCCTTGTTGTCCGTGCAAAGCTGGATTCCCCAGCCGCGCACAAATTCATCCGGATCGTTGAGCGCTCGCTCGGCCACTGTGGAAGAGAAGTGGCCGACGGCGTGAACGGTCCACAACGCTCGAAGCCGAATCGCGGGATCGACGTGATTGACGAAGATACTGGCGAGGCCGGCGATGGCTTCATCCCGGATCGGCCGGGTCTGCGCACGCTCGTGAAGCAACCGGCGCGCTGTGCGAGAATACCAGTCGTTCTTGTGGCCGTGGAGTTCCACCAGCTTGGCGTCGTCGAGGCTTCCGAGATTCACTTTGACAGGTTTGTAGGTGGCTTCCCATTGGAGCCGGTAAATGCGGCCGTTGCTTCGGTCCCAGCGCTCCGTGTTCGGGTTGTGACAATGCTGTTGGTCGTACCAATCGATGACATAGACCGCGCCGTCAGGGCCGTACTGAAGATCGATCGCAACATATTTCGGATCGCTGCAAAGGAATTGATCGCGGCCCGCGTGAACTGTTTCAAAACCACTGCCGATCCGGCGGTTCACCTGATGATTGATCTGGTGGCCTCCAAGGTTGTGAGTGAAAAGATGGCCGCGGAATTCATCCGGCCAATTGTCGCCGAGATAGAGCATCGTTCCGACGTGCGAGTGCCCGCCGTAAATCGCGTCGCTGCCAGGCTTGCCCGCGCCACCGGCTCCGTGATCGTAGCGGGCGGACGCGAGGAGGAAATTTTGCAATTCGGGAAAATCAACGGGCGGATTCGAAATGATGAAAGGCGCGTAGTTCGCGTTGGCTTGATTCCAGAAATGCCCGCCCTGAATAACGTGGGTGGTGCAACCGCGACCCCAATAGCTGCGGCAATGCGTCATGAAGAGCTGACCACGCTCGTCGTAATCCAATCCCCATTGGTTGCTGCCACCGTGGGCGAAGACTTCGAACTCGCGCCGGACCGGGTGGTACCGCCAAACACCCGCGCGGAGTTCGACCCGCTGCGCGTCCGGTGTGCCGGGCTTGCCAATGTGGGCCAGATTAAATACGCCCTGGTTTCCATAAAGCCAGCCGTCTGGCCCCCAGAGAAAACTGTTCAAGCACTCGTGCGTGTCCTGGTAACCAAAGCCGTCGAGCAAAACCTCCGGCGGGCCGTCGGGAATATCGTCGTGATTGCGATCTGGAATAAACAACAGCTCGGGTGCCGCGCCTACCCACACGCCTCCGTAACCGACTTCGAAACCGGAGACGAGGTTCAGCCCTTCCGCGAAGACCTTGCGGGACTCGAACCGTCCATCACCATCGCCATCTTCGAAGATCACGATTTTGTCGAGCCCCTGGCCTGCAGGCCGTTTCTGCGGGTAACTGTAAGCCTCGGCCACCCAGATACGGCCCCGCTCGTCGAACGCGAACGCGACAGGTTGGTGCAGGTCCGGTTCGGCGGCGACCAATTCCGCGCGGAAACCGGCCGGCAAGAACATTTGCGCCACCGTTTGCTCCGCGCTTGTGTTTGCGGCAGACGGAACGGGATTGGGCTTCAGGTGTTGCAGGACGGGACTAGTCTGGAGCCGCTTCACATCGGGCAGCGGCTGCTCGGCGAAAACTGCCTCCGTCAACAAACAGACCAAAAGGATCAGAACTCCTGATGCCGTGGAAACGAGATGATTCCGTCCTGACAGTTTGACACGGCATTTCCCCTCACCCCAGCCCTCTCCCCAGCGGAGAGGGAGAATCGTTTTCCGCATCGGCAGAGATGGCTCGCGTAGGGTTGTCCAAAGCGGCATGAGTGGTTCCCCTCTCCTTGGGGAGAGGGCCAGGGTGAGGGGAAAAAAGGACCAGG
>CAMAWP010000375.1 GCA_945861765.1 Akkermansia muciniphila | reverse complement strand
TCGCAAGATCAAGTTTATGCCGAACCGATTTTGAATGAGTTCAGCGCCCAAACCGGAATCAAGGTCGGAGCTATCTACGACAGTGAAGCGGTCAAAACCGTCGGCTTGGTAAATCGGCTGCTCGCGGAACGCCGCAATCCTCAGTGCGACATCTTTTGGAATAACGAGGAACTTCGTACCCATCAACTCGCCGAGCAGGGCGTTTTTCAGGAAACGAACTCATGGCAGCCGCTCGGCTTTCGCAGCCGCCGGATCGTGGTGAACACAAACCGCCTTCCGATCGCTTCGGCGCCACGTAACCTCAGCGAACTGACCAACGCCATGTGGCGCGGCAAAGTGGCGATCGCTTATCCCTTATTCGGAACAACGGCCACACACTTCCTGGCTTTGCGCCAGGAATGGGGCGAGGCGCGGTGGAAACCGTGGTGTGAGGCGCTCCAAGCCAATCAACCGTTGATGGTGGACGGCAACTCCGTGGTCGTGAAATTGGTGGGCCGCGGAGAAGCGTGGATCGGGTTGACCGACTCGGACGATATCGCCGCCGGACAGCGCGAAGGCCTGCCTCTGGCCGCAATGCCCATCACTGAGGAAACACTGCTCATTCGCAACACGGTGGCTGTCATCCGCAATGCCCCTCATGCGTCGGCGGCGCGCCGGGTTCTCGACTATTTGCAAAGGCCCGACGTGATCCGAAAGCTGGTGGCAGCAGATGCTCTCGAAGGACTATCGCCAGCGGAGATTGGCGTGCGAACTCTGAAACCCGATTGGGACGTTCTGGTCCATGAGTTAGGAACCGCAACGAAAACATTGAAGGAGGTTTTCTTGCGATGACATGGACGTTGCTCCAAAATAGTTTGCTCGTCAGCGGGCTCGCGACACTTGCATCTGTGAGCTTAGGCTGTTTGGCAGCGCTCTGGCTGGCTGGATTGGAGTTGCGTTGGCGTCAATGGTTCCTCGCAGCGGCCGTGACAGCGCTCGCCTTGCCGCCATTTCTGGTGACCAATTGCTGGCTGCATCTCCTGGGTTACACCGGCGTCTGGCGGGCATGGCTGCCGCTCAATATTTACTCACTTGGGGGAACGATCTGGATTCTCACGCTTCTCACCTGGCCCATCACTCTATTCCTCGTCTTGGGCGCCTTGCACCGGCTGGAGCCGAGCCAATTGGAGAGCGATGTCCTGCTGCAAGGATGGCCCATGATTCGCTGGCTATTGTTCCCCTTGGCCAGGCCTGCGATCGGCTTGGCATTTGTTCTGACGTTTGTGTTGGCCTTGAACAATTTCGCTGTGCCAGCACTGCTTCAAACCAAGGTTTTTCCTGCTGAACTCTGGGTGAACTTTAATACGACCTTCGATTACTCCAACGCATTGAAAGCAAGCTGGCCACTGTTGATCGCCCCACTCCTCCTGCTCCTCTGGTTCAGCCGGCGTGGGGGGCAATGGCCTGGCTTGGAAGGACGGGTCACGCCACGGCTCTTCCGACGGCAACTCGGCCAACCCTGGATCGCGATGGCCGCCGCGAGCACGGTGTTGTTGGTTTGGTTCGCGGTCGGACTGCCTTTGTCGCAACTAATGACCACAGCAACGACATGGATGGAATTGCCACCAGCAATCGCGGCGGGGAGAGCGGCGGTCTGGAATTCCCTCATCTTCGCGGCCGCTACCGCGACTCTCTGCGCCGCGGTCGGCTTGATCAGTTGGCGACGGAAGCTCGGCGCGATTCTTTGGGTGCCTTTTCTTCTGCCCGGAGTGCTGCTGGGGCTCGCGCTCATCTTCGCGCTGAACCGTCCGGCCCTGGACCTGTTTTATCAGAGCATGTGGATAGTCGTATTGGGTTTCACGCTACGTTATTTAGCGATCAGTTGGAACGGCGCCGGCCACGCGATGCGCTCCGTTGATCCTGATCTCACCGCGTCGGCGCGATTGTCCGGCGCATCAAGCTTTCAGTTGTTCCGTTATGTTCACTGGCCTCAGGTTGCGCCGCAGCTCGCTGCCATCTGGTACGTGACCTATCTACTTTGCCTTTGGGATGTGGAAACACTGATCTTAATCGTTCCCCCAGGTGGCGAGACGTTGGCCTTGCGAGTTTTCAATCTCTTGCATTACGGGCATAACACCCAGGTCAATGCCTTGTGCGTGGTCCTGCTCCTGCTAGCAGTCGCGCCGTTGCTCGGGTGGCGTTTGGCTCATTGGATAAAAACGTGCCGACCCTTTTCTTGGCTGCGAACAGGAGCAGCTTTGACTCTCTTTCAGATAGGATGTCAGCCGGTCGCCTCGAATGAATCGCTGATAGAAAGCAGGCTGTTTGAGAAAGTCCAAATTATCGGGTCACGCGGGACAGCCCTGGGACAATTCAATAAACCGCGTTCCGTGGCCACCGATGCCCTGGATAATCTGTACGTCGTGGATATGACAGGACGAGTCCAAAAATTCTCCTCGAATGGCGTGTATGTGACTTCCTGGCAGTTGCCCCAGACCGACAGAGGTAATCCGAAGGGCATGTGCCAGGACGCCGCTGGGAATGTGGTCGTCATCGAACCGCACTACTCGAGGGTCAACCATTTTTCT
Source organism: Akkermansia muciniphila (assembly GCA_945861765.1). Classification (GTDB taxonomy): domain Bacteria; phylum Verrucomicrobiota; class Verrucomicrobiia; order Limisphaerales; family SIBE01; genus SIBE01. The sequence goes on along the minus strand of CAMAWP010000375.1, from coordinate 4,068 downwards.
ATCGATGGCAAACTGATCCATCAATGGGGCGTTCACGGGACCAACGCCGGTCAGGTCGCTTTTCCGCGCTCAGCCGTCGTGAACTCGCACGGGGAAATCTATGTCAGCGAGTACGGAGTCGTTGATCGCGTGCAAAAGTTTTCAGCCAATGGCGCTCAGTTCATTCAATCCTTCGGCCACGCGGGGCCTGGCCCTGGAGAATTCAACCGCCCGGAAGGGCTTGGAATTGATCGCCAAGACCAGCTTTACGTCGCGGATTCCTGCAACCACCGGATCGAGATTTTTTCTCCAGACGGCCGATTCTTGCGGTCTTACGGCCGAGCGGGAAGCGCCCTGGGCGAGCTAAGTTACCCCTACGATGTGCAAGTCGATCGCGTCGGCCGACAATATGTTTGTGAGTTTGGGAACAGCCGAATTCAGATATTTGACGAGAACAACCGGCCGTTGGAGATCGTCGGCGGCGTCGGCGCAGCCCCAGGGCAATTTAGCAATCCATGGGGCCTGGCGCTCGATTCGATGGGCAACCTGTACGTGGCTGATTCCAGAAACCATCGTGTGCAAAAGTTTATTCGGCATAAACATTCGAAAGTGGCCAATGGCCGGAAACCGTTGGCGAAGGAGGTGTCATGAACTTCCGATTTACAAATCCCCAGTGGCTCTTCCTGCTGCCGGTGGCTCTCTCGTGGATCATTTGGCTTACTTGGAAGTCTGACGTGCAGATCAGCCCATGGCGGCGTTGGACGGCTTTCGTTCTCCGCTCGGTGATTGTCGTCGCGCTCGTCCTGGCTGTCGCGGGTTTGCAATGGATGCGCCCTCTCGATGGCCTCAACGTGCTTTTCGTGCTCGACCGTTCAGACAGCATTCCTTCGGCTCAGCAGGAAGCAGCGCGCGATTACGTTAACAAATCGTTCGCGCGAAAGAAGTCAGTGGACCAGGCCGGCATCCTCATCTTCGGCACAGAAGCGAGCATCGAATCATCGGCGAGCCCCATGGTGGATTTGCAAAAAATTCACGCCGTGGTCGGAACGGAACGGACGGACATTGCCGGCGCGATCAGACTCGGTACAGCCGCTTTTCCAGAAACCGGCCAAAAACGATTGGTACTGCTGTCGGACGGAAATGAAAACATCGGTGATGCCTTGAGCGCGGTGCTGGCGGCGAGTCCTTTGGGCGTTTCCATCGATGTCGTCCCGCTCGGCGTCTCGCGCGGCCACGATGTCTCCGTTCAGAAATTGAGTCTGCCCAACCAGCTTAAAAAAGGGCAGACCTTCGAAGTCAAAATCTTTGCTCAAGCTGATAAAGCTCAATCCGCCACCATCCGGCTCTATCGCAGTGACCAATTGTTGGGCGATCAAAAAGTCGAGTTAACAGCGGGTAAGAACCTTTTCACTTTTCCGCAAACCCTCAATGAACCTGGCTTTTACAGCTACGATATCGCTCTCGAGGGAAAGGATGATCTCGTCGCCCAAAATAACCGGGCCACGAGCTTTACCAATGTCCGCGGCGATCCCAGGGTGCTGGTCGTCTCCTCGGACACCGTTGCCGATGCCAACTTGATCGATGCCCTTCGATCAGCGAAATTGGAGGTCAAAGCAGTGGATGTCACCGGGTTCCCGGGCACTCTGGCCGAGATGCAAAGTTACGACGCCATTTTCCTCTCCAATATCGCCGCCGGCGATTTGGGACGCGACCTGATGAAGCTGCTGCAAAGCGCCGTCAGAGATTTCGGCGTCGGTCTTGTCTGTGTGGGCGGCGATCAGACGTATGCGGCGGGCGGTTACCGCGACACTCCATTGGAAGCGACGCTGCCGCTGGACAGCGAGTTGAGTAGCAAAAAGGTGCTGCCGAGCGGTGCGATGGTTGTGGTAATGCACGGGATGGAATTCAACAATGGCAATCAGGTCGCCAGAGATACCGCGATCGCCGCGCTGGACGCCCTGGGGCCGCAGGATGAATTAGGCGTTATTCTATGGGATGGAAACGAGCGTTGGCTATTTCCTCTCACCAAGGTGGGAGATAAAAAGGAAGCCGGACGCAAGATAGCCGGCATGAATCAGGGCGATCTCCCGAGCTTCCAGAACGTGATGAACCTGGGCTACGAAGGGCTCAAGAAATCAACCGCGAATCTCAAGCACATGGTGGTTTTCAGCGATGGCGACCCAGGGGCTCCTTCGATGGAATTGATGCAGTCGATGGTCAAAGACAAGATCACGGTAAGCACCGTGCTGATCGCCGGCCACGCCGGGCCGGATACGATGGTCTCCATCGCGGACCAAGGCAGAGGACGCTTTTACGACGTGCGTTCGCCGAGCCAGCTTCCGCAAATTTTCATCAAGGAAGCGGCGGTGATTTTGAAGTCGGCCATTTTTGAAGAACCCTTCAAACCTCAGATCGCTTCCGGAAGTGAATTACTCCGAGGAATTGGCGGCCAGGAATATCCGGTGCTACAGGGCTACGTGGCCACCACCGCCAAAGCGAGAGCCGAAGTTCCATTGGTCTCGGAAAAAGGCGATCCCGTTTTGGCTCATTGGCAATATGGCCTTGGGCGCGCCGTGGCGTTTACTTCGGACGCTAAGGCAAAATGGGCGCGGGATTGGCTCGGCTGGGACAAGTATCGCCAACTCTGGTCGCAAATCGCGCAATGGAGTTTGCGGCGACTTGACAACTCGGATTTCACCACCGATGTCTCGGTCGAAAAAGGAGAAGGTCACATCAGCGTCGAAGCCCTCGATCCGCAAGGGAACTACCGCAACTTCCTCAATCTGCAAACAATTGTTGTGAGCCCGAAAGGCGAGCGGCAGACCGTGCAGTTGGAACAAACCGGCCCCGGCCATTACGAAGCCAAATTTCCGACGCGCGAAGTGGGCGCCTATATGCTCAACTTGATGAATATCCAGAACGGCAAGCCGAGCGGCTCCCAAGTGCTCGGCGCAAGCATCAATTATTCACCTGAATTTAATGCGACCGAGCCGAACTTGAATCTGCTTCGGAGATTGGCTGAGAGTGGCGGCGGAAAAATGCTGGATCCGTCGGTTCCTGGAGATAACCCGTTTCAGCACGATCGGCAAAAGACCTTTCAGCCGCGTGATTTGTGGGAATGGCTCTTGAAGCTCGCCATAGTGCTCTTCCCGTTGGATGTCGGAGTGCGCCGGATCCACCTTGACCGCGAGGAATGGCTGCGGGCGACGCAGAACTTGAGGCGATGGCTGTTCTTCTGGCGTGGCGTTCCGCGACGGACTGAAGCGGATGAATCTTTGGCGGCGTTGCTCGCCCGGCGTGAGAAGGTCCGCTCCACGCACACCGCTCCAGCTATGGAACCGAACCCCGATCTATTCCGGCCCGTGCGAGCGACGACCACGCCGCTGCCTGGAATGTCACCTCAAGGGACTGATGAAGGGAAAGCCACCATTGCGACAGCCGCCGCGCAGCCTGAAAAACCGGAGGAAACGAGCACTACCAGCAGATTGCTAGATGCAAAACGCCGCGCTCAGCGACGTTTGGAATAGCGCAAATTTTTCTTTCAACCCATCGCCACTGATCAAAATAAGAACTCAGGATGATGAGATGATGGTGAAGGGCTGAAAGATTGAAATAAGGCGAAACTAGATAAAAGACGCTGATGCAGCGTTACTTACGACGGGAAAAGGCGAAAGTTTGAAAGTTTGAAATAGTCCTGCCACGGAAGGTGTTGATTTGAAAGTTTGAAAAGGGTTCCCGGCACTCCGTTCAAAAAGGGTGGCTTCATTCCGACTCCTCCAATGGTTTAATGGCGTCGATGACGTGCCCTTGTTCGTTCCGGATCAGCCAGCGGCCTTGGGCGTCCTCTTCGATTATGTCACCCAGAAAAGAGGCGTAATCCTCGGCAACTTCGCGCCTATAGCCGCGCTTTATTAAACGCTGAACTCGCTTTACCATACCTTCGGGAGTCATCATAGCCAACGCATCTTCTTAAACAGTTTCTCGATCTCAACCAAAATAGGCTGAAAGTCCTCATCGGTCCATTGGGAATCAACCCAAAACTTGGCTGAGCCATCAAGCACAGACTGAAGCTGGGAACGCATCACTTTG
>CAMAWP010000374.1 GCA_945861765.1 Akkermansia muciniphila | reverse complement strand
AACGGCCTTGGCACGGCGACAAACGGCTCCGGGGCAGCACCGGGTACCTCAATCGGCGCTTTGTCAATTGTGGGTTCAAAGTTCATCGAAATCACTGGTAAATGGTTTCTGGAGTTTGAGGGCGTGCGTCTTGTAAGTGACAATCTGGGATGTGCCCGGCACCGTTTCTTCAAGTCGAAGATCCACTTCGAGGTTGTTGAAAGCATCGGCGGCATTCGAAAGCACCAGAAGCATAGTGGTTTCACGCTGGCGTGCCTCTGCTTCTTTGGAATCAAACGTCTGCGTCTTGATTTCAGAAAGGCTCGTGCCGTCTTTGGCGAAGATGCCAACGCGAAGGGTGCGGGGCAGAACCTTGGCGATGGCGGGCCGGTCCTGAAAGAGCGCGATGGAGAGTTGCCCGGTTGTGATCTTGGCGGGCACACGCAGCAACTCCACTTCGACCCTCCCCGTATCGTCCGTCCGGGCTTTGTGGATTTTGACAACGGGCACCACCACCTCCTGAAGACTGATGCCACCGTGAACGTAGCGCATCCCGGAACCTTGGAGCGGAAAGCGTCCGAGTGAGAGGGGGAATGCCGCCGACCAGTCGCCACTCACACCGAGGGCCGCGCTGTCAAAGACCTTAACCTTCGCGTCAGCCATAATGCCCCGTCCAAGGGAAAACCGCCGGTTGCGAAAGGTCCATTCGCTGGCGACAGGCAGACTCGTGGCGTCGGCTGGATCCACATCATTTTGCTGGAAAAGAAAACCGTGATCAGCCGTGAGCAGCATGTTGCTACCGTTGATATTCGCGACCTTCTTGATGATCAGCTCCAGCTCGTCAAAAGCCTGCTCCACCGCATCGAACGTTTTTGCCTCCGTGCCTGGCGCATCACCGGTTTTGTCGATGACGTTGTGGAAGATGTAAATGACCTCGTGATCGCGCATGAGTGCGCGGCCCTCGGTCTTTGTATTCATCTCCAGAAAGTGTTCGGCCTGAATCCCCGTCGCCTTGCCGCCGCAGCCTAGACTCAATATCTCGGCCCTATTGGCGGTACCAGAGGCACTGCGTCCATCCACGGTCACCGTTGCTGTCGCGGCGTCCACGCCCAATGTTTGGCCGGGTAACAGGGCAGCCATCCCGAGCTGGGTATAGGAGGGGAGGGATCCAAAGAGCGCATCTACTTCGGCGGTCCAGCGATTCGCGGAGCGAAGCCGCTGTGCAAACTCCGCTGCGGCCTCATAGCGAAGGGCATCGGAGATGATGACGAAGACCTTCTGACCCTTGGATAGGAACGGTTGGACATAGTGGTTGAAAAAGCGTCGCTGAGCAATCACGCCGGGACATGCCCAAGTTTCCAACATGCGAACCTGATCGCTCCACCGGTCGGCCAACGGGAGGAGAAAATTATTCACGTAGGACTTCTCCACCCATTGAGTGATTTGCTCCATCACTTGCACTTGGCCGTAGCGGCGCAGGTTCCAGGTGCAACGTCGGTAGGCCAGGTCAATCCGCCACCAACTAGCTGCGTAACGGCTGACTCCACCGGCTACCGAATCGACCGTTAGTTCGGCTGAGGCTAACAATTCGCGCAACTCGACGGCCTGCTCTAAAGCGGCGTAGCCGTGCTCATGCTGCGGTTGCCAGAAGGAACCACGCCGCGATTGAATCACCGCCCGCAAGTCCGTGGCGGAGGCTCCGCTGGCAAACAACTGGCAGAGCTCATGCAGAGTGAACTTCTCAAAAACTTCAAAGGTATCGCAATCGCCGAGCGACTTCCGGTCATCCATTGCGCCCAGAGCCGTGGCGATTTGCAGTTCCGACTCCATCTGGTGCGACCAATGGCAAAACGAAACGCTGTGCGCCTGGCTGTCCTTCCAGCGTTGGAGAAAGACTTTTGCGTGCGGATGTAGCGTGACTTGGCCGTCCAACGGATTCGCCCCGCGAAAGAGCGACACGGCAAAATCCCGGGTCGATGGTATGGCAGAATTGTAGCCAAATAGGCGCTCCACTTCTTTCCAGAATGGATCCACCAAGGCTGCGGTGCCGAAACACTCCGTCACGGGGTCGAGCAATTGGCCTTGGGGAATACTCCCGAGAAAATGCAAGAGCAGCGCATCCACTTCCACCGCCGTCGTGCCCGCGAGCACAGCCATCATCTTGAGCCGGATTTCCGGGCTTTGATCGTCCTTGTGGATCAACTCCCTTAAGGCATCCACCCTCTTGGCGTTGGTGAAATAGGGGGCGTGATCTTCCGCCAGATGGAGAAAACCATGGGGCAAGCCGACATCCTGCAAGGCGAGGGATGCCTTGTCGGCCTTGTATTCGTAGCCTTGCAGCAGCAAATCCAGAAGCCAGTTGTTCGCATCCGCCGGGCGAGCCGTGGGCAGATAGATCAGGAACCGGGCCTCCGGGTTCGGGTCACGAATCACGCGGACCTTGGCACCGAATTCATTGCTCGCCACCGTTAGCTTTGTCACGCTTTCGTCTGAAAAAGCGGCGAAGGTCTCCGCCCATTCTCCCGTGGCATCATACCAGAAGACCAAACGATGGCGTTGGAACACCCGCTGGAGACTGTCGTGGATGCGTTTCATTCCTCCTCCCTCCGTTTTGTTTCATCGTTGGGGGATTTCGCCTGCTCTTCGATCAAGCGGCGCTCCCGCTCGATTTCCCTGCTCAGTTCTTTCTCTGTGGGCAGATAGAGCATGTATTTGGACGCGAAAATTTGTTTACGATCCTTTAACACGGAGTATTTCGCCACCGCCTCGTTCTTCTCCGTGCAAAGAATCAGGCCGATCGTGGGATTGTCGCCCGCACCGACGGACAGATCGTCAAACATCCGCACGTAGCCATCCATCTGCCCCACATCCTTGTGGGTCAGCTCGCCGAGTTTCAGATCGATGAGCAGGTAAAACTTCAACCGGCAGTGGTAGAACACCAGGTCCACGTAACGGTCGTCCTCCCCGAAACGCAGGCGTTTCTGCCGGGCGACAAAGGCAAACCCCTTGCCCAGCTCGAGCAGGAAAGCCTGGAGGCGCGACAGGATGGCCGATTCCAAATCCGTCTCGTGCAAGGTCGCCACCTCGGGGAGGGCGAGAAACTCCAGCACGTAGGGGTTCTTCAGACTTTCGATGGCCGGTTCCTGGGACGTGAGCGTCTGACGCCCGCTCGCCACCATTTTCTGAGGTTGCTGGCTCTTCAGCAATCTCTCGTAATAAAAGGAGTGAATCTGCCTTTCCAGCGTGCGCTTGTCCCAGCCACCGGCGATGGCCTCGCGTTCGTAAAACTCCCGGGCCGCCGGTTTCTCCACCCGCATCAAGGCTCGATAGTGCGACCACGAGAGTTGGGGAGAAAACCCGGACAGGGATTCGTCACCCACTGGGTGACGCATTGGCAGGATGGCAGTTGAGGGGGGCGTGGAGACAGATTCCACGCCCGTTGGGCGTGGAATTCCCGCGGACTGCTCCCATGCGGCCAATTGGTCGCCCACGGGGCGACCTTTGGGCAATGAAGATGATGGCTCTGTGAATTGGGCACCCATTGGGTGCCGAATTGGGACGAGGCGGTCCGGATAGGCCAAATAAAAGCCGCGGAAGCTCTTGAGATTGGTTTCCGAGAAGCCTTCGCCATAACGCTCTGTCAACTGCCTGGACAGATCCGCCAGCACCTGCCTGCCGTAGTCCGCGCGCCTTCTCCCGCCCTGGATTTCCTGCACAATTTCCCTCCCGATCATCCAGTAGGCGAGCACCATGTGGCTGTTGACCGCCCGGACAACCCCGGCCCGCGCCTGCTCCAAAATCCCGACAACGCGTTCGAACAGGACAGCCGGAGAGGCGGAGTGGTCAGTGGTCAGTGGCCAGTGATCAGTTGGAAGGGGCGAGGGGGTAGAAGGCACGTTCGGCAACTGTCCTTTGCCGGGAAATGTCTTTGCTGATCCCTGTCTCCTGTTCCCAGTTCCCTTTGCCTTCCTGGCCACTTTCTTGCGACTCGTTTTTGGCTTTTTCATGCTCAATCCTCCTCCTTCGCGGCCAGCCCGGCGATGGGGGCGAGGGCTTCGCCGAGTTTCAGGTAGTTGGTCTTCACGCCGTCATCGAGGTTGAGTTCGATGCGGGCTTGGGCCAGAGGCAACATGGTCTGGCGTTCCCATTCCTCGCATTCGTTCAGGATCTTGGTGAGCTTGTCGGCCTCCTTGCGAGCTTCCGTTTTGGCTTTGGCCGTGGTGGCGGTGACCTGCAACTCCGTGACGTGGGTCAGGCGGTTCCGCAGCTTCGCCTGGTAGTCGCGGAGGTAGCGGTTCAGGACGAGGTTCATCGTGTCCCGGGTATAGCGGTGCAGGTAGAGGAGGACGCTGAAGCCTTTTCGGGGACTCTGGACCAGCCAGTAGATGGGGCGCTTCTTGTAGGTCTGGAGGTGGTCTTTGTAGAAGTCGTTCAGGAAATACTTCCGCAGGTCTTTGCCGAGGGAGTCTTCGATGAAACGGAGGTTCTCCCGCAGCGTGGCTTCGCCGAAGGTGGCGCGGAGGAAATCGCGGGTGCGGGCCACGATGTCGTCCTCGAACCATTCCCCGTCCAAGACGGGGAGAATTCCATCCGGGTCGGGATGGAATGCAGTGGTTAGTGGCAAGTGGTCAGTGGTTAGAGAGGGTGCGCCTTCGCTGGCCACTGGCCACTGACCACTGACCACTTTCTTCCAGTAATCCTCAAGCGTGTCTCCGGCGTTGGCCAGGATCAACCCCGGTGCTTCGAGGGAAAACCTCCCCATCATGCAGCCGACGGCATAGGAGAGGAACTCCTTCACAGTGTCCTCGCAAAATCGTCGCTGCAATTCCGCCGCTCTCTCCTGCCCACTGGCCACTGCCCACTGCCCACCCAACCCGTAACGAAAGCAAGGGTTGCACCTGAGTGTGATCTGCGCCTCGGGCACTTCGGGCTGCAACTCGCCGTCGAGGCCGTAGGCGGCGATGAAGAGCCGGTTGTTCTCCGTCTCCAGCTCCTGCATCCGGCGGATGGCAGCGGTGCTCTGCGCCTCCCAATTCCGCCAACTCGCCTCCAGCGTCGCGCCCTTCAGCCCCGGCCGCAGCAACGGCTGGTCGCGGAAGTCCCACGAGGTCTCGAAGTTGTCCCAGTCGGCTCGGGCGAGCGCGACGCACTCACGCGGCAGCTCGTTGGGAACTTTGACGCAATATCGCGTTGGATAGGGCAGTCGTTTAAAGTCGCCAATTTGAAAGTGAAGCGTCGGATTCAATAACTGTGCAACTTGCTGGCAAAATGAAGTGTTGAGATATGCCAAGATCCTCATGGCATCGTCTTGTGTCACGAAAAACGCGCTATGTCCTGATACGTCGTGAATACACCCGCTCGGAAGGAAGCGTGCAGACAACAATCCCGTCGTAATATCCGACCAAGTGAGACCTTCCTTAAAGTAAACTTCTGTGTTCTGAGGGCGAGAACGAAGGTAGCCTTTCTCATCCGTGAAGTTCCGAATGGCTGCACCATCGTGTTCCCAGTTAACAGCATAAATAACGTTGCCATACCATTTTCGGAACTCGCCGCCCTTGTTGTATGGAAACCACCTCTTACCGTTTGATTTTGATACAGTATTCGATGGGCAGTGAGAGGTAAATCCGACAACGGACACTTCGAACCAGAGACGTGCAAAGATATCGTTGCTTCCAGTTTGCAAGCCGACTCTCGCATCCGCCTTTGACTCAATTGGCGGCTCAGCGACGAAGATTTCTCTAAACTGACGGGATGTCCAGTAGGCCAATGGCACCCCTGGAAGCATCGCAAGCTCGCTGTAGCTTACCCTGAATAGATCGGTGGATGACTGACCCGCTGCGATACGCCTTAGATTGGTCTCCTTTTCCACTTCGTCCCTACCATTAACCAGACGAACAAACGATGCTGTCCAATTACTTGAGGTCGCCCTCTGTCGAATGAACGCCGTTGTCTGCACCACTTCCCCAGAGATGCTATCGAATGCACGGGGTCCAAGATGCGCCATGCTTACCAATGTGGAATCTTTAAGCATTTGGAGCCGGAGTTCTTTGAACGATGGTAGGAACATCCAGCTTTGCATTGTCACCATGCCGCTGAGGCCGCCGTCTAATGCAAGAACCTCACACCGCTCAATGAACATCGAAAAGAAATCGAGTTGGCCACTTTTATACTGATTCTTTCCAAATTCCCTGCATTGAGGATTCATACTGCGATTCCCAAAATACGGCGGATTGGCCACGACGACGTGATACCGCTGGGTGAGCGCCTCGGCTTGTTCGAGCACGCGCAGGACGTGTTCTCTCACTTTGTTCGAGAACAAGTGGTCAGTGGTTAGTGGCCAGTGGTCAGTGACGCGCTGCTTGAGAAAGCTGAGTTGTTCTTCGGAAAGTTGGGGCTGTAGGAGTGAGCCGAAGTTTTTGGCATCATTGAATAGATGGAGGTCGTGCAGAATGTCCGCCTTCGCCGGGACTTTTCCCACTGGCCACTGGTCACTGGTCACTAACCACTGAACCGGCAGTTCGTTTTCCGCGAAGCGCACGTCGCGCAGCTCGATGATGCGGGGCCGGACGAGGTGTTCGGGCTGGAAGAAGCGACGGGACTTTTCCCGGGCCTTGAAGACGAGGGCCAGCTCGGCGAGCTGGGCGGCGCGGGGGCAGATCTCCAGCCC
>CAMAWP010000373.1 GCA_945861765.1 Akkermansia muciniphila | reverse complement strand
CTGCCGCGCTTTCTCAAGGAGCGGAAATCCATCATCGTCACCACGCAGCAGAAGCTGGCCTACGTGTTGGAGGAACTGCAAAAGAACCCTGAGCTAAAAAAGCTGCGAGTAGCGTTCCTGATTGATGAAGCGCACCGCTCGCAGGAAGGCCAGATGGGCGCGGCCATCCGCCTGCCGTTCCGCAAGGAAGGCGAGCCGGACGAAGACGCACCCGAAGAGGATCTCGAAGAGCAGATCGCCAAGGTCATCCGCGAGCATGACCTGAATCAGTTGTTCGTTGCCTTCACCGCGACACCGGCACCGGCCACCGTGTCGATGTTTGGCAAGCCGTTCGATAGCTATACCGAGGCGGAGGCCATCGCCGAGGGCTACATCGTGGACGTGGCGGCGAGCATCATTTCCTACAAGACGCTCTACAACCTGCATTGCCCTATCGTTCCGCTGCCGGACGAGGAGAAGCTCTACCCCAAGGGCGTCGTGTCCAAGGCGCTCCAGAACGTGGCGTTTCAGGATGACGGACTGATCCAATACAAGGCCGAGGTGATGCTGCGCCTCTTCGAGAAGGACGTTATGCCGCTCATCGGCGGACGCGCCAAGGCGATGATCGTGACCTCGTCGCGTGTGGCCGGACTGCGGTATTTCAACATCATCAAGGAGAAGCTCAAGGAGCGCGGTGCCGACTACAAGGTGCTCTATGCCTTCTCGGATTTCGTCCATCCCGAGACGAACGCCGCCATCAGCGAACACGCGGTGAATGAGTTGCAGACGGGTGAACTGATCGAAGACCGCTTCGAGGGCGACGACTACCGAATCATGGTGGTGGCGAACAAATTCCAGACCGGATTCGACCAGCCTTTGCTCGCGGGCATGTTCCTCGACAAGCCGGTGCTGGATCGCAACGCCGTGCAGACGGTCTCGCGCCTGAACCGCTGCCACCACGGCAAGAAGGATGTCGTGGTCGTGGACTTCACCAACAACGCGAAGCAAATCCTGAAAGCTTTTGCGAAGTATCGGAAGGGCACGCCGTTCGAGCCGGAGGAACCGGATCAAGAAACCTGCCCGAAAATACACGCGGAGATTCTCGCCGCGGGCGTCTTCACTCAAAAGGACGCCGCCGACGTGCTCGCGCTGCTCAAGAGCGGGACGGATGCGCAGGTGCAATTCCAGGTGAACGCGTTGCGGACGCGCTTTCAGGCCAAGCTCACCGATTGGGAAGAGCGCAAGGCGTTCGTCTATCTGCTGGCCCGCTTCGTGAAGAGCTACCATTTCCTCACCTGCTTCTTCACCTATCCGGCAGCGATTCAGGAGTTCGTCACTTTCGCGGAATGGGTCGGCCCGCAGCTCATCAAAACCGGAACCGTGTCCGACCTGATGAAGCAGATTCGCGCCACCATCGTCACCAAGGCGGCGGTGCAGTATCAGGGCGTGATGACCAGCGGCGGTCCGGTGAAGCTCCAGCCTGGTAAAGGAAAAGGCGGCGCAGGCCCGGTGCCGGTGAAGGTCTCCGTGCAGGACGTGATTGCTCAGATTCGCGCCAAGTTCGACATCACCGACGAGGAGGCGCTCTACATCAAGCAGGTGACCGAAGAGAAGATCGCCGACCCTGCCATTCGCACCACCGTCCACGCGCACCGCGACGACCGCATTTATCTCGAAGGACCGTATCGCGGCCAGGTCAACGGCGACATTCAGACGACCTACGATGCACACGGCCGCTATGACGAACTCGCCGACCCAAAATACACGGACACGGGCGGCATCTTCGACATCATGGCCGTGACCGTCATCCAAACCCATCTGTCCCTCGCTGCGTGACGACATGAGCAAGACGATCCACGACATTCCCGAAGCCGACCGTCCGCGCGAAAAGCTGCTGCGGAAGGGGGCGAAGTCATTGAGCGATCAGGAACTGCTGGCCGTCCTCCTCGGCAAAGGCACTCCCGGCATGGACGTGATGACCCTTGCCTCGAAACTCGCGCGGCTCATCGACGAGAAGGGGCTCGACGTGAAAGCCGAAGACTTGTCGCAGTTCGCCGGTGTCGGCGATGCCAAGGCGACTTTGATTCTCGCGGCCATCGAGTTTGCCCGCCGCCGCATCAAACCCGAAGGCGCGAAGATCGTGACACCAGCCGACCTGCTGCCCCACGTCCGCCACTACGCCGACCGCAAGCAGGAGCATTTCCTCTGCGCCACCATCAACGGCGCGAATGAAATCTTGAACATCCGGGTGGTGTCCATCGGCCTGATCGACCGCAGCCCCGTGCATCCGCGCGAAGTCTTTGCCGATGCACTGTCCGACCGCGCCTCCGCCGTCATCGTTGCCCACAATCACCCCAGCGGCGGACTCGAACCATCGCCCAGCGACATCGACATCACCGCGCAACTCAAAGCCGCTGGAGTCATCGTTGGCATCGACATGCTCGACCACATCATCTTCAACCGGACGGGCTATTTCAGCTTCTTGGAGGCGGGGACGTTGTAGCTCCGCAAGTTGGCGAACCGGTTCAAGGACGCCAAAGACCCGTTCCGCATTGTGATGGTGCGTCGGTGCGTGAGGATGCCCGTCCGACTTACGGGAGGAAGCCATGAAGACTGTGCCGTGCTGATGCAGGCGGAATTGCTGTGTGCATAATGGGCATGAACGTGTTGCAGCGGTTCGATCATACTGCCAGTTTTGACGACCTGACCAATTATCGGTGCTGGATTGGCTTCGGTGTGGTGGAACCCGACTGTCAGTGAAAATACTGCCAGAGGAGTGAAACAGTAGTGCTGAGTTAAGGCGAATTCCTCTTGAATTCCGAATGAAATAAGGCATTTTGTTGGTGTTCTGTCTCGGGAACACAGTCCGATTCCGACCCTCGCCTCCAAATTGAATGCTTGGGCTTCAATGGTTTAGGAGGACGCAAAGTGGTGGTGTCAACAAAACTGACAGCAAAAAAGAGATCCGCTCACTTTCCGCTCAAAATCCGTGAGTATCTTTCCACTATCTCGTAACGCGAGCAGGTCGAACTTCGGTAGGCTCACCAAACCTGAAGTTCGATATGCAGAAACGATTCTATCTATACCAGCGCGGCGGCGTTTACTACATGAAGGATAGCCTCACGGGCAAACAGGAGAGCCTTAAGACCAAAGAAAAAACTGAAGCGCAGCGGCTCTTTCACGCGAAGATCGAAGCACAAGCGCAGCCGAGCTTGAATCTACAAATCGCACGGACCTACCTGATGGCAGCCGATCCCGCAACCGTCCTCCGAAGCTGGCAGACAGTTTTTGAGGAGATTTTCAAAGCCAAACAAGGCGAGACGCGGATTCGATGAAAACGGGCCGCAAAGGATTCTGCGTTTGGCAGTTGTGCGGGTTCCGTCCTAAAAAAGTTGCCCCAATCCGGCGCACTGTTTCCAAACATTATTGGCATGTCTGCCGGACACCGCGCGACTGAATTCAAGCGCTGCTGTCGCCGCCTCGGTTTACCGACAGACATTACGCTCCACTGCTATCGCTATTCGTGGGCGCAACGGGCAAAGAGAGCGAACTACCCGGAACGATCCGCTATGGAATCCCTCGGTCATAACAGCAAAGCTGTGCATCGTGAGTATGCAAAACACGCAGACGTTTCCCTCCCGGCTCTGGAACATTACGAGCGTAAGATCGTGAAGATGCCGTCGAAGGCGGCATAGACCGCGTCAAAAAAAGAGCGCGGAGTTTATCTCCGCGCGCTCTGTCCTGATTCCCAGCCTCGTTTAGCCCGCATTCATCTTCTGCTCCTGCTTTGGTTCTTCTCCTGCCAGGCGCGTCCCACTGTCTTCGTTGCCTTGTCCAGCCATGCCTTATCCTTAGCCAGTTCTTCAATCTCCACTGCGGCGAAAAACTTGTGACCGTTCGCGGCGGGTTTGCCGAGGGGTATGAGCTGCTTTGTGCGAAGCAACACACTCAGTTCATCCCGCGTGAACCCGAGGATTCGACCGATCTCATCCATGTTCAGGCGAGCCGGCAAACGGGGAAGGCTGAGGATCTCATTGGGCATATTGGCCGATTAATCAACAACTCAGGCGTCCGCTCCGCTCGCACTCCAACGGATGATTGCGGCACTCAATAAGGACGTTGCTGTCCGTCAAGGTACCCTCTTCAGATTCCTGCGTCTCCAGGACCGCGAGACTGCGATTTCTCCTTTTCGGGATGATCGATGCAGGCTGTTTCAGATATGCGGGATTTGAGATCACCTGATTTCGCGTAGCGCCAGGGCTTCAAACCGCAGCATCAATCCGTCGACCGACTTGATAAACCAGCAACGAAGTTCCCCATCGACAATCGAAGCCATTTTCTTGAGGTCTGGTTCATTGATATCATCGGGAGACCCGCCGATGCAGATGATGTCCAGTTGAATTCCCGCCGCCTTGATCGACGCCGCGACGAGGACGGGGTCTTCACCTTGATTGGATCCACCGTCGGTGAGCAGGATGATCTTCCTCTTGGCCGCTTTGGGGAAACGCGTGAATTCTCGCGTGGCGACGTTCAGTCCATCGGCGATGTTGGTGCCGCTGCCGGTGGAATCCCAGTGGATGGAAGTGTTCATTTGAGTGGCGACTGGGTGGATCGGGCCGGGATGAATCAGGACCCGCGCGCGTGAGTGGAATCGCACCAAACCCACAAGCGTTTCTGCTTGAGTGGCGGCAAGTTTGTCCAGGAAGCGGTCGAGAGCTGACCGGGCGCCCAAGAGTCGTGAGGGAACGGGCGCATCTCTGAATGAGGACAGTTTTCGCCGGACTATCACAAGGCAGCGAGCTATTGATATCCAGGAATGAGTTCATTTGTGGTGCAGGGAATGCGGGAGGATGCCGATCGGCTTGACTGGCTCCGAGGCTGGATCGAGCAGAACCCCAGCTGGAGCGGCAAGCGTTTAGCTTGCGAGTTGTGCGTCTGTTGGGATTGGCGCAATGAGCGTGGGCGTTTGAAGGATTTTGCCGCGCGGAGTTTTCTGTTGAAATTGGAGGCCAGGGGTTGGATTGGCTTGCCCGTGCTCCAGGAAAAGAAGCGACGCCTGCGCAAGTCAGTCGCAGAGCTTTGCGCGTGGGAGGAACCGTCGCGGTGGGAAGGCTCTGTCCAAGACGTAGGGCCGGTTGGCTTGGAGGTGGTAAACCCCGGCACTCCGGAAGCCGGACGCTGGGCTTATCTGTTGGACCGCCACCACTATTTAGGTTTGCGCGTGGTGGGTGAGAACCTCGGTTATTTGGCTTATGACGGCGCCGGACGCGAGATAGCCTGCCTGTTGTTCGGAGCGCCGGCCTGGCGCTGCCGGGCGCGTGATGCTTATTTGAATTGGACTTCTGAAGAACGAGCGACGGAGTTGTCGCGCCTGGCCAACAACACCCGTTTCCTGGTCCTGCCTTGGATGCGGGTCCCGCATTTAGCCAGCCATCTTCTGGGCCGGGTCGCGTTGCAGATCAGCGGGGATTGGCAGGCCAAGTATGGTCATGGATTGAAGTGGCTGGAAACCTTTGTGGATACCACGCGCTACCAAGGCATCTGCTATCGAGCGGCCAATTGGCAGTATGCCGGTGAGACCACGGGACGCTCCCGGCAAGACCGGACGCACCGCTTGGAGGTCTCGCGAAAAGCCATTTACCTTTACCGCCTCCGCAGATGAATTGGCTTTTGAGTTTGGAACAATCCGTCCTGGCCGAAGGGCGCGAGTGGACGCGCGAGCGTCTGGAAACCCAAGCCCAGAAACAAGTCAACGATTGGGGCGCGATCTGCCCGGAAAGCGGCCTGCTCTTGAAATACCGCAAGAAACAAAGACTCAAAATCATAACCTGCGCGGGGGTGATCGTCTTGAAAACCACGCGCGGCTTTTCCACCGCGCTGGGACGCTGGATCAATCTCACGCGCCAACGGATTAGTCCCGAGTTACAATCCCGCCTGGCTTTTAATGCCACGGCCACCGGTTCCTATGAGAAAGCCGCCGCCACCGCCACGCGCTGGGGAACGCCGGTCAGCGACGACTTGGTGCATGCGGTGGTGCAGCGACTGGGAGAGCCTGCCTGTGTGTTGGTGTTGCCTGCGCCCAGGCTCACGACCCCGGAGCCCGAGTTCTCAATGGTGATCATGATGGATGGTTGGCTGGTGCGTCGGCGGGGAAAGGATTGGGGAGCCGGTCGCCGCAAAAAGTCAGCCGAGCAGGTGGAGTGCAAAGAAGTCAAAAGCGCGGTGATTTACCGCTTGGAACAAAGCGTCAAGACCGCTTCCGGACGCGGCCTGCTCGTGCGCAAATACGTGGTGGCCTCTCCGCCAGAAACCACTCCCGTGGATTTCGGGGCCGCAGTGCAAACCCAGGCGCTTCGACGCGGATTGGACCGGGCCAAGAAAATTTACGTCGTGATCGATGGTGCCGTTTGGTTATGGAATCTGGCGCAAGGCCGCTTCAGCACCGCCATCCACGTTCTGGATTTTCATCACGCCAGCGAACATCTCTGGGCCGTGGCTCACACGGTTCATGGCCAGGGCACCGAGCAAGCCCGCGCGTAAACATTCGGTAAACCCGGTGGCGAGGGGCGTTAAGCGCAAAGGATTTTGCGGAAGTGTGGGTGTATTGGATAGAGCCAGATCTGTTTAATGGAACAAGCCTGTTGGTGTTGCTTTTCCAATTTGCCACGGCCTTGAGTTTGGCCC
>CAMAWP010000372.1 GCA_945861765.1 Akkermansia muciniphila | reverse complement strand
AGCCACATCAAGGCGGCTGCGGCAAACGAATAGGCGGCGTGATACGCGAGGCCGATGGGCATGAAGCCGAAGAGCAGCGGCTCGGTCTTGTTCCAGTTCCAGAAATCCTGGTGAAGCAGATAGACGGTTGCAACCAGCAGAGTGAGGAGATAATTCTTCATCGTTAGGAGTTGCAGAAATTGGGTTGTCTTCTCATTTCCAAAACCAGTTCACGGCTTCGACCCCGCCAAAACAAAGGACGCCAAAGAAGCAGAGTGAAAAGACCAGCATCACGCAGCCGCCGAGGAAGCACAGTCCGTCGCGACGCAGGCTGGCGGTGGCGAACAACAACACGGCGCTGGCGGGAAATAGATTGGTCAGTGGCACCGGAATCGGCAGCAGGAGCAGCAGGCCGGCGAGCGCAATGAGAGCGCCCGTCAAGCGATGAAAGCTGCGCAGATTGGCCGCCGACACCCAACGTGGACGCGCCACGTTTTCCAGCCAACCCGTGACGCGTCCGGCGGCAGCGAGCAGCTTGGGCAGGAAGCCGGCGGGCAGTTGCTTGCTCGCGAGCCATGCCGGCACCCACGGCTTTCGCCGCAGCGCTATACGCAGTCCCGTCAGGGCGATGAGCACTCCGAACGGTGTGGAGAGAAAAGGCAGAGGCAGCGGCAGCAGAAATGGCAGACACAGCAGGATGATAAAGATGTTGAGGGTGCGCCCCTGAAACACCGCCATCATTTCATTCAGACGTACTCGCTCGTGGCCAAGACGCGACGAAAGATCGCGCAGTTGGTCGGAGAGCGGGCGAAGTGATTCCCGGCGCGCAGGGGTCGTTGCTCCCGGCAGGGCTACGGGAATAATCGGATGAATCATCGCGTTGGTCGTCAAGCCGTCTGCAATGCGAGCGGAAGGGCTACCTCGGTCCACGAACCGCATTCCTCGCCGCTTCGCCGCTTCGTGAGCCGCTTTCTTTTGCGATGGCGAATCTGGCGCGTGAGCTTGGCCAGCACTTTGTGGATGGTCGCTTCCGGCGTGTAATCGTTTCCCTCGGAGTACAGATCCGGGCCGGGAACAGCCAGACGAACCTTTGCCGAAAACGGCGGAAGGCTATCCATGTTTCTCGCCAGCGTGATTTCAGCGGCTTCAATGCGCACCAAGGCGGAAAGTCTGGAGATTTTCCGTTTCACCAGGGCGGTGAGACGTTCGTCCGGCCGCAGCCAGCGGTGGTTAAGGATAAATTTCATGGCGTGTTTCTTTCGGCTGGTTTGTTGGTTTCGATCATGTTGTGACGGACAACATCTCTCTAGCTGCCGCAATGCCAGGGCACCGGCACGCCATGTTGGAGCGAATACAGGGAAATCCGGTGGGGAATCTCCGCGCATGAACGCCAGGGTGGCCAATCGCTGGCCGGATGTGACTGTCAGGTTGTCAGGATTGAAGGACTTGTCCGCACCATAGCGAAGCCAGAGTTCGTGGATGATGGCTTCGACGCCATCGTAAAAAAGGAACTGTGGTGGTCAGTCCTCCCCGTCTGCACCGGCTTCGTCCTTGAGTCCGAAGGCGCGCAATTTTTCGCGCATGGTTTGGCGCGAGACATTCAACCAGCGCGCAGCCTTGGCTTGATTGCCCTGGGCCAACGCGATGGCGCGACTGAACAAAACCCGCTCCATGGCCTCGAACGCTTTGGCGTGAACGTCAAGGGTCGCGCCGTCTTTGGCGGCTTTCAGCCATTCGTCGATGGAGGCTTCAATGGACGCGCCACCGCTGGCCACCGACGCGGGTTCGGTGGATTTGGCGGCGACGGCTTCGAAGTGCTGCCGCGCGATGGGGTAGCCGCGGCTGAGCAACAGCGCCTGGCGGATGATGTTCTCAAGTTCCCGCACATTGCCGGGCCAAGACTGTTCGCCCAGCCAGGCCAGTGCCTCGGGCTGAAGGGCGCTCCCGGCAAGGTTCAACTCTTTGCTGAACCTGCGGGAAAAATAGCCGGCCAGGTCGGGGAGGTCCTCGGCGCGTTCGCGCAGCGGCGGCAGGCGAATGACCACCGAACTGAGTCGGTAGTAGAGATCTTCCCGGAAATGTTTCTCGGCGATGGCCTTTTCCAAATCGCGGTGCGTCGCGGCGATGATGCGCACGTCCACTGGGATGTTCTCCTTGCCACCGACGCGCTGGATGACTTTGTCCTGAAGGACGCGCAAGAGCTTGGCCTGGGTGAAGGCGCTCATGTCGCCAATTTCGTCGAGGAAGAGCGTGCCCTGGTGGGCTTGCTCGAAGCGACCGATGCGCCGCTGGTCCGCGCCCGTGAACGCGCCGCGCTCATGGCCGAAGAGTTCGCTTTCCAAGAGCGTTTCGGGAATCGCCGCGCAATTCACGGCGATGAACGGTTTTGCCGCGCGCTCGCTGTGCTGATAGATGGCGCGGGCGACGAGTTCCTTGCCCGTTCCAGTCTGGCCGCGAATCAACACCGTGGCCACCGTGCCGGCGACCCGGCCAATTTCCTTGTAAACCATCTGCATCGCGCGGCTCCGACCCACGATGGCCTGGCCGTCGGTCTTGTCGTTGCCGACCTCCACCGGTTCGGTCATGAGTCGTGCGCTCGCCAAAGCGCGGCCCACCACTTCGATCAGTTCCGGCATCTCGAAGGGCTTCAGCAGATACTCGAACGCGCCGTGCTTGGTCGCATTAATCGCCGTCTCGGTGGTGCCAAAGGCCGTCATCAGCACGATGGGCAGGCGGGGCTTGGCGGCGTGGAGTTCGCGCACCAGTTCGAGTCCGCCCATGCCGGGCATCCGCAGGTCGGTCACGACCACGTCAAAGGTTTCGTTCTTGGCGCGCTTCAGACCCTCGTCGCCACGGTCGGCGAGCGACACGGCGTAGCCCTTCGCCTTGAGCACGCGCTCCAGCGATTGCGCGGTCCGGCGGTCATCTTCAATCAACAGCAGTTTCGGTTCACTCATGTTTCACTTGCGGCAATGGGCAGGACCAGGCAGAAAATCGTCCCGCGATTCGGTTCGGTCTGATACTCTAGGGTTCCTCCGTGCTTTTCAAGGATGCGCGCGGCGATACTTAAGCCGAGCCCGGTGCCGCTGGCTTTCGTCGTGAAGAACGGATCGAAGAGTCGTTTGGCCACATCGGGCGGGATGCCAGGGCCAGTGTCCTCCACTTCGAGCACGGCCACGGTCGTGGAACCGCTGAAGCGGCCGAGCTTCCGGGTGCGGGTGCGGGTGCGCAAGGTGATGGTGCCATCGCGGCCGATGCTCTCGCCGGCGTTCTGCACAAGGTTGATGAGCACCTGCCGCAATTGCGCGGAGTCGGCCTTGATGAGCGGGTCGGCCAGAAATTCGGTTTTCAACTGGATGTTCGCTGCGCTCAAAACAGGCCGAATGAGTCCGTCCAGATCGCGGAAGGGCTGCGTCGCCTTGAGCACAATCATCTGCGGATCGGACGGACGGGCGAAGGCGAGGAAGTCGGCCACGATCTTTTCCAGCCGCGAGATTTCTTCGGCGATGAACACGTTGTCCTCCAGCGCTTCGGACTTCGCATCCAGCAACGATTGTTGCGTGAACAGGCGCGCTTTGATGGAAGTGAGGGGATTGCGAATCTCATGCGCCACGCCGGCGGCCACCACCCCGAGCGAACTCAGCTTTTCCTGACGTTCGATCACGCGCTGGCTCTGGAGCAATCGCGACCGCAGCGGGGTGACGAAGCCGCGATAGGCCAGCGTGCCCAAGATTGCACCCATCGCGACCAGTACAAGCGACGAGAAGATGAGCTTGCGGTGAATCATCTCCATGCTGCTTTGCGTCTGCTCCATGAGCTCGGACAGGGCGGTCCTTTCGGCCAGGCTCAAGGTACCGATTAGCGCCAGCATCTCCCCGAGGAGAGTTTCCTTCTGCGCTCGCCAGGCCGGCAGCGCGAGTTGCGTCTGGTTGGTTTGCATCAACAGCCGCGCGTGGGCAGCGTAGCGTTCGTAAATCGCCTCCGCCTCGTCCAGCAGCGCGCGCTGCGGCAGGGTGGAACGCAAGTCCCGATGGTCCGGCAGCCATGTGCGGAGTAACTCCGATTCCTTTTCGATGATGGCTTTAAGTTCAGGGGATGCCTTCAATGAATAGTGAAGCAGGTCGAGATTCAGCGCCCGTATCTTGCCTTCCAGTTGGCCGGAAAGATGGAAGCGTTCAGAAGCGCCGGACTCAGATTGCTGCCGGAGGTAGTTTACGGAACGCCACACATCCGATTCCGCCCAGATGATGACGCCAATGGCGAGGAGCGCGCCCAGGAGGTGGGTGGCAGCACGATACTTCGGGGCGAATTTGCTGTTCATACCGTCGCGATGCTATCACTTCTCATACTCTTTGAGAAACCCGATGAACTCGCGGCGGTGATCCTCCTCGCCGCCGAGGACTTGAATGACCATGTCCTGCGTCACGTAGTCCACGCCGTCGCACAGTTTGATGATCCGATTGTATTGGGCGATGGCCGCCGCCTCGGCGGAGGTAACGCCTTTGATGACGGCGACCACGTCGGTCGTGTCCTTGGGCGGCTGAAGCGACTTCTGCCCGCGCGGCAAGTCGAGCGAGCCGGGCACCAGACCGCCGATGGTCTTGATGCGGGTGGCAAGTTGCTGCGCGTGCTGCAATTCGACGATCACATCAGCGGCGAGAGCCTTCTTGATCACATCTGAGCGCACGCCGTCGAGGTTGACGGAAGCGGCGATGTAGTTTTGCACCGCCTCCAACTCCATCGCGTAGGCGCGGCAGAGTTCCTTGATGATCTTTTTCTGCTTCATTCGATCTGAGTATTAGCAGGTGCCAAGCCCAATTCCAATTCCGACGTGCTTGACGCGCATGATCGTCTCGTTCGCGTGATGCAGGGACGAACGTCCCTCATCCCGTCACCGGCGAGTCTTCGCGGACGCCGGCGCTCGCGGCGTCAAAGTGGCCAGCCAGCTTCCACCGGTGGCAGGACGTCAGCCACCGCGCGCGCCTTCCCTCCCGACAATCTTCGCGAATGCCCCACCTTTGAGCGGTTTTAGCGGCGGTCGGGGCGTGGCACACCGGCGGCTAATGAGGATTTGTCTGCGCGATGACCAGAGCACGAACGGATACGACGAAACATGAAACCAGAACTGCAATCGGAAGCGTCCAGCAAACACTCGCTGGTTGAGTGCGCCACAATCTCAACGGCGCTCGGCGTGGCCACGCAGCCTCAACAGCGAACCCATCTCGATCCATGCACCTGCAAGCGAAACCCTTCGTTCGGGAAAGGCAGCGTATGAAAAAGACTGTTCTGGCCTTGATGATGAGCACGGACTCGCTCACCCGGCTGAATTTGAACCGGGCGTTGGCGGCGGCGAACTACGAAGTGGTGTTGACTGCCACGCCGCAGGAAGCGGTCGAGGCTTGTGACCGGTGGCACATTGATCTGGTGCTGCTGGACCTCAACCAGCCGCTCCGGCTGGGGTGGGAAATCTTCGAGCGCGTGACGGTACACAACGCGAACGCGCCCGTCATTATCCTGACCGAAAGCAAAACGGCGTTCGAGTTGACGGTGGCCAGTCAGGTCGGCGCGTTACTGGAAAAGCCATTCAGCGCGGCCTCGTTGGTCCACACTGTCAATGTCCTGCTCGGCCAGCCAGCGCGGCCCCATCTGCTGGCCGGCACCGGCCACCACTCTCTGGCCCAAACTACATGAAAGACATACTCATGAAACATAAAGTCCTCCTGGTGGACGACGACAACGAGTCGCTCCTCCGTTCGTTAGGCAACTCATTCTCAGGGGAATCGTATGAGGTCGTCATGGCTGAAGACGTCGAGCAGGCCATCGAGAAATCTGACGCGGGTGAAATCGAGATGCTCTTGATGAAGCTCGATTTGCCGACGGAGCAAGGCTGGGAGGCCATTGATGAAATCACCGAGGAAAATCCGTTCCTGCCCATTGTCGTGGTTACCCGGCGACCCGCACTCCGGTACCTGGCTGAAGCCACCGGAGCCTGTGCGTTGGTGGAGGAGCCAGTCGATGTGCCCGCGCTGCTCCAAATGATACGCGAGTTGCTGGTGGAGCCGGTCCAGAGGCGCATGGAGCGAGTTTTAATCGCACCACCGATTTCCGGCGGGCGGCGTCCGGCAGCGGAGAGTTTCGCGCAACGCGCAACGGTTCGCCAGGGCTCGTTACCATTGCACCACGGCGCAGGTGCGCTGGGGACTAAACGAATGAACCGAGGTGAACGCGCTCAAACGAGAAACCGAGACATGACACCAAACCGTGTCAGTCTCAACCCGCTCCAATACCTGACGGGGCCGTGTTCCGAAGGCGATAAACTCCCGGCGTTCGAGAAGTTGATTCCAAAAGTGACGGGGTCCGCACCTCGTGAATGATGTAAAACGAACCTTTTCCACCATGAATACCAAGACGGCGGGATATCTGATTCTTTATGGCGGCTTCCTCATGGTCATGGGGCTGGCCGGCTACTTGTCGAATCCGGAAAAAGCGAAGACGGCGCTGATGTCCGGCGGCACCTTTGGCGCGCTCTCGATTCTGTGGGGCGTGCTGGGCGCGCGCGGCGTCCGCTGGAGTTTGCCGGCGGCCATCACGACCACCGGCCTGCTGACTCTGGTCTTCGCGTGGCGGGCGAGCGTGGGCTGGCTGGCCGTCTTCGATGGGAAATCGGAAAAACTTTTCGCGGCGGTTCTAATTACCGCCAT
>CAMAWP010000371.1 GCA_945861765.1 Akkermansia muciniphila | reverse complement strand
TCGCGAATGGTCCCCGCGGCTTCGTGAGAACGCTGAGCGATCTTCGCCTCCTGGCGGAAGGTAGCCGCAGATTCTTCGGAGCAGCTTTCAGATCGTGCAACAAACTTGAGCGTTCACCAACGATCCAAGTCCTTGCCTTCTCCAAATCTTTGCCCAACATTGGACCATGACTTTGCCTCAGAAATGTCCCATGTGCGGCAAGACGGGTAAACGGCCGTGCCCTGCACTGGGCGGGCTGATTTGTCCTGCTTGTTGCGGATCGCATCGTGGAAGCAAGATCAGTTGCCCGAAAGAGTGCTCGTTCTTTCCGTTTGGCGTGGCGGCTTACGATGGCTGGTTGAGTATCGAACGAGAATGGACCTTCAGAGCGGCTGATTACATCCAGAAGAAATGGGGCAAGGTGAATTTCGAAAAAATCTGCGGCGCAGCCATGCCGGACAAGGAAAATCTGGACGCCAAGACGGCAGCGGCTCTCAGCGACGCGGTTGGCTACGTGTTGTCTTTCCGGCGAGATGCGGAGGGCAAGACACTGTCGGATCGATGGGAAGCCGAGGGCTGGACAGGCTTGAACAACGACGAACGGTTGATGATGGGATATCGTCGCCACTCCTTTGTGACCGTCATCGAGATTCAAAGGTCATTGGACAGTCAAAGGACGGAGTGTCTCGATTTGTTTGGGCTGGAATCCGGACCCTTCATCGTGTTCGATCGCGGCCCATCGTCGCGGGTGCCGCGCTTTTCACGGCTTCTGGCTTGCGTTACGCATTATCCGCATTTCAGCCGCATCGATGGAGCGGGTCAGGCGATACCGTCCACCATCTGGCCCATCTGGAAGCAAGAGGTTGAATCGCTCGTGGCAGTCGCCGCGAAGGATCGGCCTGATTTATCGGTAAAGCAGTTTCTCTCGGAAAACCTGACCGAGATGGTCCGCTTGATCGGAGAGATCGCCGAAGAATACAGATCGTACCTGATGAGTCAGATGGAGACACACCGATGTGCCGCTGTTTACGAGTTCGTCGAGTCGTACGAGAAAGTCGAGGCCGTCCTCAAGAGCAAGCCAGTATTCAAATCCGAGGAACCGATAGCTGAGGAAGGCTTGGAAACTCCACGCGCCGTTTTCAGTTGGCTCGTTCTTGGCCAATCCGTCGGCGGCGAACAAGAAATGCCGAAGGCTCGAACCCTGGTCATGATGCGCCTTTACGACAAGAGATTGTTCATTCAGACCTCCGCGCCGGAAATATTCGAGCCGGCCAAGGAGACAGTGACGCGTGAACTCGGCGATTTGGTTCGGTTCCAAGGCGAAGAGATTACCGATCTAGCCAAGCGTGCTCAGGAACAGAAAGCGGCGGCAGATGCGTTGCAGGAGGCGACGGCGTATTGGGACAGCCGACGGCCATCGGACAGCTCTGCGGGCATCCGAGATGCCGCATCAAAGCCAGTGGAAGCGGGGTCCAAGCCTGAGACGGCTCGGCTCTCGCGAGAGTCGGAGGAACAACGCCTGCAAGAGGCGCATGATAAGCATTACGCGGAGCTTTTGGATACGAGTCATTCCGGCTTGGATGGATTGACCCCGCGTGCCGCCGCCAAAGAACCTGCCATGCGCGCAAGGCTCGTCGAGTTGATGAAAGAAGATCTTCAAAATTTGGACCGACACAATCGAGAAACGGGACTTCATCTGCACTTGAACCATGCGCTGGATGAGCTCGGCTTGCACGAACTGAAATAGAACGGCGATGTTAACGGAATTTCAAAGCATGTGCTCAGCAATCCTGCGCTTGGAGCGGCTGGTGGTTCTGACGTCGATTATTCTGGCGCCGGTCGCAAGCCGGGACGACTTGTTGGCGAAAGATATCCCGGCCCCCAAGCATTGGGCTTTCCAGCCTCCAATGCCGCCGCCCGAACCCGAGGTGAAAAGCAAGAATTGGGTCCGGAATGCCATCGACCGCTTTGTGCTCGCTCGGTTGGAAAAGGACAATCTTAATCCGTCGGAAGAAGCGGACCGCGCTACGTTGATTCGGCGACTAAGTTTCGATCTGCATGGTCTCCCACCGTCACCCGATGACGTCGATGCGTTCGTCGCTGACCAAAATCCCGATGCTTACGAGAAGCTCGTCGAACGCCTGTTGGCCTCGCCTCACTTCGGTGAGCGCTGGGGGCGGCATTGGCTCGACGCTGTGGGTTACGCCGATTCGAACGGCTTTTTCGATTCGGATACAGATCGGCCCCTTGCTTACAAATATCGCGATTATGTCGTCAACGCGCTGAACAACGACAAGCCGTTTGACCGCTTTATTCAGGAGCAGATTGCGGGAGACGAACTGATCGGCTACCGACCCACCGGAGATGTCACGCCCGGAATGATCGAAGCGTTGACCGCGACGCATTTTCTCCGCAATGCCCCGGATGGCACGGGGGAAAGCGATGGCAATCCGCTCGAACAAAAGGTGGATCGCTATTCCGTGATCGAAGGCAACTTGCAGATCCTCGGCTCAGCGTTCCTCGGGCTGACGATTCAATGCGCCCGGTGTCACAATCACAAATTCGAGCCAGTCACTCAGGCGGAGTATTATCAACTCCAAGCGGTTTTTCGTCCTGCGTACAATCCTGAGCGTTGGCTCAAACCCAGCGAGCGTGTTGTGACGGCAGGGCTTCGCATCGAGCGCGAAGAAAACAACCAGCAAATTGGAAAATTCGAGCGGGAGCTTAAAGCCGTCAAGGAAAGCCTCGAAGGAATCGTCGTACCTTTTCGCAAGGTTATCCTGAATGAAAACCTGGAGAAGGTCACGGAGCCGGATCGGTCGAGACTCAGCAAGGCGCTTGAAACAAAAGAGAAAGAGCGGACTGACGAAATGAAAGCGCTTTTGAAGAAGCACGAGGCTCTGTGGCAAATCAAGGATGACGGAGTGCTGGGAAGATTTCCGGAGCTTGACGCGGGCTACAATGCTCTCAAGGAATCAGCCAAGAAACGCGAGGGCGAACGGCCTGCTCAGCTACCACAAATCGCGACCGTGACTGATCCGGAGATAGAGCCGCCCTTGCACCACATTCTTGTTCGAGGGAATTACGCGGTGGAAGGAGACGCTGTGCAGCCGGGCGTTCCAGCCATCCTGTGCACGTCGGACAATAGTTATCGGACAACGGCACTCGATGAAAACCAGAAGAGCTCTGGTCGTCGGCTCGCCTTGGCTCGTTGGCTGACTTCGGCGGAAAATCCGGTGGTGGCGCGCGTGCTGGCAAACCGGATTTGGCAACGTCATTTTGGCGATGGGCTCGTGGCAACGGTGGACAACTTCGGCGTGACTGGCTCGAAACCGACTCATCCAGAACTATTGGATTACTTGGCCACCCGGTTCATACAGTCGGGGTGGCGCGCGAAAGACTTGCACCGGCTGATTGTGACTTCGGCGGCGTACCGTCAAACCAGCGGACTTCGTGAAAGTGCCTATGCGACCGATCCCGACAACCAGTTGCTCTGGCGTTTCCGTCTGCAACGTCTCGATGCCGAGTCGCTCCGCGACGCCATGCTGTTCGTGTCTGGGGAGCTTGATTCGAAGGCAGGCGGCCCGTACATCCCGGCTGACAAGACTGACGAGGGTCAGTTCGTGGTAAATGAAAGATCGGCCGGGGCTAAGCGCCGCTCGCTTTATCTTCAACAGCGGCGGACGAAGCCAGTGACGATGCTGGAAATTTTTGATGGCGCGCAAACGGGCCTCAATTGCACCCGGCGCAGCTCAGCCACCGTTCCGTTGCAATCGCTCGCCTTGCTGAACTCGCAGTTTGTGCGGGAGCGAAGCAAAGCGTTTGCTCGGCGAGTTCGCCCGCAGGCCGGAAAAGATCAGGCGACAGCGATTCATCTGGCGTTTCGCCATGCTCTGGGACGATTGCCCAACACGGAAGAACGCCGCGCCGCAGAGGAGTTCCTGGAAAAGCAATCGTCGCAATATACCGGCAACGACAACATTCAAGAGGCTGTTTGGACAGACTTTTGCCAGATGCTTGTTGCCAGCAATACGTTCCTGTACCTGGAGTAAACGCAGATGCGTTGCTGATAGAGCCGTCTCAGCTAAACGACGATGTCGGGCACGGGATGTACGATTTGACAGGCCGCTTCACCATCCTCTCACCTTGCTCTGCGGGTACAGCTCATCCCGCTTCGCGCAGATCGGGTGCTTTGCGTGAGTGGTGGATGGTTCGGCGACATTACGCCGCGCTGCGAAGTGAACGTGTCGAGAGCATCGCCCCGGCGCTGCCGATCGTGTGATCCGTCGGCACGGGTGAGAGAAGGGCAAAACTGGATCAACCAGCCGCCGCAGATTTGCTGATGACCTCCCCGCAGACGATCTGACCATCGAAGTCCTGTTCGTCGCCGAACCGAGTCGCAGAAGATCGGGCGTGGAGAATTGCTGAATGTGAATAACTTTTTCTTGCGTTCACGTGAGAGGATGTCCATGAAAACAATCGACGCCAATGGAAGGGAAAATCTCAGAGATGTCATGTCTTTGAGTAAGCGGCAACTGCCACTGCGACGCCGATAGGATAGTTTAACCACCCGAACAGCCATTCCGTCAGCAGGAGGAATCCTTGCCGCAACAGATCGCGCCGGGGAGCGATTGGCAAAGAACCTTGTCAGTGGCAGGAGCCGTTCTTCGAATAAAATAGAGCGGGGAGAAGTTATGTCCAACAAAAGGGGAGTCAACAATACGAACAGGGATCGAGTCGAAGGCCGAGAAAATTTCCGGCTGATGAACAGTTTGTGTTCACGTCGCAGGTTCGTCGGATGAGCTTGCCACCAGCCTGGGTTTCCTTTCTTGCGAAACGAGGCGTCGGATCATCCCATTGGTCCACCGTGGGACGGCATGATGCGGAGGACCAAGTGATCTTTCGGCACGCCTTTAGCCTACACAAGCTCGCGGAAGACGAGCGTGATTCAAGCTCGCGTGCAAGGATCCAAGTCCGGAGCGCATTGGTGGTGCTGTTGCCCCTCGTTTCCTTTTTGGTTTAAAGTTGGAATACCGACATCGGTCGACTGAACGGTCGAGGACAGACGACGGAGGACGGATGCCAGATGTCAGAACCGACCCCCGACGTCCGACATCTGTCCTCCGGCAGCTGGCTCTCCGCCCGAACCAACATTCCCCGCTACACCTTCGTCCCCGAACCGGTCAGCGACTCGGTCAAAGAAACGCTCGGCACCACGAACATCGTGAGTGGAACTTTTTACAGAACAGAAGACGGAAGACAGATGACAGACGACAGATATCAGAACCGTCCTCCGACGTCCGTCCTCCGTCCTCTGGAACTGACCTCCGTACTCCGTCCCCCGACCGCATCACGATCTTCCTCGCCACCTGGTCTGCAGAGAGCAAAAAGCCGCTGCTCATGCTTGGTCATACGCCGGATATATGCTGGACCGGTGCTGGTTGGAAGCCAATCGACTTGAGCCAGCCACGAGAAGTTCTCATCGATCTACCGACGACAGAAGGCAGAATCCAGAAATCAGAAATCGGAGATCAGAACCGTCATCCGTCCTCCGACCTCGGTCCTCTGCCATCCGCTCTCCGGCCTCCGTCCTCTCGCCCCCTCCCCTTTTCCTGCCGCGCCTTCGAGGCTCCCGATCGAAACAAGCGCGAACTGGCGGTTTGGTGCATGTTGATAGACGGTCAACCATTGGCCGAAGCGAGGACATCGGAACGAGAGTCCGTTCAAGCCGTGGCACCTGATGCTCAGGTGCGGATGAGCATCTTGAATCGACTCGCGCGTGCGACTCGCGCAGCGGCTTCCCGTTCGCGGTGAAAAGCAATTTGTGCGTTAGTCAATGCCGATGAATGGTGATTGGCGGATAACCTTGGAGAAGATTGAGTCTCTCGTCCCCTTCCGACCGCACTACGAATTCGCGGGCAGGACTTTAATTTAGGCTGGAGAATGTCCAAACGTGAGAAGCTCATCGAGAGGATACTTAGGGCAAACTCGGATTACTGCATTCGATTCGACGATTTGAGAACCCTGCTCATTGGGCTCGGATTTAGCGAGGGAATCTCGGGCTGTCATCACGTCTTCAAAAAGCCGGGATCTGGAATAATCAACTTGCAGCCAGTGGGCAAAGAGGCCAAAGGTTACCAGGTAAGACAAGTGCGAAGGGTATTAGCGGAAGCGGGGTTGCTATGAAACAAACTCGGAAACTGCGCGAATATGAGATCGATATCTACTGGGATGAGCAGGATCAGATTTTTGTTGCCGAAATCCCCGAACTTTCAGGCTGTGCCGCTCATGGCGATTCCCGAGCCGAGGCGCTCTTCAATGCGGAGGTAGCCATCTCAAATTGGCTCAGGGCTGCGCGGGAGATTGGACAAAAAATTCCGAAGCCGAGATCGCGAATGGCCGCAGCATAAACTACGTGGCTTCAGACTCAGACCCTTGTCGTCGCGACAGGCTCTTGCCCATCGGCCGTGCTTGTCCGTTCAGAGTTGGAGGTTCAACATCCGTATCGGAGTGGTCAAATGACTGCCATTTCGTCCATTTCGTGAACCAATCCGGCTAATCGATCTAACGCAAAGGCGCAAGGACGCAATGATTTAGAGAGATATCTGAATTCCGATCTCTTTCATCTGGCATCCGGCCTCCGTCGTCCGCAATGAGCTCTTATCCGCGAAATCCGTGCAATCCGCGGTCAAATTCCGTTCGAC